>NZ_NEVP01000010.1:0-371523 GCF_002261315.1 Bordetella genomosp. 5
TGATGGTGCTGACGCGGTGCGCCTTGTCGCCCGGATTGATGCGCTCGGGGCTGTAGCCGGCGTAGAAGTCTTCGTTGAACTTCAGGCCCGACACGCGCTCGAGCACCGGCACGCAGTCTTCTTCGGTCGCGCCCGGGTACACGGTGGACTCGTAGATCACGATGTCGCCGCGCTTGAGCACGGCGCCGATGGTCTCGCTCGCCTTGACCAGCGGCGTCAGGTCGGGCTGGCGGTACTCGTCGATCGGCGTGGGCACCGTCACGATGAACACGTTGGCGCGGCCGAGGGTTTCCTTGTCGGTGGTGTAGCTCAGCTGTTTGGCGCTGGCCAGCTCGTCGTCATCCACCTCCAGCGTGTGGTCATGACCCTTGCGCAGCGCATCGACGCGGCGCTCGTTGATGTCGAAGCCGATAACCTCGCGCTTCTTGCCGAACTCGACGGCCAGGGGCAGGCCCACATAGCCCAGGCCGACGACGGCGAGCTTGATTTGGTCCAAGGATTTAAGCAATTGCGACATGAAACACCTTCTACAAAAAAATCAGTTGGAGCCGACACGTTGGCCGACGATCAGGACCTGGACGATCGGGGTGATGATCTTTTCCCACTCGTACATCGGCGCGTTGCTCACGTACACCACGTCTTCCGGCATCAGCTCGAACTGCTTGGCCAGGAACATCGACTCGGGGTTGCGCATGTTCAGACGGAACACGGTCGGATGCGGCGCGGCGCCCGCATTGCGCCCATCGAGGCGGAACACGAACACGCCGGTCGCGTCGGCGGCGCGGTCATTCAGGCCGCCCGCCACACCCAGCGCGTCCAGCAGATTGGTCTGCTTGGAGGGCAGCTCGTGCAGGCCCGGCTTGGTCAGCGCGCCCATCGCCACGAAGCGCTTCAGATTGGGTTCGACCACCACCTCGGAACGCGGCTCGACGGCCACGTTGCGGCCATTGAGCAACTGCTGGTAGGGAATGCGCTTGACCTTCTTGCCGCTGCGGATCACCACGTCGGCCTGATACGGCGGCAGCGTGGAGCCGCCGGCCTGCGTGATGGCGTCCAGCGCGGTCAGCGGCCCCTTGTTGCCACCGAAGCGGCCCGGCCGGGGCACGGCGCCCGCCACCAGCACGGAGTTGGAGCGGTCGTCCGCCAGGTCCACCATGACCTGCGGCTGCACCGCGGCGCTGGCGCGCAGCGCGCCGCGCACCTGCTGCTCGATGGCTTCCAGCGACTTGCCCCGCACCTTCAGGCGGCCGACATAGGGCAGCGAGATCGACCCGGAGGCATCGACGCGCACCGCCTCGAACACCGTGCCGCCATTGGCGAGCGGCGCGAACAGGCCACCTTCCATGCTGTCGGCCACCAGCACGCGCAGCACGTCGCCGGGCATGACGGTCATGTTGCCCACGTAGCCGTCGCTGGTCGCGCCTTCGGCGTCGGCGTCGTGCCGCACCAGCACATACGGTGCGATCGTGTCGGCCCGCACATCCACCACCTCGTAGGCGGGCTGGGCATCGCCCGACGGTTTGGCGCCATCCAGGATCGCGCCTTTCGTGGGCCCCGAGCCGGACAGCACGCCGCAGCCGGAAAGCGCCAGTACGGCCAGCACCGATAGCAGTCGAAATAGGTTCTTATTCATGCCCGTCTTGTTACTCCGGTAAAGAAAAGGAATGGCGTGCGGCGCGAGCCGGACCCGAGCGGCGCAGTTGCGCGCGCACGCGGTCCAGCATGTGTTCGGCCAGCACAGCCTCGAAACGTGGGGAATAGTGATTGACGTCGGCCCCGTCCTTGTCGAGCAAGGCGGCTTCGTCCCAGCCCTGGGCAATCTCCAGCGGATCCATGACCTCGACGCCGGGCACGCCCTCGGCCGCGGTCTTGACCCGCTCGACGTGACGGCTGCGCGACACCATGCGGCGGCCGTCCGGGCGCGCCACGTCGACGTGCGTCACCGCGAGCAGCGGCTTGTCGACCACGCGGGCCAGATAGTGCAGATCGGCGCGCACATCGGCTTCGGTGTCCTCGGCGCACACCGCGCCGCGCAGCACGCGCTCGCCCGCCGGCTTGAGCGCATCGTCGATCACGTGCTCGAACACCGGCCGCACCGCGTCGTAGGCCTCGGGCAGCACCCGGCCGTTGCGGACCAGCGAGCGCCACCAGGCCATGCCTTCGTCACCCAGTTCACGCACCAGATGCCGCACGACGAGATTCTTCTGCAGGAACACGCCGTCGACGCTCACGCTGCGCTCGGCGGCCGCCTCCACCACGAGCAGGTCCGCGGTGCGCAGCTCGTCGGCCAGCGCCGGCGTCACGATGGGCACGCGCGCGGCCGGAAACAGGAACGGCAGCAGTTGACGGTCCAGCCCGGTGCGCTCGGCCAGCCAGCGCACGCGCTGCGCGGCCTCGCGGGTGCTGTGGATGTAGCCGCTGACGCCGGAGGTGTGCAACCGCGCACTCCCGCTTTCCTGCAGCAGCTTCACCGGACGGTGCACGCGGCAGCTGCCGAGCACGAACAGGTTCAGGGCGGCGGAATCGGGGGTGGACGCGGTATGCAGGGGCGCCTGGACGGCTTGGATCATCGGCGGTTTCCTCAAGGATTCTGGTAGCAACGCACGGTGGACGCGATCATCTGCGACAGCGAGAAGCGCGCCGTGGCCCACTGACGGGCGTGTTCGGCGATGCGGGCGTCGGCCTGGCACATCTCATGGATGCGCGTGAGGGCCTGCGCCACGTCGTCGGCCGTCACGGTGTCCGCGGGCAGCGTGAGACCGGTCACGCCTTCCTGCACGGCCTCGCCAGCGCCGCCCGCGAGCGTGGTCACGACCGGCACGCCCGAGAACTGCGCCTCGATCAGCACATTGGGCAGCCCCTCGAAACGGGACAGCAGCAGAAAGGCGTCGAACTGCGTGAGCCAGTAGCCCACGCGCTTGGACAGACCCGTGAAGAGGATGCGGTCGGCCATGCCGATGCGCTGCGCGAACTCCTTGACCGGCTCGAGCAGCGGACCGCCGCCCACCATGATGAAGCGCGCGTGCGGGTGCGTGGCGGCGAACTTCTGCGCCGCCTCGACCCACAGGAACGGCCGCTTGTTGTCATCCACGCGCATCACCGTGCCCACCGTGAACGTCTGCTCGGCGGTGCGCGACGCGAACTCGGCCATCAGGCCCAGCGCCTTGTCGTCGCTGGCGGGCTTGAGCGGCGCCAGGCCGTTGTAGACCACCGGAATCCGGCGCGCATCGACCTTGAGCCAGTCGGCATAGCGGTGCGCGGCGAATTGGGAATTGGAGCTCAACACCACGCCGCGCATCTTCAGCAACTCCGAGTAGATGGTGTCGTACTCGACGCGGTAGCGGTCGGGCCGGTCCACCGGCGGCATGGTGCGCACCGACAGCACGATGCGGGGCACGCCCGCGAGCAGCGCGGCCAGTGCGGTCGCGAAGATCGAACCGTCCTGCCAGATGTGCGCGACCTGCGGCACCGACGAGCGCATCACGTCCGTGAGCTTGGTGGTGCCCTCGATGATCTGCTTGGGCAGAAAGCGCAGATATTCGCGGTACGGGGCCAGCAGCGACGAATACTCGCAACCGCCCCACGCCTGCATGTCCGCGTAGACCGACACGGGGATACCGTTCTCGCGCAGCGTCGCCGCGAAAAAGTCGGCGCCCTCGCGGCTGCGCAGCGACCGGCACACCACCTGCACCGGGCCCACGACGCCATAGCCGGCCACCGACTGTCCCGACTGGATCGCGGTCTGCAGCGCCACCGCGGTGTTGACGAACTGCCGTTCCGCGCCGCCGGCGCCGAGCGAGCCGTTGATCATGAGCACGGTGCCCACGAACGATTCCGGGCCCGCGTCGTACTCGGCGTTGCGGCGCTTGCCGATCTCCTGGAACAGCCGCTCCAGCACCAGAATGCTGACCGGCACGTCGCGGCCTTCGCCCTCCACGCCCAACTGGCGCAACGCGGCGATGTCGTTGTCGAGTTCGCCCAGCCGGCGCGCGACCTTGCGCCCGGCATCGCCCAGCGTGGCCGCACCCGTGCGCAGCATGGCGCGGGCACGCCAGAGCGCGCCGCGGCGCACCAGCGATTGGGCCCAGCCCACGTAGCCGTTCTCGAATGCGGGATGCTCCGCGACCAGCCGCGCGAAGCAACGGTCGGCCTCTTCCGAATTACCGATCTCGTCCCAACTCTTGGCTTCGAGCAGGATGTCACGCGCGCTGCTGCTGCCGCCCGAGAAGTACAGCTCGAGCTCGCCGCGCGCCGCCTCCACGCCCAGCTGGCGCTTCACGCCGCGCAGCATCAGGATGAAGGCATCCGAGGAATCCGGAAAGCGCTGGTGGATGCTGCGCCACACGACCAGGCTTTCGTCGGGCTTGTGCGCCGCCTCCAGGCTGCGCGCCACCAGCACCTGGAACAGCTCCGTTTCGGGATAGTGGCGCACATACTCGAGCAGCTTGGGCACGGCGCCCTGCGGGTCGCCGGCGGCCACATGCTGTTCGAGCAGCTTGCGCGCCTCGAGCAGCGTGTCGCGCGAAGGCTCCTCGTTCTGCGGCTCGGCGGTCGCGGCCGCGGTCAACATATCGACGACAGCCAGCGTGCTCGGGCGGCCGCCGGCCGGGCCGTCGCCGGGCTCGGCACGACGCGGCTTGCGAAGACGTGAGAGAAAGGAAAACATCGAGATCTCGCTTTCGGCTATCTGCCCTCGCCCACCGGGCTCAGGCGTGGTCCTTGATCGCGTACACCACCAGCACCGCCACGATCCACAGGATGAACAGGCCCAGAATGCCCAGCGCCGTATCGATCAGGCGGCGCGGATACTGGGATTCGTCGGCCATCGTCGGCTGCGATGCCACCACCGTGTAGAGCATCTGGCGCGCGGCCAGGCCACGGGCCTCTTCGAGCGCCTTGAGGGCGCCGGTGTAGTACACCTCGGCAAACTGCCGCTCCGTTTCGGCCGCTTCGTACTCGCGCAGCACGGCCGACAGAGAGCCCTTCTCCTGGCCGGTGGTCGACGCACGCGCCACGCTGATCTGGTGATCGTTGAGTTCCTTGAGCTGGCGTTGCAGCGCCTGCAGGCGCGCCTGCACCCGCTCGTAGGCCGGGCCGCTGCGCAGTCCGCCGGCGCGCATGGCGTCCAGCTCGGCCGCCGCGGTGGCGATATCGGCGCGCACCTTGGCCGCGATCTGCAGATTCGCCTCGGCTTCCTTCACGGGGTCCAGCACGCCGGTACGGGCGCGCAGATCCTGCACCTCGATACGGGCGGCCACCAGACGCTTTTCGGCGGTCTGAACTTCGCCCTGCGCGAAGCGCACGCTGTCTTCGCGTGCCTTGACGGACATCTGATTCACCAGCTTTTCACTGGCGGTCAGGATGGCCTGGGCGAGGCGCAACGACTCTTCCGGCGTAAACGCGCGCACGCGCAGAATGATGGCGCCGGTCGACATGTCGAACTCGATGTCCACCATGCGCTTCCATTGCCGCCAGAGCGCCTCGTCGGTATCGTCGCTCGAGATGCGGTACCAGAGGTCGATCGTCGGCTTGGACCACATGTCGCGCAGATTGAGCTGCTTGTCCAGCTCGCGCACGATCTGGCGCGACTTGACGTAGTCGACCACCGCGAACGAGTCCACGAACAGCTCGGCCGTCATTTCGCTGCCGCCCAGCGTGGCGCGGCCGTCGCGGCTCGCCGCCGTCGACTGCGTCTGGGCGCCCGCGCGCAGGCCGAAGCGCGCCTCCGACACGAACTGGTCGTGCGCAATGAAGGTCAGATACAGGGCCAGCAGCACGCCGGGCACGCCGATCAGCAGAATGGCCGACCAGCGCAACCAGTGCGTCTTCTGCCGCGGGCGTCCGCCAGGCAGGCGCGGCCCCGTGTAAGTACTCTCCGGACTCGTCATAAGCAATCGTCGTCTTGGTTCAAAAAGGGGTTCAGGACTGCGGTTCTTCCTGCGTCACGTCGTCGGGCAGCGGCTCGGCCTTGGCGACCGGGGCACCGTCCTGCGTGAAGCGCTCGGCCACCTCGGGCAGCGGACCGAAGTCCACCAGCCGGCCGTCGCGCAGGATTACCGCGTGGGTGCAGAAGCGCCGCACGGTCGTGGTGGCGCTGGAGGCCATCAGAATCGTGGCGCCGCGCGTGCGTTCGGCGAACACCTCCAGGCATTTGCGCTTGAAGGCCATATCGCCAACGGCCAGCATCTCGTCGACGACGTACACGTCGCACACGAGTGCCATCGAAATGCCGTAGGAAAGACGGGCGCGCATGCTGTTGGCGTAGGTCGCCACGGGCAGGTCATAGGCGCGGCCCAGTTCGGAGAATTCGTACACGAAGCGCTCGACCTCGCCCACGTCGCAGCCGTAGACACGGGCGACGAAGCGCACGTTGTCGCGTCCGGTCATGTTGGAGCTGATGGCGCCCGCGAAGGCGAGCGGATAGGAGATCACCGCATGACGGTGGATCCGGCCCGAGTCGGGCAATTCCATGCCGCTGATCATGCGCACGAGCGTCGACTTGCCGCTGCCGTTGGCGCCGAAGATCGCCACGTTCTCGCCGGCGGCGAAATCGAAGCTCACGCCGTCGAGCACATGACGCGTGCCCTTCTTCGACCGGAAGCCCTTGCGCACATCGCGCAGCGACACCACGATTTTCTTGTCCATGGCGTCCTCAACGGGTATGCAGGCGGCGGCGCATCGCACGCTCGAGACACAGGCCGATCACGACGCTGCCGATGGCCCACTGGATGAGATAGGCCCGATCCAGCGTGAGCGAACTGAAGTTCGCGAAGTAGCCCACGCGGAACCACTCGATGGAATGCACGAGCGGGTTGTAGACGAGGACGCGGCGCGCCTGGTCCGGCAGCGAGTCCACCAGGTAGAACACGCCCGACAGCAGGTACAGCGGCCGCGTCACGGCGCTGTAGAAATGCTCCCAGGACTTGAACAGCATGTTCAGCACGGCGTTGATCAGGCCCACGCCGAAGCCCAGCAGGAAGGTGAAGAAGGCCGCGGCCGCGCAGGTTTCGATGTTCTCAGGCACGATCATCTTGTCGCCCAGCATCAGCAGGAACAGCAGGATGACGAACACCGCGACCCAGGTGAGCCCCTGCAGGATGGCCTTGGCGAACACGATGTCCATGTTGGTCACCGGCGGCAGGCGCAGCAGTTGCACGTTCGACGAGATCGAACGGGCCAGCCGCGACGACGTATGGCTGAACAGGAAGAACGGCATGATGCCGGTGATGAAGAACATCTGAAGGTTGCCGATCGGCGCCTGGCGGCCCCAGACCACATAGATGGTCGAGAGCACCGCCACGTGCAGGATGGGCTCGATCAGGGCCCAGAGGTAGCCGAGCCGCGTCCCGCCAAACCGCACCCGGGTTTCCCGGTAGATCAGAGACATCACCACCCGGGCCTGCACGCCCAGCGCCTGCGTCAGCACCTGCGCGCTCAAGCCGCCGCTCCGTGTCGCTTCATTCGCCGCTCCCGTTGATCCGCCTGATGACTTTCCGGCGGATCCAAATCAATTATTTGAATAAGGAAAAATAAATTCCACCGCCGGTTATTAATCCGGTCTCGTGGAACTGGGGGGCATCATATCGGCGGCCCCGGGGGCGGACATTTCAACTTATATCAAATCAACACCAAGCATGGGTCTGGATTTTCGGCAGCATTTATCGTGTAGACCAGCGCCTATAATTAATAGCGGCACCCTGCATTTACAGAGGGTTCACGTACGGTTTTGACAAGCGGAAGGGCCTCCACGCCCACCGCAAGGGAGCGCCCAGGGCAGATGCTGAGAACAACTCTGTTAAATCTTTATCAAAGACGAGTACACGAGCAGACCTGGGGTGAATGCGCGCATCGCATCTACCAGCAAGGCCCGCATGACCCCGTTCTGCTTAACCGGATCGGCCTGTTTGATACCTCTCGCAATACTGAGACGGGTGTCTCGGAAAAATCGCTCGCGCGTGCGCGTGCGGCACTCGAGTGGGATTCATCCGTGGGCGTCGAGCCGTCGCGGGCCTACCGGGGCAAGGTCTCCGACCATGAGCGGCGGCAGTACGCCCTGGCCCTGGCGCGCCTGGCGCCGGAGCGCGCCGCGGAGTGGCTGCGCCCCGCGGAGCGAGAGCTGGCGCTGGCCGCGGCCCTGGCGGCCGGTGACCTCGACCGGGCCCGGTGGCTGGCCCTTCGTATGCAAATGTCCGCAAATATGAGGAATTCGCATAATTTGCATGCAATGTTTGCTGCGCTGCACACTCGCCAGGGAGATAATCGCCGCGCTCGCAAACATTTAATGCATGTGCTGACAGATCAGCGCATCGAGTTACCTGATCGCGGCGCCCCTATGAAAATCAACGATTTTCTGACCGCCACCGGGGCGGCGCCCCCCGTTTGCGCCGCGCATGCCCCCCTGATCAGCGTCATTATTTGTGCTTATAATGCCGCGCCTCATATTCGCTCCGCCCTGCGCTCGGTGCTGCAGCAGAGTTACGGCAACCTCGAAATCATTGCGATTGATGACGGTTCGACGGATAACACATTCCTACATATGCAGGAAATGGCGGACCAGAATCCGCGTATAAATACCGCCAGGTTGGAAAACAGCGGTGTTTATGCGGCTCGCAATATGGGTATGCGCCTGGCTAAAGGTGACCTTATTACCTTTCTGGACGCCGACGACATAATGCTGCCGCTGCGCCTGGAACAACAGGCGGCACGCCTGCTCGCTTCGGGTGCCGGTGCGGTCGTGAGCCGCCTGCTGCGCATCACGACGCAAGGGGTGCCCGTTGCACCCCGCATTTATCCGCTGATCCGCCATAACCCCTCTTCGATCATGCTGCGCCGGTCCGCCGTGGCGGTCACCGGCGGCTTCGAAGAGGTCCGTTACGGGGCAGACGAGGAGTTCGAACATCGTATGCAGCTTTACATGGGCCGGCACGGCATCGTGCGCGACGCCACCATACAGACCATCGCGCTGCATCACGGTGATTCTCTGACGCAGCGCGGCGATACCGGCCTGCAATCCGAACAGGGCCGCCGCGCCCGGATCCGCTACCGCGAGGACTGGGTCCGCCGGCACGCACAGTTCGCCCAGCAGCGCAACGCGCGCTGACCCTGCCCCCACTCTTCAGAAGAACCAGACCCATGGACAATCGCAACACCGCACGCGTGATGCCACTGAGCGAGGCGGGACGGAGCAACGCCTCCGCCGATCACCAGCGGCTGCACGAGCTGCTGCAGGAAGCGCAGAACGCGCACGCCCGACTCGAGCAGGAGCGCGCGGCCCGCGTGCAGGCCGAAAAGGATCTCGCGAGCGTGAAGGCCTTGCTGCGCGAATCCAACCAGCAACTCGCCAAGCAGCGACGCACGCTCACCTGGCAGTTCGGCGAGGCCGTCACGCGCGCCAACTCGCTCGGCGCCTACGTCATGCTGCCCTATCAACTCGCCCGCCTGTCGCGCGAGCACAAGCGCGAATTGCGCCAGACGCCGCAGGCCCGCAAGGGCGCGGCCGCCCTGCCCGCCGAGACCGCCAATGCCATCAAGGAAGCGCTCGACTACGTCAAGCGCGTGCGCAGCCCCGAGGTGATCCTGTGGTGCGCGCGCCAGACCTGGCCCAACGACGTCCGCTCGAAGGTGCTGTGCGAGGTCGCCCGCTGGGCGCGCACCAGCTACCCAGAGATCGCCGAGCAGATCGCCGAACAGCTCGCCACGCTGGATCCGGGCGCACCGCATGCGCGTCAGCTGGCATACAGCCTCTACGACGCGGGCATCGTCACGGCCTCCGCGCGGCTGTTGCAGGCGGCGCTCGACAGCGGCGTGCGCCTCAACGCGACCGAGCAGCTGCGCAGCGACCGTATCCGGCAGTCGCAACGCATTCTCGAATGGAACGACGACGGACTGCAGCCGGACGGCCAGCGCTTCGATCTGCACGGTGACGGCCCGCTGGTGGTGCTGACCCAGCGTTCGATCCTGCACGGCCGCGGCGCCAGCGACAACGCGCTGCATCGTTACGCGACGAGCCTGAAGGCCCGCTTCGGCGATGTGCTGGTGATCAGCCTCGCGCCGGTCGAATCCGACGACGCCGATCCCAACCTCGCCCGCGCCGAGCTGCAACTCGATGGCATCGCCTACAAGGCCGCGCCACAACCCGCCCTCGATACGCAACCGGCCGACGCGCTGGCCGATCTGTTGTCCGAAGCCATCCTGGCCGCCACCGTGCGGCAGCGTCCGCGCGCGGTGCTGGCGTGGGACGACGCGCATTGCGCGCTCGGCGCGCATGCCGCCGCGCGCAAGCTGCGCGTGCCCAGCGGCCTCGTGCTGAACGGCATGCGCTATTTCCAGAAGACGGCGGCCAACCACACGCTGTCGCAGCGCGCGCATGTGGATCTGCGTCTGCTGCGCCGTGCGCTGCGCCAGACCGACATGCTCGCGCTCGGCAGCACCGCGCTGCACGAGCCCGTGCAGACCCTCATCGGCACGGAGCGCAACTGCACCATCGTGCCGCCCCTGCCGCTGCCGGCCGCCAATCTGCGCGGCCGTGACGATGGCCCGGCGGATATGCAGCTCACCTCCACCTTGCGCCAGCTCGAAGGCAAGCGCGTGATCGCGCTCACCGAAGACGAGCCGCCCGCCTTGATCGCCCGCGCGGTGATCGACCTGTACGCCGAGATCTCGTTGCGGCAGACCGATGCGGTGCTGCTCGTGCTCTCCGGCGGCAAGACGGCCGCCGCGATGCGCAGTCATGCCGTCGCCATCGGGCTGCACGAGGACCAGGTGATCTTCGCGCCGGACCTCACCGACGCCGTATCGCGCGAGCTGCTGCTGCGGCGCGTGGAGCTGGCCTTGTTTCCGTATCAGACGACACGCGCCGAAGCGGCCATCGTGCCGTCGCTCGCGAACCTGCTCGAGTGCATGGCGTTGGGCATCTGCCCCGCGGTCGGCCCGAGCGTGGCCTACACCAATCTGGTCGATGCCGGCGACAACGGTCTGTGCATCGACATGGCCGCGCCCTCACATGACACCGCCACGCAGGTTATCGAGGTGCTGCAGGCGCCCGACGCACTGAGCGCGATGGGCAGGCGCGCGCGCGAAAGCGTGCAACGCCGTGCGGCGTGGCAGGACTACGAAGAAGGACTGGCGGCCATGCTGTTGCAAGCCGCCCAACCCGAGCCGCGCGATCCGGCGCGGCGCGCGGAACCGCGCCTGCTGCATCTGAAGCGCGCATCTTGAAGTTTCGAGGAACGTAGCCGCCATGCACTCAGATGCAACATTGCCCTACGCCTGTGTTTGCGCCACTGACCGTTTGCGCCGCGTGACGGCCTAAACCCCGTTACGTAATCACACGGCCCGCAGCAGGACCGGCGGGCACGTTCCAGTATCTTTCCCTCCTTGTTGTACTAGACGGAGTATCGACCAGTGATTATCTCTACGATCGGTTCCTGCCGCGTTGCGGGCCCCATGACCAAAGTCCAGGCCCAGCGCAATTTCGTGCTGGATAACCGGCTGCTGTATGGCTACACGCACAACACCAAGGAAACGATCCAGGCTATCCGCTACATGCGCGGTGAACTGACGATTCCGGAAGCCGCCTGGAAATTCCTGTCCGACCAGCCCTACCGCGCGTCGAACCCGGCGCGTGCCCGCGAGGACGTGCCCAAGGAAGACCGCCATGTGGTGGAGATCAGCTCCATCAAGGTCCTCGAGTTCCGCGGCGTTCAGTTGCAGCTCGTGCGCTTCAAGGAAGCGCTGTCGTTCTGCCCGGACCTGCGCAAGATTTTCTTCGACCATCCCGACGCCGACGCCATCCCCGCACGACTGGCCGCGCTGCAAGCCACGCCCTCGTTCTCGCGTGTGCCGGCCAACGTGCAGGACGTGCTGCGCGAAACCGTGCTGCGCACGCAGACCGCCGCCGAGATCGAAGCCGACCTCAAGCAAGTGGTGCAGATGCTCGGCCAGCACTTCGTGCTCGTGACCCACTGCAATGCGATGAACGCACAGAACCAGCTCATCGCCGAGCGCGCCAAGATGGTCGAACGCGTCTCGCGCGCGGCCTCGCGCGCCGGCATCACGCTGGTCGATCCGGGCGCCCTGCTGACGGCCTACGGCCAGGAGCGCGGCATGCCCGACGACGGCCGCGACACCGCGCACTACACGCCCTCCTTTGCCCGCCTCGTGGGCAAGGAAATCGCCGACAAGCTGCTGGGCGTGCAGGAGCTCGCCGCGCTGCCCGCGGGCGAAGAAGGCCTGAACTGGAAGCAGTGCATCGAGCGCGCCAAGGAAACCGCCCAGGCACAGGAATGGGATCGCGCGCTGCTGTACGCCAACCGCGCCATCGATCTGAAGTCGACCATCTCGGCCGCCTACGTGCTGCGGGCGCGCGCCGTCACCGCGCTCGACCAGACGGACGACGTGCTCGACGCCTGGAGCGCCGCGCTCGCGATCGACGCCAACCGCAATGCCTACATCCTGCGCCAGGCCGCGGAAGCCGCGCTGTCGCTGCAGAACGATGCGCTCGCGCTCGAATGGGCCAGCGCTTCGCTCGAGAAAGAGGCCGACGAAAAGACCGCGCTGCTGCTCGGCCGCATTCATGCCCGCCTGGGCCAGAACAAGGAAGCCGAACGCGCCTTCCTGATCTGCGCCAAGCAGACGCCCGATCGCGCCCTGCGCTACGCGGTGCGCGGCTCGACCGCCCTGGAAGAGGCCGCCAGCATGATCAACGCGCTGGCCGCCACGCATGCCGTGGACTCGGGCTCGCTCGAAACCGCCCGCGACCTAGTGCTCAAGCGCGCCTCGCGTGAAGTGCGCCACACCGGCCGTGCCGGCGCGGCCCTGCCCAGCCCGGGCGCGTTCTACGCGCTGCTCACCCTGGCCGGCGACCGTCTGGCGGAGTTCAACGACGAAATCAATCAGGCCTACCGCCGCCTGTTGAAGGCCTTCGAGACGGTGTCCGAGTATCAGCAGAGCGAACAGGCAATCGCCCTGCTCGGCCAGCTCGCCGCGATCAAGGCCGTGGATCCGCGTTATGTGCAGCGTGCCGCCAAGGGCCTGCAGACCGCCGGCCATCGCGCCGCGGCGATCCAATGCTGGCAGCGTCTGGCCAACAGCGACCTGCCCGCGGAACGCGAAACCGTGGTGCTGGCCGCCGGCCGCCTCAGCCAGCTCGAGGCCCACACGCAAGCCGCCGACGTCTATCGCCGTCTGGCGCAAAGCGGCGCCGTGCCGGCCGACCAGGCCAACGACCTGATCGACCGCAATCTGCGCGCCCTGGCGCGTGCGGTGCGCAAGCACCTCACCGAAGGCAATCTGCGCGACGCGGAACAGGAGCTCGAAGCGATCAAGCGCATCGACGCCGAGTACCCGGGCCTGTCGTCCCTGCAACGCTCGCTCAACGATGCGCACCGCCGCGAGTTCCAGAGCCAGCGCGAGCAGTCGGCCGCCAACCCGGCGGATCTGGCCGAGAGCGCACGCCGCGTGATCGAGGCCAGCCCGCTCGACCGCGATGCCAACATCGAGCTCGTGATGCAGAACCTGCGCAACGGCAATCTCACCGAAAGCCGCCGCATCCTGAATCGCTTCCTCGAAGGCGCGCCGGCCTGACGCCGTCGGACGCGGGGCGGGCCCACACCCGCCCCGATGTTCCCGACGCGCCCTGGCGGCAAAAAAAATCGCCCCACCTCGGTGGGGCGATTGCATTCGAGGCGCGGCCGGCGAGGCGCGGCCGGCGAGGCGCGGCCGGCCAGGCGCGGCCGGCCAGGCGCGGCTGGCGAGGCGCGGCCGGCCAGGTCTACGCGATCACTGCAGCAGGCTGCGCAGCATCCACGCGTTCTTTTCGTGCACGTCCAGGCGCTGCGTCAGCAGGTCGGCAGTCGGCTGATCGTTGGCGGCATCGGCCTTTTCGAACGCGGCGCGTGCCGTCTTGGCCACGGCTTCGTTGCCCTTGACCAGCAGACGCACCATCTCGAGGGCTTCGGGCACCGACTCGGGCTCGGAGATCGAGGTCAGCTTGCCGAACTCGCGGTACGTGCCGGGCGCGTAGTGACCCAGCGCGCGGATACGTTCGGCGACGGCGTCGAGCGCGCCCCACTCTTCGGTGTACTGCGTCATGAACATGTTGTGCAGCGTGTTGAAGAGCGGACCCGTGACGTTCCAGTGGAAGTTGTGCGTCATCAGGTAGAGCGAGTACGAGTCGGCCAGCAGCTTGGACAGCTCACCGGCGACCGCGGCGCGGTCCTTGTCGGAGATGCCGATGTTGATGCTCAGGGCGCCCGAAGCGGCGGTCGATTTCTTGGACGATTTGGACATGTCTTGCTCCTTCTGAGGGATACATGATCAAGAATACACCGCACATCACGCCATTCGTCATGCGCGGCAAAGCAGGGTCGGCTCGCCTTGCGCGACATCAAATGCCACGCAACACGGGCCGGCACGAACAATCAGGCGGCAGCGCTCTGCTGCGAGGCCGCTTCTTCGCTCAGCATGCGCACGTTGGGCAGGTCGCAGGCATACACGGCCTGCGCCAACGCCTCGATCGCGGCCAGGCGCGGAAAGCTGCGACGCCATGCCAGCACCACGCGCCGCTCCGGCGGCATGCCGGTGAACGGGATGTAGCGCAGCAGGCTCTTGCTTGCCGGGTGCTCCGGCACCGCCGTTACGGGCAGCACCGTCACGCCGATGCCCGCCGCCACCATGTGGCGGATGGTCTCGAGCGACGAGCCCTCGAACGTGCGCTGGATGCCGTCGCTGGAGGCCGAAAAGCGCGAGAGCTCCGGACAGACCTCGAGCACCTGGTCACGGAAGCAGTGACCGCTGCCGAGCAGCAGCATGGTCTGCTGCTTCAGGTCTTGCGCGTCGATGGACTCGCGGTCGGCCCAGGGATGCTCGTGCGGCACGGCCACCACGAACGGCTCGTCGTAGAGAGGCTGCATGACCAAACCGGCCTCGGGCAGCGGCAGCGCCATGATGGCGCAATCGATCTCGCCCTGACGCAGCAGCTCGACCAGCCGGACGGTGAAGTTTTCCTGGAGCAGCAGCGGCATCTGCGGCGTGCGCTCGATCTGCAGCGGCACCAGGCGCGGCAGCAGATAGGGGCCGATGGTGTGGATCACGCCGACGCGCAGCGGGCCGGCCAGCGGGTCGTGGCCCTGCCGCGCGATCTCCTTGATGCTGGCGCTTTCTTCGAGCACTTTCTGGGCCTGGGCCACGATGCGCTGCCCGATCGGCGTCACGCCGACCTCCGCCCCGCCGCGCTCGAAGAGCGTGACGCCGAGCTCGTCTTCGAGCTTGCGGATCGCCACGGAGAGCGTGGGCTGGCTCACGAAACAGGCTTCGGCGGCGCGGCCGAAATGGCGCTCGCGCGCCACGGCCACGATGTACTTGAGTTCGGTCAGGGTCATGCGACCTGCTCCTCGAATTCGGCGCACGCGAGGGCGCGCGCCTGATTTTGCCCGAAAGATGATGTCATGTGCGCAGGAAATCCTCGCGCCCGCGCATCCACCGCGCCAGATGCGCCGCCACCGCGTCCGGCGCCGACTGGCGCAGCCATACCGCCGTGTCGCGCGCCTGCTCGGCCAGCGCCACGTCGCGCTCCAGGTCGGCAAAGCGCAGCAGCGCCATGCCCGACTGACGCGTGCCCAGAAACTCGCCGGGCCCGCGCTGCTCCAGATCGCGGCGCGCGATCTCGAAACCGTCGCCCGTCTCGAACATCGCACGCAGGCGTTCACGCGCGACCTGCGACAGCGGCGTCTGGTAGAGCAGCACGCAGACCGACTCGGCCTCGCCCCGCCCCACCCGGCCACGCAGCTGATGCAGCTGCGCCAGACCGAAGCGTTCGGCGTGCTCGATCACCATCAGCGAGGCGTTCGGCACATCCACGCCCACTTCGATCACGGTCGTGGCCACCAGCAGATCGATCTCGCCCGCACGGAAGGCCTGCATCACCGCGGCCTTCTCGGCCTGCGGCAGCTTGCCGTGGACCAGACCGACGCGCAGGTCCGGCAGCTCTTCCTGCATGGTCTGATAGGTATCAACGGCCGTCTGCAATTGCAGGGCCTCGCTCTCTTCGACCAGCGGACAGACCCAATAGGCCTGGCGTCCCTGGCGGGCGGCCTGCCCGATGCGCGCCAACACTTCTTCGCGGCGGGCATCGGACAGCAGCTTGGTCAGCACCGGCTTGCGGCCCGGTGGCAGTTCGTCGATCACCGACACGTCGAGATCGGCGAAGAAGGTCATCGCGAGCGTGCGCGGAATCGGCGTGGCGCTCATGTTGAGCTGGTGCGGCACGATGAGGCCGGCCTCGCCTTCGCCTTCGCCCTTGCGGGTCAGCGCGAGCCGCTGGCCCACGCCGAAGCGATGCTGCTCGTCCACGATGGACAGCCCCAGGCGATGGAAGATCACGTGATCCTGGATCAGCGCCTGCGTGCCGACCACCAGCTGCACCGAGCCGTCGGCGGCCGCGGCCGCGCCTTCGCGACGCAGTTTGGGCGTCAGGCTGCCGCTCATCCAGGCCAGCTTTACCCCGAGAGGTTCGAGCCAAGCACAGAGCTTGCGATAGTGTTGTTCGGCCAGGATCTCGGTGGGCGCCATCAGCGCCACCTGAAATCCGCGCGAGATCGCCTGTGCCGCGGCCAGCGCGGCCACCACCGTCTTGCCGCTGCCCACATCCCCCTGTAGCAGCCGATGCATCGGAAACGGCTGTGCCATATCGGCCGCGATCTCGGCGACCACGCGCTGCTGGGCGCCCGTGAGCGTGAAGGGCAAGGTCTGGTGCAGCCGCGCGGTCAGTCCCGCGCCCGGCGCCTCGGCCGGCATGGGATGGGCGCGCTTTTCGCGGCGAGCCGCACGCGCGGCGGCCAGCGATAATTGTTGCGCGAGCAACTCATCGAACTTGATCCGGCGCCAGGCCGGATGCGCGCGCTCCATCAGATCGTCTTCGGCGATGCCCGGCGGCGGTGCATGCAGCAGGCGCACGGCGGGTTCGAAGGCCATCAGATCGAGCTTGCGCAACAGCGCCCCCGGCAGCGTATCGCTCAGGTCGGCGCTGGCCAGCGCTTCGCGCACCGCCTTGCGCAGCGTGGGCTGCGGCAGTCCGTCGGTGCTCGGGTACACGGGCGTCAGGGACTCGGGCAGCGAGGTGTCGGCCTGGCTCATGCGCGGATGCACCATCTCGCGGCCGAACAAACCGCCCCGCACTTCGCCGCGCGCGCGCAGCCGCCGGCCGGCCGTGAGCTGCTTCTGCTGACTGGGGTAGAAATTGAGCCAGCGCAGCTGCAGTTCGCCGGTGTCGTCGAAGATCACCGCGGTGAGCTGCTTGCGCGGCCGGTATTGCACTTCGGTGCCGCGGATCTCGCCCTCGACCTGCGCCGAAAACCCCGGCCGCACCGATCCGATCGGCACGACGCGGGTTTCGTCTTCGTAGCGCAGCGGCAGGTGCAGCACGAAATCATCGGCGGTGAGCAGGCCGAGATTGCGCAGCTTGCGCTCGACGTCCGTGAGCTTGCGGGCCGCAGGCGCGGCCGGCCGCGCCGCGGCACCGGCCGCCGCGGCATCGGCCGCCGCGGCATCGGCCGCCGCAGCATCGGCCGCCGCAGCACCGGCCACCGCACCCTCGGGCACGGGCGCCGGCTTGGCACCGGCGGATTTGCGGGACTTGAGCGTCGCCGGCATGTAGCGGCTGGACCGTATGACGTACTGCGCGTGCGGGCCGCTTACAGGACCAGGATCGCCTCGACCTCGAACTGCGCACCCTTGGGCAGGCTGGCCACCCCGATGGTGGAGCGCGCCGGGAACGGCTGCGGAATCAGCTCGGCCATGATGGCATTGGCGGCCGTGAACTTGCTCAGGTCGGTCAGGAACAGCGTGAGCTTCACGATGTCTTCGAGCTTGCCGCCCGCTTCCGTGACCACGGCTTCCATGTTGGCGAACGCCTGGCGCACCTGGGCGTCGAAGTTCTCGGACACCAGGTCACCGGTACCGGGCTCGAGACCGATCTGGCCCGACAGATACACCGTCTTGGTTCCGGTGGTGGCCACGGCTTGCGAGTAGGGGCCAACGGCGGCGGGTGCGGCGTCGGTGTGAATGATCTGCTTGCTCATGGGACACTCCTGCGTGGGCAAAAAGGATGACTATCGAAGTTTAAACAGCAATAGACTTTCGCGAAAGCCCTGCATCGGCCTTCGAACCATCCATTATCACCACAAGACATGCACCGCGCGTGTCACGGACCGGCCTCACCCGCCCCCTCGGACATGGGATGCGCGAGCAGCAGGTCGTGCAGCCCCTGCGCCGCCACCGACAGCGCGCGGCCCTTGCGCCTCACCATATAGAGAGGCCGCGTCAGCGCCCGGCCCGCCAACGGCCGGATCACCAGACCGGGCCGCTGGAAATGGAACAGCGTCATCCCCGGCACCAGGCTCACCCCCACCCCCGCCTGCACCAGCCCCGTCACGGTAGCCAGGTGCTCGACTTCCAGCAGCGGCGGCGGCGCCGCCTCGCCCAGGGCCTGGTCGAGGTGTTTGCGCACGCTGCTGTTGCGGGCCAGCGCGATCCACGGCCAGCGCAGCACGTCGCGCAGCCGCACCGTGGCCTGCTGCGCCAGCGCATGATCGGCGCGGCACACCAGATGAAAGCGGTCGGCATGCAGAAACGCGCTGTCCAGCCCCGACATATCGGCGCGCCGCGACGCGACCGCGAAGTCGACCTCGCCCTGGCTCACCATGTCCAGACAGGGATCCAGCAAGGCATCGCGCAGATGCAGCTCGATGCCGGGATACTCGGCGTGAAAGCGCGCGAGCAGAGGCGGCAGCCAGCCCGCGGCGAGCGAGGGCAAGGCCGCCACCGCCACCCGTCCGCGCCGCCGCGCCGCGTGGTCGCGCAGATCCTCCATCGCCAGCTCCATGTCGGCGAGCAGCCGCCGCGCCGACACCTCGAGCACGCGCGCCTCGGCCGTGAGCTCCACGCGCCGCGTATTGCGGTCGAACAGCCGCACTCCGGCCGCCTCCTCGAGCGTGCGGATCAACGCCGAGAACGCCGGCTGCGTGAGATGGCAGCGCTGCGCGGCGCGCGTGAAATGGCGTTCTTCGACGAGCGCGACAAAGGCGCGCAGCTGGCGGGCGGAGAGATTCATCGGCGGCCGATTCATAGATGATTTGGATTAATTCATCTTATCTTTCTATTTTACGCATGATGCCCCCCTGCCTATAGTGCAGACAGAAAGGCGCGCCACGACGCGCGCCGCCACCGCAACACTGGAAGAGACACGCTTCATGCCCGACTCCATCTGCCTGGTCGGCTGCGCCACCGGCTTCTCGGGAGATCGCACCGACGGCGCCCCCGCCGTGGTGCGCACCCTGATCGCCCGGGGCGGCGGCACCCTGATCTTCGAAACGCTCGCCGAGCGCACCCTCGCCCTCGCCCAACTGGCGCGCGGGCAGAACCCCGAGGCCGGCTATGAGCCGCTGCTGGACGAGCTGGTCGCGCCCGTGCTCGCGGATTGCCTGCGGCACGGCATCCGCATCGTGAGCAATTTCGGCGCGGCCAATCCGCCCGCCGCGGCGCGCCGCATCGCCGAGCTGGCGCGTCAACAGGGCCTGCCCGTCCCGCGCATCGCCGTCGTGCATGGCGACCAGCTCGACAGCCCGGCACAGCGCGCCTTGCTGCGCGAGCGCCTGGGCCCGCGCCTGGACGAGGTCGACGTCGTCAGCGCCAACGCCTATCTGGGCGCGACCGACATCGCCGAAGCCTTGCGCGCCGGCGCGCAGATCGTGGTGGCCGGCCGCGTGGCCGACCCCTCGCTGACCCTCGGACCGGCCCTCGCCCATTTCAACTGGCCGGCCGACGCCTGGCCCGAGCTCGGCCGTGCCACCATGGCCGGCCATATGCTCGAATGCGGCACGCAGGTGAGCGGCGGCTATTTCGCCGTGCCGGGCCTGAAAGACGTGCCCGACCTGCACGACGCCGGCTTTCCGATCGCCGAGATCCATGCCGACGGCAGTTTCGTGATCGGCAAGGCCGACGCCACCGGCGGTCGTCTGGATGCCCTCACCGTCAAAGAACAGCTGCTCTACGAAGTGCACGACCCCGCGCGGTATCTCACGCCCGACGTGACGGCCGACCTGAGCGGCGCGCACGTCGAGACCCTCGGCGCCGAGCGCGTGGCCGTGCATGGCATCACCGGGCACGCGCGCCCCGCCGAGCTCAAGGTCAACGTCTGCTATCACGGGGGCTGGCTGGCCGAGGCCGAGATTTCGTATGCGGGCGTGCAGGCCGAGGCGCGCGCGCGGCTGGCCGCCGACATGGTCGGGCGCCGGATCGGCGCCGCCCTGCCCCTGCGCTTCGATCTGATCGGCGCGCTCAGCATCCTGGGCGATGACGCCGGACGTGGCCTGGCCAGCGAGCCCGACCGCCAGCGCCGCGACGTGCGCCTGCGCGTGGCGGGCGAACATGCGGATCGCAAGGTCGCCGAGCGCGTGCTGCGCGAAGTGACGGCGCTCTACACCTGCGGCCCCGCGGGCGGCGGCGGCGTGCGCACCAGTCTGCGTCCGCGGCTGAACATGATGTCGTGCACGATCCCGCGCGAGGCGGTGCCGTCGGGCTGGCGCTGGCTGGAGGATTCCCATGACTGACCGTACCCTCACCGTTCCGCTCTATCGCCTGGCGCACAGCCGCACCGGCGACAAGGGCAACACCTCCAACATCAGCCTGATCGCCTGGGATAGCGCCTGCTATGCCGTCATCCGCGCCGAGGTCACCGAGGCGCGCGTGGCGCAATGGTTCGCCAACCGCGAGCCGGCGCGTGTCACTCGCTACGACCTGCCCGGCCTGGAGGCCATGAACTTCGTGCTCGAAGGCGTGCTCGATGGCGGCGTGAACGATGCGCTCAACCTCGATGCCCACGGCAAGAGCCTCTCTTTCCACCTGCTGGACATGCCGGTGTCCGTGCCCGCCGACCTGGCGGCACGCCTGCCCGACATTCCCGCCCTGCCCCCCGACCCGCCGGCGCCTGCCTGACGGTCACATGTTCGTCCTATAACAACACCCAGGAGACATCCCCATGCGCTACCCCTTGCTCGGCAAGCTCACCACCCTGGCCCTGGCCTGCAGCGCGGGCTTTGCCGCGCCCGCCCTGGCCGCCGACACGTTCCCGACCAAGCCCGTCACGCTGGTCGTGCCCTTCGCCCCGGGCAGCGCCACCGACCAGATCGGCCGCGCCATCGCACAAGGCATCACCGAACAGACCGGCACGCCCGTCGTCATCGAAAACAAGCCGGGCGCCAGCGCCATGATCGGCGCGCAGTATGTTTCGCGGGCCCAGCCCGACGGCTACACGGTGCTGATCACGACCAACACGACGCACGCGGCCAACGAGCACCTCTACAAGTCGCTCTCGTACGACCCCGTGAAGGACTACGCGCCCATCACCCTGCTGGGCAAGGGCGGGCAGATCATGGTCGTGAATCCGAATTCCAAGGCCACCACCGTGCAGCAATTCCTGGAGCAGGCGCGCGCCAATCCGGGCAAGCTGAGCTTCGGCAGCGGCAGCTCGAGCAGCCGCATCGCGGGCGAACTGCTGCAGCAGATGGCCGGCGTGCAACTGCTGCATGTCCCGTACAAGAGCAATCCGCTGGCGGTCACCGATCTGCTGGGCGGCCAGATCGACATGATGATCACCGACACCGCGACCGGCCTGCCGCAGGTCAAGAGCGGCAAGCTGCGCGCGCTCGGCGTCACCGGCACCAAGCGCAGCCCGCTGGCGCCCGACGTGCCCACCATCGCCGAAGCCGGCGTGCCGGGCTACGAGATGGGCTACTGGTTCGCCGCCTATGCGCCGGCCGGCACGCCGGCGCCGGTGGTCAAGCGCCTGCACGAGCTCATGGTCAAGGCCACCGAGAGCAACGCGGCCAAGCAGTTCTACGCGTCGACCGGTACCGACGTGGCCACGTCGACCCCCGAAGAGCTCGCCAAGTTCCAGAAAGAGGAATCGGGCAAGTGGGGCGGCATCATCAAGAAGGCCGGCATCCAGCCCGAGTAAATCCTGGTCTGCCGCGGCGGCTCGCCGCGGCAGACCGGCCGCGCCCGCGCGGGCGCCGCCAGACGTAAAAAAAGCGACCTGTCTGCACAGGTCGCTTTTTTCGTGGCGCGGCCGGTCGATTACTTCTCGACGAAGGCGCGCTCGAACACGTAGTCGCCGGGCTCGCCCACGCCGGGCGAGACCTCGAAACCCCGCTTGTCGAGCATGTCGCGGATGTCGGCCAGCATGTGCGGGCTGCCGCAGATCATGGCGCGGTCGACCGCGGGGTCGAGCGGCGGCAGACCGATGTCTTCGAACAGCTTGCCGTTTTCGACCAGATCCGTGATGCGGCCCTGGTTACGGAACGGCTCGCGCGTGACAGTGGGGTAGTAGATCAGCTTCTCGCGCACGACGTCGCCGAAGAATTCGTTCTGCGGCAGCTCGCGTTCGATGAAGTCGGCATAGGCCAGCTCGCTCACCCAGCGCACGCCGTGCAGCAGCACGACCTTCTCGTAGCGATCGTAGATCTCGGGATCCTTGATGATGCTCATGAAGGGCGCGAGGCCGGTGCCGGTGCCGAAGAGGTACAGGTTCTTGCCGGGGCGCAGATCGTCGGCCACCAGGGTGCCGACGGGTTTGCGGCTCACCAGGATCGTGTCGCCCTCTTTCAGATGCTGCAGGCGCGAGGTCAGCGGGCCGTCCTGGACCTTGATGCTGAAGAATTCGAGGTTCTCTTCGTAGTTGGCGCTGGCGATGCTGTAGGCGCGCATCAGCGGCTTGCCTTCGACTTCCAGGCCGATCATCACGAAATGACCATTGTGAAAGCGCAGCGCGGCGTCGCGCGTGCAGGTGAAGGAGAAGAGAGTGTCGTTCCAGTGGCGCACGCTGAGCACGCGCTCGGTGTTGAAAGCTGCCATGTCGTATTCGAGGGGTTGCGGCACGAGGCCGGAGGGGCGATGGCGGGGCCGTGAAGGCTGGCCCGCAGGCCCTAGGGTTATCCCGATTCTACTCGATCTATCTAAGAATTGCTCTCATTAATCAGTAATACCCTTATAGCGTTTGCGCTGGGTCAAACCCTGGAATCAGGTCCGAAAGTTGGAACGCAAAAGCGCCGCAAGCCCCCGCCCCGCAAGCCTCTCCGACGGCTGAGAATCGTGGGCCTCAGCTGTCAGGAAGTTGAATGAAATCAGCGTTTTCTGGTATTGTCCGGCTCTCAGTTGATAATCATTTACGTTAGCGCAGACCGCGCTGGCGAGCACAGGAGAGACTCACATGTCGACCAAGCGATCCTCGTCCCTTTCGCTGCGTCCCTTGATGGCAGCATTGGCCCTCGCCGGCGCCACCGTCGGTATCGCGCAGACGGCCCACGCGGCCGAGGAAGTGAGCCTCTACACCACCCGCGAACCCAAGCTGATCCAGCCGCTGCTCGACGCCTTCACGAAAGACACCGGCATCAAGGTCAACACCGTGTTCGTCAAGGACGGCCTGCTCGAGCGCGTCAAGGCCGAAGGCGCCAAGTCGCCCGCCGACGTGCTCATGACCGTGGACATCGGCAACCTGGTCGACCTGGTCGACGGCGGCGTGACCCAGTCGATCAAGTCGGACACGCTCAACTCGGTGATTCCCGCCAACCTGCGCGGCGCCGATGGCAAGTGGTACGCCCTGTCGCTGCGCGACCGCGTGCTCTACGTCGAAAAAGACCTGAAGCTCGAGAAATTCAACTACGAAGATCTGGCCGATCCCAAGTGGAAGGGCAAGGTCTGCATCCGCTCGGGCCAGCACCCCTACAACACCGCCATGATCGCCGCGATGATCGCGCACGACGGCGCCGAGGCCACCGAGAAGTGGCTGCGCGGCGTGAAGGCCAACCTGGCCCGCAAGGCCGCCGGTGGCGACCGTGACGTCGCCCGCGACATCCTCGGCGGCATCTGCGACATCGGCCTGGCCAATGCCTATTACGTGGGCCACATGAAAAACGCCGAGCCTGGCACCGACGCGCGCAAGTGGGGCGACGCCATCAAGGTCATCCGCCCGACCTTCGCCAACGACAAGAGCCAGGGCACGCACGTCAACGTGAGCGGCGCCGCCGTGGCTGCCCACGCCCCGCACAAGGCCAATGCCGTCAAGCTGCTCGAATACCTCGTGTCCGAGCCCGCCCAGACGCTGTACGCCCAGGCCAACTACGAGTATCCCGTGCGTCAGGGCGTGAAGCTCGACGCCGTGGTGCAGAGCTTCGGTCCGCTGAAGGTCGACCAACTGCCGGTCGCCGAGATCGCCAAGCATCGCAAGCAGGCCAGCGAGCTGGTCGACAAGGTGGGATTCGACAACTGATGCCCGTGACGCGTCCCGCCTGCGCGGGGCGCGTCATGCAGTGCAGATCGGCAAAGCGGCCTCGTGCCGCTTTTGTGCTTTCCCTACCTGAAGAAGCATGCATATCGAATCGACCGCGAGGGTGCCCGCCCCCGTCCGCTGGTGGCCGCGCCGTTCAGAACGTGGCGCGGGCTGGCTCATCGGCGCCCTGCTGATCGCGCTGGCCGTCGCCGCCCCCATCGCCGCCCTCGTCTGGTGGGCCGCTGACGCCGACCTCGCCCACTGGCAGCACCTGGCGCAGTACGTCCTGCCGCAGGCGCTCGCCAACACCGCGATGCTGCTGGCCGGCGTGGGCGTGCTGGTCACGCTGCTGGGCACCGGCGCCGCCTGGCTGGTCACCGCTTACGAATTCCCGACCCGGCGGATGCTGACCTGGGCGCTGCTGCTGCCGCTGGCCGTACCGACCTATATCATCGCCTTCGCCTACCTCGATCTGCTGCATCCGATCGGCCCGATCCAGGGCGCGATCCGCACTCTGCTGGGCTACGACAGCCCGCGCCAGTTCCGCCTGCCCGACCTGCGCTCGATCTGGGGCGCGATCTTCGTGCTGGGCTTCGTGCTCTACCCCTACGTCTACCTGAGCACGCGCGTGATGTTCATGACGCAGGCCGCCAGCCTGCTCGAGGCCGCGCGCTCGCTGGGCGCCGGCCGCGTCGGCGTCTTCGTGCGGGTGGCGCTGCCGCTCGCCCGCCCCGCCATCGCCGTGGGCGTGAGCCTGGCGCTGCTCGAAACGCTCAACGACATCGGCGCCTCCGAATTCCTCGGCGTGCAGACGCTCACCGTGTCGGTCTACACCACCTGGGTCACGCGCTCCGACCTGGCGGGCGCGGCCCAGATCGCGCTCACCATGCTGCTGTTCGTGGTCGCGCTGATCCTGCTCGAACGCCAGGGCCGCAAGCGCCAGCGCTATGCCAACACCCAGCGCATGCGGCCGATGCAGCCGCGCCGTCTGCGCGGCGTGCATGCCGTGCTCGCCATCGTGCTGGGCTGGATCCCGGTGTTGCTGGGCTTCGTGGCGCCCGCGGCCTATCTGGTCTGGGAAACCTACAAGCGCCTGCATCTGGTGGGCGGGGTCTCGGGGCAGTTGCTCACCGGCCTGCAGAACACGCTCATCATCGCCACGGCCGCCACGGTCATCACGCTCGTCTGCGGCCTGATCGTGGCCTGGGCCGGCCGCACGCTGCGCGAAAGCGCCCGCTTCAACCCGGGCCGCATGTGCGCCCGCGTGGCGAGCCTGGGCTACGCCGTGCCGGGCACCGTGCTCGCCATAGGCCTGCTCACGCCGTTCACCTGGATCGACCGCGCCGCGGGTGGCCTGTTCGGCTTCGAGGGCATGCTGCTGATGGGCAGCATGGGCGCGCTGGTCTGCGCCTATACCATCCGCTTTCTCGCGATCTCCACCGGTGGCATCGAGGCCGGCCTGGCGCGCATTCCGGCCTCGCTCGAACAGGCGTCGCGGCTGCTGGGCGAAACGCCCGCCGGCACGCTGCGCCGCGTGCACCTGCCGCTGTTGCGCCCGGCCCTGGCCGCGGCCGCCCTGCTGGTGTTCGTGGACACCATGAAAGAGCTGCCCGCCACCCTGCTGTTGCGGCCGATGAATTTCGACACGCTGGCCACCTGGCTGTACGCCGAAGCCGCGCGCGGCACCTACGAAGAAGGCGCGGTCGCGGCCCTGGCCATCGTGCTGGCCGGACTCCTGCCCGTGATCCTGCTGGCGCGCACGAACCTGAAGATGGGACATTGAGATGTCGTCCGACCTGCTACAAATTTCGAACATCGCGCTGGGCTACGACACGCCCGCCGGCCTGAAGACCATCGTGAGCGATCTGAGCCTGGGCTTGCCCGCCGGCCACATCGGCTGCCTGCTGGGCGAATCCGGCTGCGGCAAGACCACCGTGCTGCGCAGCATCGCCGGTTTCGAGCCGGTGCGCGCCGGCCACATCGCGCTGGCCGGACGCGTGCTGTCCTCGCCCACCGAGCAGGTGGCGCCCGAACGCCGCAACGTCGGCATGATGTTCCAGGACTACGCGCTGTTCCCGCATCTCACGGTGAGCGAGAACGTGGCCTTCGGCCTGCGCAAGCTGGAGCGCGCCGCGCGGTCCGAGCGCGTCACCGAGATGCTCGAGCTCGTGGGCCTGGGGCATGTGGCGGGCAGCTATCCGCACGAGATCTCCGGCGGCCAGCAGCAGCGGGTGGCCCTGGCGCGCGCGCTGGCGCCCTCGCCCGAGCTGCTGCTGCTCGACGAGCCCTTCTCCAATCTCGACGTGGACACGCGCGAACGCCTCGCCTTCGAGGTGCGCGACATCCTCAAGAAGACCGGCCACACCGCCATTCTGGTCACGCACAACCAGGCCGAGGCCTTCGCCATCGCCGATCGGATCGGCATCATGGCCAAGGGCGAGATCGCGCAGTGGGACACGCCCTACAACCTGCGCCATCAACCGGCCAGCGACTTCGTGCGCGACTTCATCCGCCGCGAGGCCCTCGCAGAACAGCGCGAACAGGCCTACGCGCGGGGCCGCTGAGGCAGATCGTTCAGACGCGCGGCGGCGGCAGCGGAATGAACTCGCTCTCGTCGCCCGGCACGACCTGATTGAAGCGGTCGCGCGACCAGTCGTCCTTGGCCTGCTCGATGCGGTCCTTGCTGCTCGACACGAAGTTCCACCAGATAAAGCGCGGGCCATCGAGCGGCTCGCCGCCCAACACCGCGAAGCGCGCTTCGGTGAGCGCCTTCACGGTGACCGGACAGCCGGGCTTGAACACCACCAGACGGCCCGGCTCGAACACCAGTCCATCGACCTCGATCGTGCCCTGCACCAGATAGGCGGCGCGCTCCTCGTACTCCGCGTCGAGCTGCACCTGCGAACCGGCGCGCATCTGCACGTCGCCGTAGAACAGCGGCGACAGGGTCTTGACCGACGAGGTCTTGCCGAACAGCGTACCGGCCACCACCTGCGTGCGCACGCCCTCGCCTTCGACGATGGGTTGCGCGTCCAGGCCGTAGTGCGTGAAACCCGGATCGGTCTCTTCGTGCTGGCGCGGCAGGGCCACCCAGGTCTGCAGGCCGTAGAGCCGCTGCGGACCCTTGCGCGCCTCTTCCGAGGAACGCTCGGAGTGGACGATGCCGCGGCCGGCGGTCATCCAGTTCACTTCTCCCGGCGAGATCAGCTGCGTGTGGCCCGCGCTGTCGCGGTGCATGATGCCGCCCTCGTACAGGTAGGTCACGGTCTCGAGGCCGATGTGGGGGTGCGGCCGCACGTCCATCCCGGTGTTCGCGGGGAACAGGGCCGGACCCATTTCATCGAGAAACACGAACGCACCGACCGAGCGGCGCTGGGCCGACGGCAATGCACGCTTCACCTCGAAATCGCCCAGGTCGCTGGTGCGGGGCACGACGACCGTATCGACGGCGCTGGAGGGTTCGGAATGGGACAGATCGGACATGAGACACCTGAGTCGGAGGTAGGAAGAGTTGGGCAAGGCGCCCGGACAGGCAAGAGCGAAGGCGGCGCGGGACTCGGCGCGGCGCGCCCGGCTCGAGGCCGGGGCGCGCCACGCATCCCACTTTACGGCAAGTCGAACACCAGCACTTCGGCGGCATCGCCGTGTTCGATGCGCACACTGGCTTCGCCATCGAGCGCCACGGCGTCGCCGGCTTGCAGCACCTGACCATTGACGGTCACGTTACCGCGGGCCAGATGCACCCAGGCCTTGCGGCCCGCCGCCAGCGGCAGCTCGGCGGTTTCGGCGCCATCGAACAGGCCGGCGTACAGACGCGCGTCCTGGTGAATGCGCATCGAGCCGTCGGCGCCGTCCGGCGAAATCACCTGCACCAGCTTGCCGCGCTTGTCCTCGGCGGAGTACGACTTTTGATCGTACTCGGGCTCGATGCCCGTCACGTCGGGCTGAATCCAGATCTGCAGCATGTGCGTACCGGCGTCGGGCTGCGGGTTGAACTCCGAATGCAGCACGCCGCGGCCGGCGCTCATGCGTTGCACATCGCCCGGGCGCACCGTCGAGCCGGTGCCCATGCTGTCCTTGTGCGCCACCGCGCCGTCCAGCACGTAGGTGATGATTTCCATGTCGCGATGGCCGTGCGTGCCGAAGCCGCGGCCGGCCGCGATGCGGTCGTCGTTGATCACGCGCAGCGGGCCAAAACCCATGTGCTCGGGATCGTAGTAGTTGGCGAACGAAAACGTGTGCCAAGAATCCAGCCAGCCATGGTTGGCGTGTCCTCGATCGGCGGCGGGGCGAAGGGTGATCATGGTGTACTCCTGGTTTCGATTTGATGAACGATCTGTTGTCGGATGCCAGTCCAGCCTATTCCGTCTGGCGCTCCGGTGTCGTTCACCGGATGAATCACATTCTGCGCGCCGGGCCCGGCATTGAGGTGGCGTGGATTTGATGAGATCATTCAAATTAATTGAATGATCCCAGGCCTCCCTCGATGAACAGCCCCTTCCGCCCGTCCCCGGCCGCCCCCGACATCACCTCGATCACCCCGGAGCTGCTCGCCATGGTCGACGCCATCGCGCGCCACGGCAGCTTCGCCCGCGCGGCCCGCGAGCTGGGCAAGGTGCCCTCCGCCGTCACCTACGCGGTGCGCAAGCTCGAGGACGGCCTGGACGTGCTGCTGTTCGACCGCTCCGGGCACAAGGCGCGGCTCACCGAAGCCGGCCAGACCTTGCTCGACGATGGCCGCGTGGTGCTGCAGTCGCTGGATGATCTGGCCTGCCGCGTCAAGCGCGTGGCCACCGGCTGGGAGGTAGAGCTGCGCATCGCCGTCAGCGCCGTGCTGCCGCTGGAGCCGCTCTACGACCTGATGCGGGAGTTTGAATCGGTGGCGAGCGCCACCACGCTGCGCTTCTCCACCGAGGTACTGAGCGGCAACTGGGATGCGCTCATGTCCAACCGGGCCGACCTCGTGATCGGCGCCGACGCGGCCGCCGCGCCCGCGGGGGCCTATCGCAGCCAGCCCATGGGCGATACGCAGTTCGGCTTTTGCGTGGCCCCGCATCATCCGCTCGCCCGCCTGGACCGCCCGCTCACGCCGCAGGACATCGCCGCGCACTGCGTCATCGTGGTGGCCGACACCTCGCGCAACCTGCCGCCGCGCACGCGGGGCGTGCTGCAGAACCAGGCCATGATCGTGATGCCCACCATGGAGGCCAAGATCGAAGCGCAGATGCGCGGCCTGGGCTGCGGCCACCTGCCGCTCACGCTGGCCGCCCCGTACATCACCCAGGGCAGACTCGTGGTGTGCCCCACGTCGGATGTGATCCCGCTCACCGAACACGTCGTGTACGCGTGGCGCCCCGAAGCGGCCGGGCAGGCGCTCAAGTGGTGGCTGGAGCGGCTGCGCTCGCCGCGGCTGTGCGAGTCGCTGCTCGGCGTGCGCGCCGACTAGCCGCGGCCACGGCCGCGGCTAGTCGGCGCACAATGAAAAACCGGCCCATGCGGGCCGGTTCGGGATGCCGGGAAGGCGGTCAGTCGACGCTTGCGCCCGACTCCTGCACGACCTTGGCCCAGCGCGGGATTTCCGAGGCCATCAGCTCGCGCAGCTGCTCGGGCGTGCCGCCCACGAGTTCCATTCCCATGGTCTTGCCCAGGCGCTCCTGCACGTCCGGCTCTTTCAGGATCGCGGCGATCTCCTTGGACAGGTGGTCGACGATGGGCTTGGGCGTGCCCTTCGGGGCGTACACGGCCTGCCACGACGCCACCGAGAAGCCCGGCACGCCGGCCTCGGCCAGCGTGGGTGTGTCGGGCGACAGGGCGATGCGGTTGGGCGTGGTCACGGCGAGCAGCTTGAGCTTGCCCTGCTGCAGCAGCGGCAGCGCGGCCGTCATCTGGTCGAACATGAAGGTCACCGCGCCCGACGACACATCGATCATCGCGGGCGGCGTGCCCTTGTACGGCACGTGCGTGAGCGGCACGCCGATGGTGCGGGCGAACAGCTCGCCGGTCAGATGGGTGGAGGTGCCGGCGCCGGACGACGCGAAGGTGCGCTTGGTGGGGTCGCGCTTGAGCAGCGCGATCAGGTCCTGCACCGAGTTCACGTTGAGATTGGGATCGACGAGCAGCACGTTCGGCAGCGTGGCGACCAGCGACACGGGCTCGAAGTCCTTCACGGGATCGTACTTGAGGCTTTTGTACAGACTGGCGTTGATCGCGTGCGTGCTGATGGTGCCGCCGAACAGCGTGTAGCCGTCGGGCGGCGCCTTGGCCACGTAGGTCGCGCCGATGCCGCCGGCCGCGCCGGGCTTGTTCTCGACCACCACGCTCTGGCCCAGGCGCTCGCCCAGCTTCTGCGCGATCACACGGCCCACCACGTCGGTCGAGCCGCCCACGGTGAACGGCACGACATAGGAAATCGGCTTCTGGCTCGGCCAGTCGGCGGCCTGCGCCGCGCCGAAAGCCAGGGCGGCGCCGGCCGTCGCGACGGCCACGACGGCGCGCGCAACCGGGTTGCGTAAAGAGTTCATGCTTGTCTCCTGCCTTCTCGATGAGCCCGGCGCCCGCGATGGGACGCCGGACGAGCTGGACGCGGCGGGCTTATGTCTGCCCGCCTGCCTCCGATGACGCCGGCGCACTGCCGCCCGCGTATATGAAGCCTCGCGCTAGCGGCCCTTCTGCTGGCGCCAGGCGGCGAAACGCTCGCGCGTGCCCGGTTCGGTGGGCGGGTACAGGCCCAGGATGGACGCGCCGCCCTGCACTTCTTCCGTCACGAAGTCTTCGAAGGCGGTCATTTCGACGGCTTCGGCCGCGATCTCGTCGGCCAGATGCGCGGGAATCACGACCACGCCTTCGCGGTCGCCCACCATCACATCGCCCGGAAACACCGCCACGTCGCCGCAACCGATCGGCACGTTGATGTCGAGCGCCTGATGCAGCGTGAGATTGGTCGGGGCCGAGGGACGCTGATGATAGGCCGCGATGCCGAGCTCGGCGATCTCGGGCGAATCGCGGAAGCCACCGTCGGTGATCACGCCGACGACGCCACGCTTCATCAGGCGGGTGACGAGAATCGAGCCCGCGGAAGCCGCGCGCGCATCCTTGCGGCTGTCGATCACCATGACCGCGCCCTCGGGGCAGGTCTCGACGGCGAGGCGTTGCGGATGGCTGCGGTCTTCGAACACCTTGATCGAGTTCAGATCTTCGCGCGCCGGGATGTAGCGCAGCGTGAAGGCCTCGCCCACCATATTGGGCTGGTTCGGATTGAGCGGATGCACGTCCTGGATGAACTGGTTGCGCAGACCGCGCTTGAAGAGCGCGGTGCACAGCGTGGCGGTGCTCACGCCCAAGAGGCGCTTGCGGGTATCGGGGTTGAGCTTGGACAAGGCGAATCTCCGGTGAAAGGGGGCGATGCGAGGCGCGACGCGCCGAGGTGCGGCTGGCGGTGCGGGGCGCGGGATGCGTCGCGGGGGCCGGGCCGAGGCGCCAGCCCCCGCGGGGATCAGAAGATGTCGGGTTCCGGCACGGGCGCGCCGAAATCGGTTTCGAGAAAATCGAAGTCGCAGCCGTCGTTGGCCTGCAGAATGTGTTGCGAGTACATCCAGCCATAGCCGCGCTCGTAGCGCTTGGGCGGCGGCGTCCAGGCGGCGCGGCGGGCGGCGAGCTCTTCGTCGCTCACGTTCACGTGGATGGTGCGGGCGGGCACGTCGACCGTGATCAGGTCGCCGGTGCGCACCAGCGCCAGCGGACCGCCGATATAGGCTTCGGGCGAGGCGTGCAGAATGCAGGCGCCGTAGCTGGTGCCGCTCATGCGCGCATCCGACAGACGCAGCATGTCGCGCACGCCCTGCTTCACGAGCTTGGTCGGGATCGGCAGCATGCCCCACTCCGGCATGCCCGGGCCACCCTGCGGCCCCGCATTGCGCAGAATCATGATGTGGTCGGCGGTGACGTCGAGATTCTCGTCGTCGACCGCGGCCTTCATGCTGGGATAGTCGTCGAACACCAGCGCGGGCCCGGTGTGCTGCAGGAACTGCGGCGCGCAGGCGCTCGGCTTGATGACGCAGCCGTCGGGCGCGATGTTGCCACGCAGGACCGCCAGCGCGCCCTCGTCGTAGATGGCGTTGTCCAGCGGCCGGATCACGTCGTCGTTGTAGACCTGCGCGCCGGCGATGTTTTCGCCGATCGACTTGCCGGTCACGGTGAGCGGGCTGCGATCGAGATGCTCGCCCAGACGCTCCATCAGCGCCGTCAGACCGCCGGCGTAATAGAAGTCTTCCATCAGGTAGGTGTCGCCACTGGGCCGGATGTTGGCGATCACCGGCACCTTGCGGCTGGCCGCGTCGAAGTCGTCGAGCGTGACCTGGCAGCCGGCACGGCGCGACATGGCGACCAGGTGCACGATGGCATTGGTGGAGCAACCCATCGCCATGGCCACGTTGATGGCGTTCTTGAACGAGGCGGTGGTGAGGATCTTCTGCGGCGTGAGGTCTTCCCAGACCATCTCCACGGCGCGGCGACCGCACTCGGCCGACATGCGCATGTGGTTCACGTCGGCCGCCGGAATCGACGAGGCGCCCGGCAGCGTCATGCCGATGGCCTCGGCGATGGCGGTCATGGTGCTGGCGGTGCCCATGGTCATGCAGGTGCCGTAGCTGCGGGCGATGCCGCCCTCGACTTCGGTCCATTCGGCCTTGCTGATGTTGCCGGCGCGGCGCTCGTCCCAGAGCTTCCAGGCATCCGAACCGGAACCGAGAATCTTGCCCTTCCAGTTGCCACGCAGCATCGGGCCGGCGGGCACGTAGACGCAGGGGAGATTGGCGCTGATGGCGCCCATGATGAGCCCGGGGGTGGTCTTGTCGCAGCCGCCCATGAGCACTGCGCCATCGACCGGATGGCTGCGCAGCAGCTCCTCGGTTTCCATGGCGAGGAAGTTGCGATAGAGCATCGTGGTGGGTTTGACGAACGACTCGGACACCGAGATCGCCGGAAGCTCCACCGGGAATCCGCCCGCCTGGAACACGCCGCGCTTCACGTCGTCGACGCGCTGCTTGAAGTGGCTGTGACAGGGGTTCAGATCGGACCAGGTGTTGATGATCGCGATCATCGGCCGGTCGACCCAGTCTTCGGGCGCATAACCCATCTGCATCATGCGTGAACGATGACCAAACGAACGCAGGTCGTCCTTGGCCATCCAACGCGCGCTACGCAGGCTCTCGTAACTCCGCTTCATTGCTGTCTCCATGGTGCCGGGTGCGCCGGTCTGTTCCGGGATTGCACCGGCTATGCAGAAGATTGAAACACTAATATATTAGTATGTCAACGAAGTGCCGACCGGTAAAATCCCTAGGCCGGCGCGCTTCCGCGGCCCTTCTGGCGACACGCCGGAGGGTCGTGCAATACCTCGTGGCTCTATCCTGGCTACCGCACTTTTTCGCCCATGAATCTCGCCGACGTCCTGCCCGTGCTCAACCTCGACCGCTCGCGCCATGCCGCGCCGCAGGTCTTCGAAAAGCTGCGCGACCTGATCGTATCGCTGGAGCTCAAACCGGGCACGGTGCTGGCCCGGCCGGAGCTCGCCGAGGCCTTCGGTCTGTCGCAGACGCCGATCCGCGACGCCCTCATGCGGCTGTCCGAGGCCGGCCTGGTCGACATCTTTCCGCAGCACACCACCGTGGTCAGCCGCATCGATGTGGCTGCCGCCCGCGAGGCGCATTTTCTGCGCCGTTCGCTCGAGCTCGAAATCGTCAACCTGCTGGCCCAGCGCGACGACCCGGCGCTGATCGCCCGCCTGCAACTGCACATCGACGCGCAGCAGGCCGCGCGCCGCGCCGACGACTACCCGCGTTTCATCGCCGCCGATCAGGCGTTTCACCGCGACATGCACGAGGCCGCCGGCGTGGCCGGCCTCTGGGACCTGGAACAGCGCTACAGCGGCCATGTCGACCGCCTGCGCCGCCTGCACCTGCCCGAAACGGGCAAGGCCGAGCGCATCCTCGACGACCATCAGCGCATCCTGGACCGCATCGCGGCGCACGATGCCACGGGCGCGCAGCAGGCGCTGCGCGAGCATCTGTCGGGCACGCTGAGCCAGGTCGAAGAGATCTGTCAGCGCTATCCGGATTACGTCAGGCTGGCGTAGCGCGGCTCGCGGGTCCCGCACCGCGCATCACGGATCGCGCATCACGGATCGCGCACCGCGCATCGCGGATCGCGCATCGCGCATCGCGCATCGCGGATGACGCACCGCGCATCGCGCGCGGCCGGGCTTGCCAGACACGCCCTGCCGCCCCGCCTAGCGCTTGTAGGCCGGCGCCGGCAACGCCACGGGCTTCGGATTCAGCGCCACCCAGGCCACCGCCAGTTCGCAGAGCCGGAACGTATCGCCGTCCTTGCGCTTGACCTCGGCAACGAGGGTGGCCGCCTCGTCGCGCTGCGCCGCCGGCAGCGCCGCGCCCGAGCCCAGATGCACGAGCAGCGCATCCGCCATGGCGCGGAAATCCGCGCCCCAGTTCACCCCGCCGTTGCCGTAAAGCTCGCGATGGATCTTGCCCGTGACGCGGATCACCTCGCCCTGCACCGTGGCCGCGGCACCGCTCGACGGCACCAGCAACTCCCACAGTTCCTGATGCTGGTCTTCCCACGTGCCCGCGCGCGCGACGATCGGCGTCTTGCCGTCGTGCAACACGCGGCGCGGCACCGGCGGCACGTCGAACAGCGCGTAGAGCCGATCCAGCGCCGCGCTGGTTTCCGCCACCGAATCGGGATCGAAATTGGCGCGATGAAACTCGAAGTTTTCGCCGAGCCGGGTCACGAAATCCGTCATGCGCGGCGTGCGGGCGGCGCCGGCGTCGAGCAGCACGCAGGCCACCTCGGCCATGCCGCACAACTGCGTATTGCTGCAACGCTGCAGCGCATACTCGAGCGGCGTAAGCCGTTGCGCATTCAGCGCGTCGACCCTGGCGCCCCGCGCCAGCAGCAGCCGGGCATTGGCCGCGTTACCCACGCCCGCGGCCTCCTGGAGCGGCGTGCCGCGCGCCCCCTCGCCCGCATTCACGTCCGCGCCCAGATCCAGCAGCACCTCGATCCTGCCCTGCCAATGGCCGGCCCGCGCATGCAGCGGCGTCTCGCCGTAACTGTCGACCGCGCCGATGTCGGCGCCCTGCTCCACCAGCCAGCGCACCAGCGCATCCGGAAAGTCGTTGAACGCCAGCGCCGTCTGCTTGCTGTAGCCACCGCGCGCATCGAGCGCGCAGGTCTCGAATACCGCTTTGAGCGCCTCGTGGTCACCCGCCTCGAGCAGTTCGTCGAAATTCTTGGGCAGCAGTTTCTTCTTCGCCTTGGCCATGCGCGTGGATCTCCAGACTGGCGCCGGCATCGCGCCGGCTCGGGGCCAGAGCGTAAACCGCGACGCACGCGCATCGTTGTCAGTTTGAAACGGCGTGTGAGCGGCTGGATCGGGTGCGCGTCCAAGAAAAATCCCCCCAACGCCCGGCGCTGGGGGGATCGTTCCGGGCGGCGCTTTGCGCTCTCCCCTTTCCCCTTGGGTTGGCTGCCTTGATCTATTCGTCGGCAATTCCCAATTCACGCAGCTTGCGCGTGATCGTGTTGCGGCCGATGCCGAGCCGCGATGCGGCCTCGACCCGGCGGCCGCGGCTGGCGTCCAGCGCGCTTTGCAGCAGGATTTTCTCGAACTGACGCGTGAGCGTCGCCATCACGGCGGGCTCGCCGCGTTCGAGACGGTACTGCGCGTCGCGCAACAGGGCGTCCTGCCAGTTGCGGGGCACCTCGTCGACGGCGGCATAGGCGCTCGCCGCTGCGCCGCCATAGCCGCCGGCGGCCGGCGCAGGCGCGGCGGCGCCAGTGCCGGCCTCGGACGAGGCCAGCGGCCGCGCCGGATTGGCGTTGATGACGTGCGACTGATGCTCCACCGCGCGGATCTCGGGCGGCAGGTCATTGCGATCGATGGTCTGGCCCGGCGCCATCACGGTCAGCCAGTGGCAGAAGTTCTCGAGCTGGCGCACGTTGCCCGGGAAATCGAACTTGGTGAGCACCGACACCGCCTCGGGCGTGAGGCGCTTGACCGGCACGCCGAGCGAGCGCGCGCTCGCGGCCAGGAAGTGATTGGCCAGCGCCGGGATGTCTTCGATGCGCTCGCGCAACGGCGGCAGACGCAGGCGGATCACGTTCAGGCGATGGAACAAGTCTTCGCGGAACAGCCCCTGCTCCACGCGCTGCTCGAGCGGCTGGTGGGTGGCCGCGACGATGCGCACGTCCACGCGCACCGGCTGGGCGCCGCCAACACGATAAAAGCTGCCTTCGGCCAGCACGCGCAGCAGGCGGGTCTGGAGCTCGATCGGCATGTCGCCGATTTCGTCGAGGAACAGCGTGCCGCCATGGGCCTCTTCGAAGCGGCCGCGGCGCAGCGTGTTGGCGCCGGTGAAGGCGCCGCGCTCGTGACCGAACAGCTCCGCCTCGAGCAGGTCGCGCGGGATGGCCGCGGCATTGAGCGCCACGAACGGACCCGACGCGCGGGCGCCGTGGCCGTGCAGCGCGCGCGCCACCAGCTCCTTGCCGGTGCCGGACTCGCCGGTGATCAGCACGGTGACCTTGGACTGCGCCAGTCGGCCGATCGCGCGGAACACTTCCTGCATGGCGGTGGACGCCGACTGCGTCATCATCCAGCGCTCGTTGTTCTGTGCGGCCTCGCTGTTCTCGCTTTGCGTGGAGGCCGGCTCGGACTCCTGCATGGCGCGCTGGATCAGCGCCACGGCTTCGTTCACGTCGAACGGCTTGGCCAGGTAATCGAACGCGCCGCCCTGAAAGGCCGACACGGTGCTGTCGAGATCGGCGAACGCCGTCATCACGATCACCGGCAGGCCGGCGTGGCGCTCCTTGATCTGGCGCAGCAGCTCGAGGCCGTTGCCGCCCGGCATGCGGATATCGGACACCAGCACCGAGGGCATGTCATGCGCGAGCGCATCCAGCACATCGGGCGCCTGGTGGAAGCTGCGGGTGGCGATGCCGGCGCGGGCCAGTGCTTTCTCGAGCACCCAACGGATGGCCTGATCGTCGTCGACGATCCAAACGGGTTTCGTCACAATGAAGACTCCATCGGAAGGACCAGACGGAACTCGGTATGCCGGGGACGGGATTCGAATTCGATGATGCCTCCGTGCTGTTGCACGAAATCCTGGGACAGGCTCAGACCCAGGCCGGTGCCGCCGGCACGGGCGGTCACCAGGGGATGAAAGATGCGGTCGCGGATGTGCTCGGGCACACCGGGACCGTTGTCGATGATGGACAGCACGAGGGCGAGGCGGTGGTGGCGATGCGCCAGCATCACCTGCCGCGCCACGCGGGTGCGCAGCACGATCTGTCCGGGCGGCACGTCGCTGCCCTTTTGCAGATTGAGTTCCTGCGCGGCATTGCGCGCCACGTTGAGCACGGCCTGCATCAGGCGCGCGGCATCGCCCGGGATGTCCGGGACCGACGCGTCGTAGTCGCGCACGAGCGTCACGCTGTCGCGGAACTCGGCCTGGATCAGCGCGCAGACGCGCTCGCAGATCTCGTGGATATTGACCGGCCGCGTATTGAGCGGCACACGTTGCGGGCCGCTCAGGCGGTCCACCAGCGCCTGCAGGCGGTCGGCTTCGGAAATGATGACCTGCGTGTATTCGGCCAGCTCGGCGCTCGGCAGCTCGGCTTCGAGCAATTGCGCGGCGCCACGCAGCCCACCCAGGGGATTCTTGACCTCGTGCGCCAGATTGCGCAGCAGCTCGCGGTGCGACTCGATTTCGTCGACCAGGCGATGATTGCGGTCGGCCAGCACACGCTGCTCGATCTCGCGGGTTTCAATCAGGACGGGCCAGGTCTGGCCGGTCAGCGCCACGGTGGTGACCGTGACTTCCGCGGACTCGGAGCCGCGGCGGAAAGACGACAACTGGCGCACGTCGGCAAACTTGCCGGCCACCGCGCCATCGATGGACGTCTGCAGATCTTCGGGATGGTCGAACAGCGTGGCGGCCGAAGCGCCGCGCAACTGCTTGCGGGAGCGGCCGAAGAGGTCTTCGGAAGCCGCATTGGCGTATTCGATGTGGCCGCGCTCGTTCAGCAGAAAAACGGACGTGGCGAGAAAATCAAAAGCATCTACGTTCATCATTCGGGGCTCCGGGGCGGGTCAGTCGGCGGGCCAGCTACCGCTTGGCCCGCCCCTGGAAGGGGCCTAGGCCCCCATCAAGCCGCGGAAGATCACAGGCTGTAGTACATGTCGAACTCGACCGGGTGCGTGGTCATGCGCAGACGCGTCACTTCGAGCATCTTGAGCTCGATGTAGGCGTCCAGCATTTCGTTGCTGAACACGCCACCGCGGGTCAGGAACTCGCGGTCCTTGTCGAGCGCGGCCAGCGCTTCTTCCAGCGACGCGCAGACGGTCGGGATCTTTGCATCCTCTTCCGGCGGCAGGTCGTACAGGTTCTTGTCGGCCGGATCGCCCGGGTGGATCTTGTTCTGCACGCCGTCCAGACCGGCCATCATCAGGGCCGAGAAGGCCAGGTACGGGTTGGCCAGGGGATCCGGGAAGCGCGTTTCGATACGGCGCGCCTTGGGGTTGCCCACGTACGGAATACGGATCGAGGCCGAACGGTTGCGAGCCGAGTAGGCCAGCTTGACCGGAGCTTCGAAGTGCGGAACCAGACGCTTGTACGAGTTGGTACCCGGGTTGGTGATGGCGTTCAGCGCGCGAGCGTGCTTGATGATGCCGCCGATGTAGTACAGCGCGAATTCCGACAGGCCGGCGTAGCCGTTGCCCGCGAACAGGTTCTGGCCGTCCTTCCAGATCGACTGGTGCACGTGCATGCCCGAGCCGTTGTCACCCACGACGGGCTTCGGCATGAACGTGGCGGTCTTGCCGTAGGCGTGCGCGACGTTGTGGATCACGTACTTCATGATCTGGTTCCAGTCGGCGCGCTGAACCAGCGTGCTGAACTTGGTACCGATTTCGAGCTGGCCCGGTGCGGCCACTTCGTGGTGGTGCACTTCGACCGGCACGCCCATCTGCTCGAGCAGCAGGCACATTTCCGAACGCATGTCCTGGAACGAATCGACCGGGGGCACGGGGAAGTAGCCGCCCTTCACGCCCGGACGGTGGCCCATGTTGCCGCCTTCGAATTCCAGACCGGTCGACCACGGGGCTTCTTCGGACTTGATCTTGACGAAGGTGCCCGACATGTCGGTGTTCCAGGTCACGCCGTCGAACACGAAGAATTCGGGTTCCGGACCGAAGTAGGCGGTGTCGCCCAGGCCGGAGGACTTGAGGTAGGCTTCGGCGCGCTTGGCCAGCGAACGCGGGTCGCGGTCATAGCCCTTCAGGTCCGACGGTTCGACCACGTCGCACGACAGGATCAGCGTCGGCTCTTCGCGGAACGGATCCAGGTTGGCGGTGGTCAGGTCGGGGATGAGCAGCATGTCGGAAGCTTCGATGCCCTTCCAGCCCGGGATCGAGGAGCCGTCGAAAGCTTGACCGCTTTCCAGCTTGTCCTCATCGACCGCCGAAGTCGGCACGGAGACGTGGTGCTCACGGCCTTGCGTGTCGGTGAAGCGGAAATCTACAAACTTGACTTCGTTATCGGCGATCTGCTTGAGAACGTCTTTGGGGCTTGCCATGTCATCTCCATTAGAAAAAGCGTCGAGGGCTATGTCGCCCGACCGGCATAAAACAAGGAAGCAATATGCGTGCCAGGTTTTCCCCGGGGGAATCCCCGGGGGTCATGCACGGTTCTGGAAAATGGTAGCACCGTAATGGTGCAAAACGTGGGGCACGATTGCCCCAGTTTGGTGCCGATCAATTACAGGAAGATTTCCTGGAGATCGTTGAGAAAGCGCCATCCCAGTGCGCTGGCCTTGAGCCGGGTGGGATCCGCGTCGAGGAGATCGCGTCGGGTGGCCGCCTCCAATTGGTGCGCAATGGTGGCGAGCGACATTCCGGTGCGCTCCTCGAAGGCCGAGGCCGCCACGCCCTCTTTCAGGCGCAGCACGTTGAGCATGTACTCGAACGGCAGCGCGTCGGGTCCCACGAGCCGGGTTTCGGCGATATGGCTGCCGTCGCGCCGGGCCACCCGTTCCATCCACGATTCCGGGTTCTTCATCCGTGCCTCGCGGACGATACGGTCGTGAAATGACAGTTTGCCGTGCGCGCCGGGGCCCAGGCCGAGGTAGTCGCCGAACTCCCAGTAATTGACGTTGTGGCGGCAGCGCGCCCCCGGCCGGGCGTAGGCCGACACCTCGTAGCGCGCCAGCCCGGCCTGGGCCAGGGTGTCCTCGACCAGATCCTGCATGGCGGCGCTGGTGTCGTCGTCCGGCACCTCGGGCGGGTACTTGGCGAATACCGTATTGGGTTCGAGCGTCAGGTGATAGAGCGACAGGTGCTCCGTCCCGAACGACAGCGCCTGGCGCAGATCGGCCTCGCAGGCCGCCAGATCCTGGCCCGGCAAGGCGAACATCATGTCCAGATTGACCCGGCCGAATGCCGCCTGGGCCATCTCGATGGCCGCGCGCGCCTGCGCCGCGTCGTGGATCCGGCCCAGCTTCTTGAGCTGCGCGTCGTCGAAACTCTGGATGCCCAGCGACACCCGGCTCACGCCGCTCGCTGCGTAGGCCTTGAAGCGTCCGGCTTCGGCCGTGCCCGGATTGGCCTCCATCGTGATCTCGGCGTCGGGCAGCACATTGAGACAGGCGCGCAACATGGCGAGCAGTTCGTCCAGGCCCTCGGGCGACAACAGGCTGGGCGTGCCGCCGCCGATGAACACCGACACGACCTGGCGCCCCCAGATCGAAGGGATCGCCTGCTCCAGGTCGGCGCGCAGCGCGTCGAGATAGGCGCGTTCCGGAATCTCTTCTCCGCCGGCGGTGGCATGGGAATTGAAGTCACAGTAAGGACACTTGCGTACGCACCAGGGCACGTGCACATAGACCGACAGGGGCGGCAGGCTGGTGAGCGTGGCGCCGGCCGGCAGCACGACCGGCGCGCGCGCCGGGGCCGCGCCGGCGGACAGAATGGGAATGGTGATGGCCATGCGATGACGGGCAGCGCGCCGCCTCAGCGGGCGCGCAGCTTCTCCAGCAATTGAGCCAGGGCCATCGCGCGATGGCTGACCCGATTTTTTTCGGCCGGATCGAGCTCGGCCGCCGTCTTGCCCAGGCTGGGCAGGAAAAAGTGCGGGTCGTAGCCGAACCCATGCTCGCCGCGCGGCTCGGCCGCGATCTCACCGTGCCAGTGCCCTTCGCCGATGAGCGGACAGGGATCGTCGGCGCTTTGCACCATGACCAGCACGGCCACGTACCAGGCATGCCGATCGGCCTGACCGGCCAGATTGCGCACCAGCAGCGCGTTGTTGGCGCCGTCTTCGCGCGGGCCGCCCTGCAGCTGGGCATAGCGGGCCGAATACACGCCGGGCGCGCCGCCGAGCGCGGCCACGCACAGGCCGGAGTCGTCGGCCAGCGCCGGCAGACCGGTGGCGGCGCTGGCGTGGCGGGCCTTGGCCAGCGCGTTTTCGACAAAGGTCACGTGCGGCTCTTCGGCCTCGGACACGCCGAGCTGGGCCTGGGGAATCAGCTCGATGCCCAGCGGTGCGAACAAAGCGGAAAATTCACGCAGCTTGCCGGCGTTGTTCGAGGCGAGCACGACGCGGCGCGGGGCGCCGGATGAGGTATCGGTAGACATCCCGCCATTATAAAGAGCGCGCCCCGCCCTGCCCGGCCGGCCACCCTGACGGCGGCAGGGTCGGGCCTAGACGTCTGCACCGATTGTACCGTGTGCCGCCGCGAGCGCCCGAGTCATGCGGATCCGGAATGTCGTCATTCCGCAAACATGACAATTTGCAACATTCGGGACATAAACGCGCGGCATAGTGAGGACCTCGGCCACTCCGACGTGGCGCAGCCCTCAGACCTCAGATGAATTCCCTCCAAGCCCGGGCCATCAGGGCCGCGGACCTTTCGCTTGAATCCATCCTCCAGCAGGAATTGCTGGCCCCGCGCTTTCAGCCGGTGGTCGACCTGGCCAGCGGCCGCATCTACGGCCACGAGAGCCTGATCCGCGGCCCGCACGATTGTCCGCTGCACATGCCGGACGCGCTGTTCGCCGCCGCGCATCGCCAGCAGCTGCAGACGCAGCTCGAGTGGCAGGCCTTTCGCACCGGCCTGACCCAGTTCGCCGACACCGCCGCGCACGGCAAGATCTTCCTGAACCTGTCGGGCTCGGCGCTCTGCCACTACTGGACGCAATGGCGCGAGGCCCTGCCCGAGCAACTGTTGCAAGGCTGCCGGATCGACCCGACCAAGATCGTGATCGAACTGACCGAGCACGATCCCGCGAAGGGCGACCTGCAGGTGCTCACGCAGGCGCTCGACACCCTGCGCGGACATGGCATGCGGCTGGCGCTGGACGACTACGGCGTCGGCCATGCCACGCTGCAGCTCTGGGCCGAGATCCGGCCCGATCTCGTCAAAATCGACCGCTATTTCTTCAAGGACATCGCCCGCGACGAGCGCCGCATGCAGCTGGTGCGCGCCATGCTGGCCGTGGCCCAGCACATGAACACGGCGGTCGTGGCCGAGGGCGTCGAATGCCACGAAGACCTGGCCGCGATCAGCGAACTCGGCATCCGTTACGCGCAGGGCTGGCACCTGGGCCGCCCCGAGGCGCAGCCCCTGCCCCGCCTGCCCGACGCACTGGAGCACGCCATGTCGAGCCTGCCGCGCGCGGCCGGTCGGCCGCGTGCCTCGACGCTGGGATCGGGCCGCACCGCGTCGGCGCTGCGCGTGCAGGCGCGCCCGGTGCTGCTGAGCAAGCACAGCAACGACGACGTGCACCGGCTGTTTCAGGAACAGCGCGGCCTGCACGCGGTGGCCGTGCTCGATGGCGACAGCCGGCCGGTGGGCATCATCAACCGCCGCGATTTTCTCGAACACTACTCGCAGCGCTACACGCGCGACCTGTTCGGCCGCAATTCGTGCAGCACGTTCATGAACCCGGACCCCGTGCTGATCGACGTGGCCACCTCGATCGACCAGCTCAGCCACGTGCTGACCTCGGACGACCAGCGCTACCTGGCGGACGGCTTCATCGTCACCAGCGACGGCCGCTATGACGGGCTCGGCACCGGCGAAGCCCTGGTGCGCTCGGTGACCGAAATCCGGCTCGAGGCCGCGCGCTACGCCAACCCGCTCACGTCCCTGCCCGGCAACATTCCCATCAGCCAGCACATCGCGCATCTGCTGGAAGAGCCGGGCGAGTTCGTGATCTGCTATGCCGACCTGAACAACTTCAAGCCGTTCAACGACGTGTATGGATACTGGCGCGGCGACGACATGATTCTGCTGTGCGCCGAGGCCATCAAGCGCCATTGCGACGCGCAGCGCGACTTCGTCGGCCATGTGGGCGGCGACGACTTCGTGTTTGCCATGCGCAGCGAAGACTGGCGCAGCCGCACCGAGGCCGTGATCGCGCAGTTCAATCTGCTGGCCCTGGATCTCTACGACGAACAGGGGCGCAGCGAGGGCGGCATTCATGCCGAAGACCGCTACGGCGTGCTGCGCTTTTTTCCGTTCGTGACGCTGGGCATCGGCGCGCTGATCGTGAACCCGCCGCAGATCGCCGCCAGCGGCGTGCGCGTGCGGCCCGAAGACATCGCGTCGGCCGCCGCGCAGGTCAAGCACAAGGTCAAGCACGGCGACCACTCGCTGGTGGTGGAAAACTATCTGCGCCAGAGCTGGGCAACGGAGCGCGCCTGAGTGTCTGAATGCCCGAGTGACTGAGTGACTGAGTGACTGAGTGACTGAGTGACTGAGCGACTCAGTGACTGAGTGCCCGAGCAACTGGGTGCCTGAGCGCCCGATTGTCTGAGTGCCCGCCTCATGCAACCGGCCAGGGCGACCGGCGAGGGCGACCGGCGTGGGCAACGGCAACGGCGCCGGCGCCGGCTCAGGCGCGAGTACGGCCCGGCGCGGCTGCGGCCCGGCGCCGGGCCGCCCGCGCCCACCCTTCAGTCGTCGACTTCCCAGGACGGCACCACCGCGAACACCAGCGGTTCTTTCAGCGTGAAGGACGCGGCGCGCGCCTCGGCGTCTTCCTGGGCCAGCAGGGCCGGCACCTGGATCGGCCGCGCGCGCGGACCCGATTGGTAGGCGCGCGCCACGACCGCATTCTGCGCCGGCACCAGCAGCGCCTCGGCATGCGCGGGTGGAAGCGCCGGCGTGCTGCACGCCAGGCCGGCGCGTATCGTGTCGGCGATCGCGCTTTCGTCGTCACCCAGATGCGAGAGATCGGCGTACGACTGGAGATACGAGGCCGCGACGAAGTCCGCGAAATTCGCGTAATCGATCTGGCTGTTTTCGTCGTCGTGCCAGATGCAGGCCACGCCCTCGCGGCCGTCGGCCAGGCGCACCAGCGCGTAAAAATCGCCCCCGCCCGACTGCGCGAACGGGAAGAACCGGATGCCTTGCTGCGCATCCGGATTGAGCCATTCTTCGATCTCGCGCTCGCTGGCGTCGGGCGTGAGCCATTCGAAGTCATAGACGCCGTCCATGGCCTTGCCCGTGTGGTTGCCGGCGCTATCCGTGCGATACCACTGCGCGAGCGGCGCCGGCAGATCGAAGCCCGCGTCCCGCGCGATCGCGGTGAACCTTTCCAGCAATTCCATATGGCCTCCCGACGCCTCGCGTCCGTTCCTGACTGCGTCATATTGCCACGAGCGCGTGACACGCGGCCCGCACGGCGTGGCGCGGGTATCCCACGGGCTATCATAGGGAGGTCGCGCGTACTCCACGCGCCCGCCTGTGCACTCATGGACAAGATTCGACTCGACAAATGGCTCTGGGCCGCGCGCTTTTACAAGACGCGCAGCCTCGCGAGCACCGAAATCGGCAAAGGCCGCGTGCAGGTCAACGGCCAGCCGGCCAAGCCCGCCCGCGAAGTGGCGCCCGATGACCTGATCACGATCCGCAAGGACGATCCCGCCATCGAAGTGCGCGTGGTGGCGCTGAGCGCCGTGCGTGGTCCCGCCCCGGCGGCGCGCCTGCTCTACGAAGAGACCGAGGCGAGCCGCACGGCGCGCGAACGCGCCGCCGAAATGCGCCGCCTCGCCCCCGAGCCCGCGCTCGGCATCGCCGCGGGCCGTCCGACCAAGCGCGACCGCCGCCAGATCGATCTGGTGCGCGGCAAGTAAAACAGGCTCAGGCCGCCCGCCGTGCCGGCGGCGCGAAGTCCAGCATCGTCATCGCGGGCTGGGCGGCGGATTCGTCGCGCACCGCGCGCAATGCCGGGCGCATCTCGATCACCTCGGCGGTGGGATCGGCCTCGCCCGCCTCCGACATCAGGCGGAACACGGCGACGGCCTGGCGCAGCGCCTGCGCCTGACCCTCCAGCGCGGCGGCCGCGGCCGCGGTTTCCTCGGCCATGGCGGCGTTTTCCTGCGTGGCGCGATCCACGTCGGACACCGCGTTATTGATGGCCGCGATGCCGCCCGCCTGCTCGCCCGCCGCATGCGAGATCTCTTCCACGATCACGGTGACCCGCTCCACGGCCTGCACCACGTCGTCGATGGTCTGGCCCGCCTGGCCGACCTGGCGCACGCCCGCCTCGACGCGCGCGCCCGATTCGTCGATCAACACCTTGATCTCGCGCGCGGCCTGCGCGCTGCGTTGCGCCAGCGAGCGCACTTCGGCCGCGACCACCGCGAAGCCCTTGCCCTCCTCGCCCGCGCGCGCCGCTTCCACGGCCGCGTTGAGCGCCAGAATATTGGTCTGGAACGCGATGCTGTCGACCACGCCCACGATCTCGCCGATGCGACGCGCCGAGGCGGCGATGCCGCCCATCGTGTCGACCGCTTCGTGCACCGAGCGGCCGCCGGTGCGCGCCAGCTCGGTCGCATCGCGCGCCTGCTCGCGGGCCTGCTCGGCGTTGCTCGCCGTGGCGTGCACGTTCTGCGCGAGCTGCGTCATGCTGGCGGCGGCTTCCTGCAGCGAGGCGGCCTGACGCGAGGTGCGCATCGCCATCTCCGAGCCGCCGGCCGCGATCTCGCCGGCGCCGCCGTGGATTTCTTCCACGCCGTGCCGCACCGCGTGCACGGCCTTGGACAGCCCGTCCTGCATGCGGCGCATGGCCAGGAACAACACGCCGATCTCGTTCTCGCCACGGCGCTGGATGGTGCCGGTGAGATCGCCGTCGGCAATGTGGTCGAAGTGCCGGCCCGCCTCGCTCAGGGGCCGCAGCACGGCACGGCGGAAGGCCAGACGAATCACCAGCGCGGCCAGGGCCACGAACACCACCAGCGCGAGCGCGGCGGCGATGGCATGGTTCAGGCGCGTCCCGGCATCGGCGACCGCCGCGCGGCCCTGCGCACGGGCATGCGCCTGAAACGCGTCCACCGCCTGCACGTAGCCCTGCACCGCCTGCGGCAGGACCTTGTCGTTGATGCGATTGGCCTCGATGCCGTTCCATTTCGAGATCGCGTCGCGCATCGGCACGAGGGCCTGGTCGGCCAGCCCGGTGTAGGCCATGAGCATCGCGTCGAACAGGGGCGCGCCCTCGGCACCGGTCTCGGGATTGGCGGCGAGGCGCTTCTGGCTCTCGGCCGCGCTGCCGAGCAGCTTGTCGACCCGGCCCAGGAACTCGTCGCGCTGCTCCTCCATGCCGCCTTCCATCGCCGTCTTGGCGTCGGTCAGCAGCGCACGGGCGCGGAACAGCCAGCTGCTGGTGTCGTTCAGATCGCCGGCGCGCTCGATGCTGCCCCGCCCCAGCGCCTCGACATGTCCACGGCTTTCCTGCAGCACGGCGATCGCACCGGCGGCGGCCAGCGCGAAGATCAGAACGAAAAGAAGCAAGGTCGCCGACAGGGCGGTTGCGACGCGTAGATTTTTGCGCATGAATGATCCGTTACGAGCTCGCCCGGCCGATGCACGGGCAGACGGCGGCACAGAAATGTGCCGCCATAATCGGTAACGAATTATGTGCGCCGGACTTGGCAGTTTCTTTACAGCGCTATCACGACGTCAAGAATCGCAATAAACCGAATTGACGGCCAAATTGACGCCCGCGCCCTATATGCCCGGCTGACGCTCGTCGGCCGGAATGTCGTCGATGAGCGTCTGCACCAGCTCGCGCGCAAACGTCGGCAGCGCGTCGAGGTCGCGCACCACGATGTGCAGCTTGCGCAGGCTCCACTCGTCGGTGAGCGGCACCAGCGCGATATCCAGCACGCGGGCATAACGCAGCGCCACCGATTCGGGGATCACGCCGATCCCCACGCCGCTCTCGATCATCCGGCACGCGGCCTCGAAGTTGCCCACCTCGACACGAAAGCGGAAGGTTCGGCCCAGCGCCGCGGCCGCCTGCACCAGGAAGGGATGAATCGCGCTCCACTCCGACAGACCCACGTAGTCGTACGCCAGCGAATCGGCGAAAGGCACGGCGCCTTCGGTGGCGAGCGGATGGCGGGCCGCGGTGACCAGCACCAGCCGGTCGCTGCGGTACGGAATGAACTGGAGCTTGGGATCCGGACCGCAGCCGGCCACGATGCCCAGATCCGCCGAGCCATCGGCCACGGCGCGCACGATCAGATAACTCAGACGCTCGCGCAGCTCGACGTTCACGTCGGGGTGGCCGGCCAGATAGCGCGCGAGCACGCCGGGCATGAATTCGGTGATGGCGGTGGTGTTGGCCAGCACGCGCACATGGCCTTTCACGCCGCGCGCGAACTCCTGCATGTCTCCGCGCAATTGCTCGATCTGCTGCATCACGGTGCGGGCATGGCGGGTCAGCGCCTCGCCCGATGGCGTCATGGTGACGCCCTGGCTGGTGCGATAGAGCAGCTGGGTGCCGAAGTGCTCTTCGAGGTTCTTGACCCGGGTACTCGCCGCGGGCAGCGACAGATGCGACTTTTCCGCGCCGCGCGTCAGGCTGTGCCAGTCGCCGATGTGCACCATGAGTTGCAGATCGGTCAGGTCAAAGTGTGTAGCCATTCGTCCCCCTATACCTTCGGGATTGGAAAACCCCGTATTAAGCAATCATAAATTGGCAGCTTGGACCGCATCCGGCAAAGTGCGGGCTGACCCTGCCCGACCTGCAACCCGAGAGTTCGAGACGACGCACCCCATGGTTGATACCCAAACCGATTTCCAAGACATCCGCGAAGCCGTGCGCGACCTGTGCGCGCAGTTTTCCGCCGAATACTTCCGCAAGGTCGACGAAGAGCGCGGCTATCCCGACGCCTTCGTGCGCGCGCTCACCGAGGCCGGCTGGCTCGCCGCGCTGATCCCGCAGGAATACGGCGGCTCGGGCCTGGGCCTGACCGAAGCGTCCGTCATCATGGAAGAAATCAACCGGTCCGGCGGCAACTCCGGGGCCTGCCACGGCCAGATGTACAACATGGGCACGCTGCTGCGCCATGGCAGCGACGAGCAGAAGCGCACCTATCTGCCGCGCATCGCCAGTGGCGAGCTGCGTCTGCAATCGATGGGCGTGACCGAACCCACCACCGGCACCGACACCACCCGCATCAAGACCACGGCCGTGCGCAAGGGCGACCGCTACGTGATCAATGGCCAGAAGGTGTGGATCTCGCGCGTGCAGCATTCCGACCTGATGATTCTGCTCGCGCGCACCACGCCGCTCGAAGCGGTCACGCGCAAGTCCGAGGGCATGTCGATCTTTCTGGTCGACCTGCACCACGCCATCGGCCACGGCATGGAGGTGCGGCCGATCCCGAATATGGTCAACCACGAAACCAACGAGCTGTTCTTCGACAACCTCGAGATTCCCGCCGAAAACCTGATCGGCGAAGAAGGCAAGGGATTCAAGTACATCCTCGATGGCCTGAACGCCGAGCGCACGCTGATCGCGGCCGAGTGCATCGGCGATGGCTACTGGTTCATCGACAAGGTCACCGCCTATGCCAAGGAGCGCGTGGTGTTCGGCCGGCCGATCGGCCAGAACCAGGGCGTGCAGTTTCCGATCGCGCGCGCGCACATCAACGTCGAAGCGGCCAGCCTGATGCGCTATGAGGCCGCGCGCCGGTTCGACGCGCACCAGCCCTGCGGCGCGCAGGCCAACATGGCCAAGCTGCTGGCGGCCGACGCCTCCTGGGAAGCCGCCAACGCCTGCCTGCAGTTCCATGGCGGCTTCGGCTTCGCCAACGAGTACGACGTCGAACGCAAGTTCCGCGAGACGCGCCTCTACCAGGTGGCGCCGATCTCCACCAACCTCATCCTGTCTTACGTGGCCGAGCATGTGCTGGGCCTGCCCCGCTCCTTCTGAGCCCATTTTTCCCGGGACCGCCATGTCTGCCCTGCCTCGCTCCCTGCCCGACGCCCACCCCTCGGCCACGCTCGCCGAGTTTGCCAGCACGCTGCAGTTCGACGACATCCCCGCCGCCGTCGTGCGGCGCGCCGAAGACCTGCTGCTCGACACGCTCGGCTCCATCCTCGCCGGCGCCGGCTCGCGTGCCGTCCAGACCATCGGCCGCTACGCCAGCACCATGGGACCGGCGCAGGGCCCCGCCGAAGTGCTGATCGACCGGCGCGGCACCACCCCGCTCTTCGCGGCCATGGTCAATGCCGCGGCCGCCCATGTGGTGGAACAGGACGACGTCCACAATGGTTCGGTATTCCATCCCGCGGCGGTCGTGTTTCCGCCGGCGCTCGCCGTGGCGCAGGCCCTGGGCGCGAGCGGCCGCGACCTGCTGACCGCGTCGGTCGCGGGCTATGAGGTCGGCATCCGCGCCGGCGAATACCTCGGCCGCTCGCACTACAAGATCTTCCACACGACGGGCACGGTGGGCACGCTGGCCGCCGCCGTCACGGTGGGCCGGCTGCTCGGGCTCGATCCCGCCCGCATGCTGCACGCGCTCGGCTCGGCCGGCACCCAGGCCGCGGGCCTATGGGAATTTCTGCGCGATGCCGCCGACTCCAAGCAGCTGCACACGGCCAAGGCGGCGGCCGACGGCCTCACCGCCGCCTATCTCGCGCAGGATGGCTTCACCGGCGCGCAGCGCATTCTGGAGGGCAAGCAGGGCATGGCGGCCGGCATGTCGACCGACGCCGATCCCTCGCGTCTGACCGACCGCCTCGGCGAGCGCTGGGCCCTGGCCGAGACCTCGTTCAAGTTTCACGCGTCGTGCCGTCACACCCATCCGGCGGCCGACGCGCTGCTCGCGCTGATGCGCGACCATGGCCTGAAGGCCGACGACCTCGCGGAGGTCGACGCCCAGGTGCACCAGGGCGCGATCGACGTGCTCGGGCCGGTCGTGAATCCCACCACCGTGCACCAATCCAAGTTCTCGATGGGCACGGTGCTGGCGCTGATCGCCCGCGAGGGCCGCGCGGGCCTGGCCGAGTTCGATGCGGCGTTGCACGACGCCGAGGTGGCGCGGCTGCGCGAGCGCGTGCGCATGTCGTTCGACGCCGAAGTCGACGAGGCCTATCCGCAGCGCTGGATCGGCAAGGTGTCGGTGCGCACGACCGACGGCCGCATCTTGTCGGCGCGGGTGGACGAGCCCAAGGGCGATCCGGGCAACACGCTCTCGCGCGGCGAGATCGAAGACAAGGCGATGCGACTGGGCACCTACGCGGGCGCGGCCACCGAGGCCGAGATGCGCGCGCTCATCGATCAGGTCTGGCGCCTGGCCGAGCTGCCGCGCGTGGGGCGTCTGCTGCCCACCTGAGCCGCTGCATCGGCGACAAAAAAGGCGGGCCCGTATCGCACGGCCCCGCCTTTTTCATGCCCCCGAATCGGGGCGGTTCGAGCCTGACGACGCGCGCGCTCAGCCTGCCAGCGCCGCGCGCTGCTGCGCCACCAGCCGGGCGATGCCGGTCTCGGCCAGGCCGAGCATGGTGTCGAGCTCGGCGCGCGTGAAGGTGGCGCCCTCGCCCGTGCCCTGCACTTCCACGAAGGCACCGGCGCCGGTCATGATCACGTTCACGTCGGCATCGCAGGCCGAGTCTTCCTGGTAGTCCAGATCGAGCACCGGACGGCCATCGACCAGACCCACCGACACCGCCGCGACCGCGTCGCGGATGGGGTTGCGTTCGATGTCGCCGCGCTCGAGCAGCAGATTGATGGCATCGCTGGCCGCGACCCAGGCGCCCGTGATGCTGGCGCAGCGGGTGCCGCCGTCGGCCTGGATCACGTCGCAATCGAGATGCAGCGTGCGTTCGCCCAAGGCCGACAGATCGAACACGGCGCGCAGGCTGCGGCCGATCAGACGCTGGATCTCCTGCGTGCGGCCGCTCTGCTTGCCGCGCGCGGCCTCACGATCGCCGCGCGTGTGCGTGGCGCGTGGCAGCATGCCGTATTCGGCCGTGACCCAGCCCTCGCCGCGGCCTTTCATGAAGGGCGGCACCTTGTCGAGCACGCTGGCCGTGCACAGCACGTGGGTGTCGCCGGCCCGCACCAGCACCGAACCCTCCGCATACCGGGTGAAACCGCGCGTGAGCGAGAACGGGCGCAGCTCGTCGACGGCGCGTCCGCTGGGGCGGGAAGTAGAGGTGGCGTTCACGGAGAGCTCCAGGTGTTGATCGTAAGAAGAGCCGAATTGTACGGGCTCGACGGCTACAACGGCCGCGCGCATCGGTTATCCTGCGGCCGTGGGCGCGGCTCGCCCGGCAAGCAGACCGCGCGACACCCTGTCTACCTTCGTCTTACCCCGTGCCCGCGGCCATCGGCCCCGGGCCCTCTTCAGGATATCGCACCATGATCCGCAGCATGACCGCGTTCGGCAATGCCCGCGTCGACCTCGAACAAGGCACGCTCGCGCTCGAACTGCGCAGCGTCAATAGCCGCTTCCTCGATCTCTATTTCCGGCTGCCCGACGAACTGCGCCACGCCGAGACCCCGTTGCGCGAGCTGCTCACCGCCAACCTGGCGCGCGGCAAGGTGGAAGTGCGCGCCTCGTTCACGCGTGCCAGCAACACCGAAGTGACCCAGCTCGATCCCGAATGGCTCACCCGCCTGGCCGACCAATTGCAGGCCGCGCGCAAGATCCTGCCGGAGACCACCGCGCCGCGCCTGGTCGAGCTCTTCAACTGGCCCGGCCAGCGCACCAACGACGCGCTCGACCCGCAGGTCTGGGGCGCCGCCTGCGTGCAGGCCGGCCAACAGGCGCTCGCGCAGCTGCAGGAGGGTCGTACGCGCGAAGGCGAACGCCTCGCCGGCATGATGCGCGACTGTGCCGATGGCGTGGCCGCCATCGTCGATCAGGTCGAGACCCACCTGCCCCAGTTGCTGGCCGACCATCGCGACAAGCTCGCCACCAAGCTGCGCGAGACGATCGAAAACGCCTTCCCGGGCGGCTTCACGCACATCTCGGGTGCCGAGCTGTCCGAACGCCTGTCTCAGGAAGCCAACCTCTTCGCGCTGCGCATCGACGTCGCCGAAGAGCTGTCGCGCCTGCGCTCGCACCTCGAAGAGCTGCGCCACCTGCTCACCGAGGGCGGCGGCAAGGCGGGCAAATCCGGCGGCAAACAGGGCGGCAGCGCCGGCAAGCGCCTCGACTTCCTGTTCCAGGAAATGAACCGCGAAGCCAACACGCTGGGCTCGAAGGCAGGCAGCATGGAGGTCACGCGCGCCGCCATGGACCTGAAGCTGCTCATCGAGCAGATGCGCGAACAGGCGCAGAATCTCGAGTAAGAGCCCCCGCGCCAAAAACAAGGGCCGTCATCCTTACCGATGACGGCCCTTTTTTTACCGGTCCTCGAAGGCGCAGCTAGGGGGCAGCAACCCGAAGGCGCAGCGTGGGGGCACCTTCAATCTCTCGACTCCAGAAGTTTGTTGATGCGTAATGCCAACAGCGTGCACACCACACCCGACAGCAGATACACACTCACCGCGGCCAGACCGAATCGGTCCGACAGGCCCAGCGCGACGACCGGCGCGAACGCGGCGCCGATCAGCCACGCCATGTCCGTGGTGAGCGCGGCCCCGGTGTAGCGGTAGCGCCGCGTGAAGTTGGACGTAACCGTGCCGGCGGCCTGACCATACGAGACGCCGAGCAGCGCGAAGCCGATCAGGATGAACGCGTCCTGCGCGTAAGGCCCGCCGCCCAGCAGCCAGGGCGCGAAGAGCGCGAAGATACCGATCAGCACGGCCAGCACGCCGAGCGTGTTGCGGCGGCCGATGCGGTCGGCGATCACGCCCGAGAAAATCGTGCCGACGATACCCACCAGCGCGCCCACGATCTGCACCACCAGCACATCCGCCACGGGCTGTGTCTGGCTCACCACGATCCACGACAGCGGAAACACCGTCACGAGGTGGAACAGCGCATAGCTCGCCAGCGCGGCGAATGCACCGATGAACATGTTGTAGCCCTGCTCCCGCACGATCTCGCTGGTGCCGATCGGCTCGAGCTCGCCCTCTTCGAGCAGCTCGGTGTATTCCTGCGTGACCACGAGCCGCAGCCGCGCGAACAGCGCCACCACGTTGATCGCGAACGCCACGAAGAAGGGATAGCGCCAGCCCCAGTCGATGAAGTCTTCGTCGGTCAGGGTGAGATGCAGATACAGGAACAGCGCGCTCGCGATCATGAAGCCGATCGGCGCGCCCAGCTGGCCGATCATCGCGAACCAGCCGCGCCGCTTCGCCGGCGCATTCAGCGCCAGCAGCGACGGCAGCCCGTCCCAGGAGCCGCCCAGCGCCATGCCCTGCAGCGCGCGGAACACGGCGAGCAGGATGATGGCGTACATGCCGATGGAATCGTAGCGCGGCAGAAACGCGATGCCGCAGGTCGCGGTACCCAGCAGAAACAGCGACGCGGTGAGCTTGATGCCGCGCCCCCATCGGCGCTGGATCGCCATCGATATCGCCGTGCCCACGGGGCGCACCACGAAGGCCAGCGCGAAGACCGCAAAGGACCACAGCGTGCCTTCGAGTGGCGCTTCGAACGGGAAGAACACGCGTGGAAACACCATCACGCATGCGATGCCGAACACGAAGAAATCGAAGTATTCGGAGGTGCGGCCGATCACGACGCCGACGGCGATCTCGCTCGGCGCCACCTGCGTATGGCTGGCGCCCAGCGTCGGTACCGACCCCGGAGGGAGAGACCCCGGCTGATCGGTCTGACCAGGCTTGGGTGGGAGAGAGCCGGGGTACTGCGTGGTGGTCGACATATGCGCACTCGCTGAAAGAGGCCGGCTGCGGCGCGAAGGCGCGCTGTCTGCCCGGGTCTACGATCCTGCATCACAGTTGCAGGGCCATGGTCGCACGTTCCGCGCCCGACCGGAAGAGGCGGCGCGCGTCGCGCGGCACGCGCGCCACGACACGTGATTCAGGCATCGCACTTGCTATGGCCAGCGCCGAAAGACGTTGTGCGCGCAACACCCGGCGCTATCCGTCACCGCATTTTTACTCTTTTGGCCCTGGATTTTTCCGACCTTACAGCGTAGGGTTGAGACTCTTCCCACGGTTACGTTTCGGGGTATGGCAATGCCGTTATTCCAAAGACTCCGCGGAGCAGCGCTGCTGGCCTGCATCCCCATGCTTGCCGGTTGCAACACCGTGCTGATGGCCCCGTCGGGAGATATCGCCTGGCAGCAACGCAATCTGATCCTGATCTCTACAGGTCTGATGCTGCTGGTCATCGTGCCGGTCATCGTGCTCACGTTCGTCTTTGCGTGGCGCTATCGCGAGACCAATACCGAAGCTCGTTACGATCCCGACTGGAATCACTCCACCATGCTGGAGCTGCTGATCTGGTCGATCCCCCTCCTCATCATCATCGCGCTGGGTGCCATCACCTGGGTCAGCACTCACCAGCTGGATCCCTACCGTCCGCTCACCCGCGTGGCCGAGGGCCGCGAGGTGCCCGCGGGCACCAAGCCGCTCGTCGTGCAGGTGGTCGCGCTCGACTGGAAGTGGCTCTTCCTCTATCCCGAGCAGGGCGTGGCCACGGTCAATGAGATGGCCGCGCCGGTGGATCGGCCGATCGAATTCCAGATCACCTCGTCCACGGTGATGAACACCTTCTTCGTGCCCGCGCTGGCCGGCATGATCTACGCCATGCCCGGCATGCAGACCACGCTGCACGCCGTGATCAACCGCCCCGGCGACTACGACGGGCTCTCCGCCAACTACAGCGGCGAAGGCTTCTCCGGCATGCGCTTCCGCTTTCATGGCCTGGACCAGGCCGGCTTCGACCAATGGATCGCGCAGGCCAAGAAAGACGGCTCCGCCCTCTCGCGCGAGACCTTCCTGCAGCTCGAGCAGCCCAGCGAACGCAACCCCGTCGCCCGCTACGCCAGCGTGGCGCCCGGACTGTTCGACGCCATCGTCAACCGCTGCGTCGAACCCAACCGCATGTGCATGAAAGACGCCATGGCGATCGACGCCGCGGGCGGCCTGGGCATTCCGGGCGCACTCAACGTCACCACCATCGACCCCGCCCTGCGCGAACGCCTCGGTCTCACCGAAGGGCCGCTGCGTCAGTACGTGGGCGCGATGTGCACGGCGGCCAACGAGTCCGCACGCATTCCGCTCTGATCGCAGGCGCCGGGCCCTTGGCACGGCGCTTGATACACGCGCCAAGCAAGTACTGCCGGTCGGCGCCCTCCCCGACCGGATTCATTAGCCGGGAATCGAGATGCCAGAATCATCAGACATCACCACGCTGATCTTCGGACGGCTCACCTGGGAAGCGATTCCCTACCATGAACCCATTCTGATCGCGACCTTCGCCGCCGTGCTGCTGGGCGGCGCCGCGCTGCTCGGCGCCATCACCTATTACGGCAAATGGGGCTATCTGTGGCGGGAGTGGTTCACCAGCATCGATCACAAGAAGATCGGGATCATGTACGTGATCCTGGGCCTGGTGATGCTGCTGCGCGGTTTTGCCGATGCGCTGATGATGCGCGCGCAGCAGGCCGTGGCGTTCGGCGACAACATGGGCTACCTGCCGCCGCACCACTACGATCAGATCTTCACCGCGCACGGCGTCATCATGATCTTCTTCGTGGCCATGCCGCTGGTCACGGGTTTGATGAACTACATCGTGCCGCTGCAGATCGGCGCGCGCGACGTGGCCTTTCCGTTTCTCAACAACTTCAGTTTCTGGATGACGGCCGGCGGCGCGATGCTGGTGATGGCCTCGCTCTTCGTGGGCGAGTTCGCGCGGACCGGCTGGCTGGCCTATCCCCCCTTGTCGGGCATCCTGCACAGTCCGGACGTGGGGGTGGATTACTACATATGGGCGCTGCAGGTGGCCGGGGTGGGCACCCTGTTATCGGGGGTGAACCTGCTCGTGACCATCGTGAAGATGCGCGCGCCCGGCATGTCGCTCATGCGCATGCCGGTGTTCACCTGGACCTCGCTCTGCACCAACATCCTGATCGTCGCGGCCTTCCCCGTGCTGACCGCCGTGCTGGCGCTGCTCACGATGGACCGCTACGTCGGCACCAACTTCTTCACGGCGGATTTCGGCGGCAACGCCATGATGTACGTGAACCTCATCTGGATCTGGGGCCACCCCGAGGTCTACATCCTGATTCTGCCGGCCTTCGGCATCTTCTCCGAGGTGGTCTCCACCTACTGCCGCAAGCGCCTGTTCGGCTACGCGTCGATGGTGTACGCCACGGTGGTGATCACGGTGCTGTCGTACCTGGTCTGGCTGCATCACTTCTTCACGATGGGATCCGGGGCGAGCGTGAATTCGTTCTTCGGGATCACGACGATGATCATCTCGATCCCGACCGGGGCCAAGATTTTCAACTGGCTCTTCACGATGTACCGCGGCCGCATCCGCTTCGAAGTGCCGATGCTCTGGACGCTCGGCTTCATCGTGACCTTCGTGATCGGCGGCATGACCGGCGTGCTGCTCGCGGTGCCGCCGGCCGACTTCGTCCTGCACAACAGCCTGTTCCTGATCGCCCACTTCCACAACGTGATCATCGGCGGCGTGCTGTTCGGCCTGATGGCCGGCATCACCTACTGGTTTCCCAAGGCGTTCGGCTATCGGCTCGATCCGTTCTGGGGCAAGTGCTCGTTCTGGTTCTGGCTGGTGGGCTTCTACGTCGCCTTCATGCCGCTCTATGTGCTCGGGCTGATGGGCGTGACGCGCCGCGTCAACCACTTCGAAGACATGTCGCTGCAGATCTGGTTTCAGATCGCGGCCTTCGGCGCCATTCTGATCGCGATGGGCATCGCCAGCTTCCTGATCCAGCTGGTCGTGAGCTTCCGCCGCCGCGCGCAGCTGCGCGACACCACCGGCGATCCCTGGGACGGCCGCACGCTCGAGTGGTCGACCTCGTCGCCGCCGCCGCAATACAACTTCGCCTTCACCCCGCGCGTGCATGATCTGGACGCCTGGTGGCAGATGAAGCAATACGGCTACGAGCGCCCGCAATCCGGCTTCATTCCGATCCACATGCCCAAGAACACCTGGGCCGGCATCGTGCTGGCCGGGCTCTCCACCCTGCTCGGCTTCACGCTGATCTGGCACATGTGGCCGGCCGTGGTGCTCACCTTCGTGGCGCTGGTGCTGGTATCGATCGTTCACACCTTCAACTACAAACGCGATTACTACGTGCCGGCCAACGAAGTGGCCCGTTGCGAAGCCGATCGCACCTTGCTGATGGCCAACCATGTCTGATACCGCGGCTCACCTCACTCCCTCGGGCGCGCCGGCGGACCGGCCGCTCTTCTACATTCCCGAAGAACACCACCCTAAGAACGGCACGCTGCTCGGTTTCTGGGTCTACCTGATGAGCGACTGCCTCATCTTTGCGTGCCTGTTCGCCACCTACGGCGTGCTGGGACGCAACTATGCGGCCGGCCCCTCGGGCGCTGATCTGTTCGAGCTGGAGCTCGTGGCGCTCAACACCGCGCTGCTGCTGCTCTCGTCGATCACGTACGGCTTCGCCATGCTCGAGATGCGGCGCCGGCGCATCGGCGCCACGCAGGGCTGGCTGGCCGTGACCGGGCTCTTCGGTCTGGCCTTTCTGTGCGTCGAGATCTACGAGTTCCACCACCTGATCCAGCTGGGCGCGGGCCCGCAACGCAGCGCCTTCCTGTCGTCGTTCTTCGCGCTGGTCGGCACCCACGGTCTGCACGTGACGTTCGGCATCATCTGGCTGGTCGTGCTGATGCTGCAGGTGCAGCGGCACGGGCTGATCCTCGAAAACCGCCGGCGGCTGATGTGCCTGTCGATGTTCTGGCACTTCCTGGACCTGATCTGGGTGGGCGTCTTCACCTTCGTGTATTTGATGGGAGTCCTGCCATGAGCACCACCCGCAGCGATCACATGGGCAACCTGGAGTCGAGCCCGGATCCGCGCCACGTGACGCCTCACGGCGGCAGCGGCCATGGCCAGGGCGGCGGCCACGGTCACGCCGACCACGACGACGACGGCGGCGCGAGCCACGGCAGCTTCAAGAGCTACATGACGGGCTTCGTGCTCGCGGTGATCCTGACCGCCATCCCGTTCTGGCTGGTGATGAATCAGGTGTTCGAGAGTTCGCGCACCACGGCCCTCATCATCCTGGCCTTCGCGGCGGTGCAGATCGTGGTGCACCTGGTGTACTTCCTGCACATGGACACGAAGTCGGAGAGCGGTTGGAGTATGCTGGCGCTGATTTTCACGCTGGTGCTGGTCGTGATCACCCTGTCGGGTTCGATCTGGATCATGTATCACCTCAACAGCAACATGATGCCGATGGCCCCGCACGACATGCGCAACATGCCCTAGCGGACCTGGCGCACACGCGTCGTGCACGGGGGCCCGGCTGGGCCCCCGCCTTATTTCCAATAGCAGACATCTTGACCCGACCCGATTCCCTTCCGCCCCGCCCCGCCTCCGACGAGCCGCCCCGCCGCCCCCGCGGCACGCTCACCCTCGTGATCCTGGCCCTGATCGCCGCGTTCCTGTTCGCCGTGCTGTGCACGCTGGGCAAGTGGCAGGTGCAGCGTCTGGCCTGGAAAGAAAATCTGATCGCGCAGGTCGAAAGCCGCGTGCATGCGCCGGCCGTGCCGGCGCCGGCGCGCGCCGAGTGGGCCGGCCTGGACAATGCCAGTGCCGAGTATCGCCACGTGCAGGCGCAGGGCGTGCTGCGCCACGATCTTCAGACCCTGGTGCAGGCCGCGACCGAACTCGGCAGCGGCTACTGGGTCATGACGCCGCTGCAGCAGGCCGATGGCTCTCTCATCATGGTGAATCGCGGCTTCGTGCTGCCGGGCTGGCGCAAGCGCGCCCCCGAGGCCGGCACGAGCGAGCCCGTGAAGGTCGAGGGGCTGCTGCGCATGGGTGAAGGCCCCGGCGGATTCCTGCGCGAAAACGACGCCCAGGCCGACCGCTGGTATTCGCGCGACCTGCCCGCGATCGCCACGCGCCGTGGCATCGACCCGGCGCTGGTCGCCCCCTACTTCATCGACGCCGGCGCCAGCAGCGCCCGCGATCCCGAGACCGCGCCCGTCGGCGGTCTCACGGTGCTGAGCTTCGCCAACCACCACCTGGGCTATGCCATCACCTGGTTCGCGCTGGCGCTGATGGTGCTGGTGGGCGCGGGCATCGTCGCCCGCGAAGAATTGCGCACGCGCAGGCAGCAGCAGGCATCCGGGCGATAGAGAAGTGCCGCGGGGCGCGCCACGCGCCCCGTGCTCCGGCCTAGCCCGCCGGGGCGCCGGCTCGCAATTCGGCCTGCGGCAACCACACCGCGAAGGCCTCGAGCGACATGGGCTGGTCGAAGAAAAATCCCTGACCGCCCTGAATGCCGAGCTCGCGCAGGCGCACCACCTGCATGGCATTTTCGATGCCCTCGGCCACGACCCGCACGCCCCGGTATGCGCCCGCGTAGCGGGCCACGTCGAGCAGCGCCCGGTTTTCGTCGGGCGTGCCTAGCGCGGCGGTCAGCGATTGGTCGAGCTTGAGAAAATCGGGTTGGACGCGCGCCACGGTCTCGACGCCATTGAAACCGGTGCCGAAATCATCGACGCCGATCTTCACCCGGCCGTGCCGCACGCTGGCGAGCCGGGTCAGTGCGGCCTCGCTGTCCGGCAAGGCTTCGTCTTCGGTGAGCTCGATCCAGATGTCGGCCTGCGGCGGCAGGATCTGGTCGATCTCGGCCAGATGGGCATCGAAGCGGTCATCGAGCAGATAACCGGCCGGCACGTTGAACGACACATGAAAGCCGTCGGGCAGCCCGATGGCGGCCAGCGCGCTGGCCGCATGGACGAACACCTCCCGGCTCAGCACGGGCAGGCAGCCGAGCTCGCGCGCGATCGGAATGAAGCGTTCGGGGGGCACGTCGGTGCCATCGTCGAGGCGCCAGCGCATGAGCACCTCGGCCCCCACGCAATGGCCCGACTCCAGGGCCAGCATGGGCTGAAGCACCGCGCGAAACTGCGCCCGCAGGGCGGCATCGCGCCCCGCTGACTCGAGCATGGCGCGCAGCCCGACGGCGTCGGGTAGCGCGCGATTGCCTTCTTGTTCCTGCGTCACTCCCGGTCTCCTGTGTCCTTGCCACCGCGTGGCTGCCGTGCATTCGGCGCCGCGGGCCGGACCGGCGTGACCCTGGCGAGCGCAGGCCAAGCTTAACGCGTTGTGCGCGGGACTGCCGAGCGTGGCTCGATGCGAGGAGAAAAAAAAAGCGCCGACGAAGCGCGAGCTGGACGCGTGCCTGCTGCTCGTGCCTGCTGCGCGCGCTTCGCCTCACGCGGGCCGGCACCAGGATGGTGCGGGCCCGCCGCGGCTTATTGAAACGCCGTTTCAGTGAAGGTGCGCAGCTTGCGCGAATGCAGGCGTTCGGGCGCCATGTCGCGCAGCAGCTCGAGCGCGCGGATACCGATCTCCAGATGCTGGTTGACCTGGCGGCGGTAGAACGCGCTGGCCATGCCCGGCAGCTTGAGCTCGCCATGCAAGGGCTTGTCGGACACGCACAGCAGCGTGCCGTACGGCACGCGGAAGCGAAAGCCGTTGGCGGCGATGGTGGCCGACTCCATGTCGAGCGCGATGGCGCGCGACTGGGCGAAACGCTGCACCAGCTCGCCCTGGTCGCGCAGCTCCCAGTTGCGGTTGTCGATCGTGGCCACGGTGCCGGTGCGCATGATGCGCTTGAGGTCCCAGCCCGACAGCCCGGCCACCTCTTCGACCGCCTGTTCCAGCGCCACTTGGACTTCGGCCAGCGGCGGCACGGGCACCCAGGTCGGCAGGTCGGCGTCGAGCACGTGATCGTCGCGCACATAGCCGTGGGCCAGCACATAATCGCCCAGGCGCTGCGAATCGCGCAGGCCGGCGCAATGCCCCAGCATCAGCCAGGCGTGCGGGCGCAGCACGGCGATGTGATCGGTGATGGTCTTGGCGTTGGACGGTCCCACGCCGATATTGACCAGCGTGATGCCGGAATGATTCGGCCGGATCAGGTGATAGGCCGGCATCTGCGGCAGACGCACCGACGAGGCGTCGTTCGGTGCGCTTTCACCGCGGCGCGTGATGCGGTTGCCCGGCTCCACCAGCGCGTCGTAGTCGCCGCCACCTTCGGCCATCAGGGCCCGCGCGCGCGCGCAGAACTCGTCGACATAGAACTGGTAGTTGGTGAACAGCACGAAGTTCTGGAAATGCGACGGCGCCGTGGCGGTGTAGTGCTGCAGGCGATGCAGCGAATAATCCACCCGCGTGGCCGTGAACGGCGCCAGCGGTCGCGGCTCGCCTTCGCGGCCCTTCCAGGAGCCGTTCACGATGGCGTCGTCGGTGACGGCCAGATCGGGCACGTCGAACAGATCCCGCAGCGGCCGCTTCAGGCTTTCGAGGTGTTCGCCCTCGACATAGGCGCCATCGGGAAAGGCGAAGTGCAGCGGGATCGGCATGTCGGATTCGCCCACCTCGATCGGCACGCGGTGGTTCTGCAGCAGCTGGCCGAGTTGCTCGATCAGGTAGTCGCGGAACAGTAGCGGCTGGGTGATGGTGGTCTGGTAGCTGCCCGGCTCGGCCACATGCCCATAAGAAAGGCGGGTATCGATGGGATCGTAGGTGTCGACGCCCACCCGGACGGCGGGATAGCAGGCGCGAACCCGGGTTCGCAGGTCTTTGCCCTGCAGGACTTCCTGGAAGGCGTCGCGCAGAAAACCGGTATTGCGGGCGTAGATTTCGAGCAGGCGCTCCACCGCGCGTTCGGCGTCGTCGAAAGGCTCGAAAGGGATCGGGTCGGGGCTGTACAGAGGGGCTGCGGTCATGTTCCGGTCCATGGCCGACGCCGACGCGGCGCCGGTGGAGGGATTATGCCGCATGGCTCGCATCGCACCGCGTACATTCGCGCACATCGATGCAGCATTTCATTGCAAATGTAATGAAATACTATTGCATTACAATCGGACGGCGCTTCGATGACAGAATGCGCACTGCCGCCGGCTAGCACGTTGCAGCCATCACGCCCACTCCGATTTTTGAAGTGTCGCTAATGACTCCACCCACGCGAGAAGTCCGCCGACAATCCTCTGTGTTGTCTGCTTTGATCAGCGCCCCGCTTCTGGCGCTTTGTTTGACCACTTTCAGTGGCGCGGCCCAGGCCTCGCTGCACCCCACGGCCCGCTCCAACCTCAATGGTCTGGCGCTCGCCAACGAACCCACCGTTCCCACGCTGCGCGACCGCGTCGTGCAGGCCGGTCTGCAAGCCATCGGCACGCCCTATTCCTGGGGCGGCGATGATCCGCTCGACGGCTTCGACTGCAGCGGTCTGGTGCTGTTCGTGTACCGTGAAATCGCTGGCATGGATATGCCTCGCACGTCGCGTGCCCAGCGCAGCGCCGGCAAGAATGTCGCACGCACCCGCCTCAAGCCCGGCGACCTGGTGTTTTTCGCCACGCGCGGCCGCGGCGTGACCTCGCATGTGGGGATCTACATCGGCCAGGGCCAGTTCGTGCATGCGCCTTCGCGCGGTGCGAAGGTCCGTGTCGACCGCCTCGACAACACCTATTGGTCCAAGCGCTATCTGGGCGCGCGCGCCTATCTCGACGAGAGCACGCTCGACGGCGGCACCCTGGTGGCCGCCAAGGGCTGAGTCGGCAAAGCGACGCTTCGCGGCACGAAAAAAGCGGCGCAACGCCGCTTTTTTTACACCCTGCTTCTGTATTTTTTACCGCTCAGTGCACGCTGGTGCCGGCGGGCGGCGATTGGTCCAGGCCGAGCGCCGTTTCCCAACTGCGCAAGGGCACGCAGGTTTGCAGGCGCTGGATCGCGCGCTCGATGAGCGCCGGATGCAGTTCGTGGCCGATCGTGCTGGCGATGTCGAGGGTGGCATCGCCATGGAGTTCGTCGAGGCGCAACTGCGCCGCCTGGGCCAGCTGAACCGGCATCACGGGATCGGCCGCGCCATGCAGCAGATGGATGGTGGTGTAAGGCGGCGGCACCTTGGGCAGCTCGGCATAGCGCCCCGAGAAAGCCAGCACCCGGCCCGCCAGCGCTTCGTGCGCCTGCACGGCCTCGAGCGCCATGATGGCCCCCTGCGAGAAGCCCGCCAGCGCGGTGGCGGGGGGCAGCAGCTTGAAGCGCGCCTGGGCCTGGTGGATGTAATCCACCAGCGCCGGCAAGGCCTGCGCCACGCGTTCGGGGCGATTTTCGTCTGTGACGCCCTGCACCGAGAACCACTGGCGCCCGGCGCCGCCGCCCTCGAAGGGCGCGAAGCCCTCGGGGATCAGCACCGCGGCGGCGGGAAACGCCCGCCGGATGGCCTGTGCAAGCCCCTCGAGCCCCTCCGGCGTGCCGCCCACGCCATGCAACAGCACGAACAGCTGTTTGACCTCTCCGTCGGGGGTGGGCAGGAATTCGATGACGCGGGGCGAAGACATGATGCGCAAATCCAGGAACGGCCGGCGAACGGCCCAAGAAAACATTCTATACGTGTGCGCGCGGCGGATCCGGCCGGCGGACCGACCCAGGCGGCCGCCCATCCGGCGGGTGGCGCGGGCCACGCGGCACCCGGCGATGTGGGCCGTGGTCAAGGGAAGCCGCGCTTGGTTGCCAGTGGATTCGGACCCACGCTCAATTTTACTGTATATTTGTACAGTCCTATTCTGATGCTATGGATCGCCGCGCGCGACCCGCCCGCCGGCCATGCCTTCGCCCGAACTCATCCATCCCGCCCTGTGGCGCGCCACGCAATTGGCGCAGGGCAGTGCGCGCGCCGTGCCCACCGGCCATGCCGCGCTGTCGGCGCTGCTGCCCGACGAGGGCTGGCCGCAGGGCAGCCTCACCGAATTGCTGGCGCCTCATCCCGGCTGCGGCGAGCTGAGCCTGCTGCGTCCGGCACTGACCGCCCTGCCCGCCCATCGCGACATCGTCCTGCTGCAGCCGCCGTTCACGCCGCACATCACCACATGGATGCATTGGGGCCTGGATCCGCAGCGTCTGCTGTGGCTCACGCCCGCCTCGCCGCGCGACACGCTCTGGGCCGCCGACCAGGTGCTCAAGCACGGCAGTTGCGCCGCTCTGCTGTGCTGGCTGCCGCAGGTCCGGCCCGAGTCGCTGCGCCGGCTGCACCTGGCCGCGCAGGGCAGCGAAACCCTGTTCTTTGCCCTGCGGCCCGCCAATGCGGCCCAGCACGCCTCGCCGGCGCCCTTGCGGCTCGCGCTGGCGCCCGCCGCGGCCGGCCTGAGCGTGCAGGTGCTCAAGCGCCGCGGTCCGGTCTGCGACGTCACCCTGTATCTGCCTTTCGAAGAAAACACCGGCCGCCTGCTGCCCGCCGTACCGGCACAGCCGCTGCATTCCCCCTTGCCCCATGCGCCTCTGGATCGCCGTCTTCCTGCCACGCCTGCCGCTGGACGCCGCACGACCGCATTGGTCTGAGCAGCCCGAGCTGGTGTGCGCCGTGCTCGAACAAGAGCGCGTGATCGCCCTCACCCCGGCGGCGCGTGCGGCGGGCCTGCGCCTCGGCCTGCGCCGCGCCGGCGCGCTGGCGTTGTGTCCCGACGCGCTGCTGCTCGAGCGCGATCCGGCGGCCGAGGCCCGCACGCTCCAGGCCGCCGCGCTGTCCCTGCTGCAATACACGCCGCAGCTGGCCGTCCCCGACGGCGACAGCCTGCTGCTCGATGTGGGCGCGAGCCTGATGGTGTTCGGCGGCCCGCGCGCCCTCTACCGGCGTGTGCGCGACACCCTCGCGGCCCTGGACCTGCAGGCCGGCATCGCGGTGGCGCCGACCGCACGCGGTGCCTGGTTGCTGGCGCGCAGTCCGGGGCGGCGCCGGGTCTTGCGCGAACCGGCGCTCGCCCGCCGGCTCGATGCGCTGCCTCTCGTGCTGCTGCCCGAGGCCCAGCCCCGCCTGGCCTGGCTGCAGGGCCTGGGCTGCAAGCGCCTGGCCGACCTGCGGCGATTGCCGCGCGCGGGCCTGCAGCGGCGCAGTGATCCGGCGTTGCTGCGCGCGCTCGACGCCGCGTATGGCGATGCCGCCGAAGTCCACGCCTGGCTCACGCCGCCCGCGCATTTCGAGGCGCGCACCGAACTGATGGACTACGTGGAGCACGCCGAGGCGCTGTTGCATGTGAGCGGCCGCCTGACCGAACAACTGAGCGGCTGGCTGGGCGCGCAGCGGCTCGCGGTGCGCGCCATCACGCTCACGCTCGAACACGAACGAGGCCGTCACGCCCGCGATCCCTCGCAACTGCATCTGGCCATGGCCGAGCCGGTGTGGCAGAGCGCGCACCTGCGCGGCCTGCTGCGCGAACGCCTGTCGCGGCTCGAGCTGGCCGCGCCCGTGATAGCCGTCACGCTGTCCGCGCCGCTCACCGTCGACATGCCCGCGATCAGCACCACGCTTTTTCCCGAGCCGGGCGGCAACGCCACCGATCACGCCCGCCTGCTCGACCTGCTGTGCGCGCGGCTCGGCCCCGAGCAGGTGCGCCGGCCCGCCCCCCTGGCCGATCATCGGCCTGAAGTGGCCAACCGTTGGGTCGCCCTGGAGGCGGCGGGAGGCCGCCCGCCGGTGCTGCCGCCCGCCCTGGAACGGCCGTTCTGGCTGATCGAGCCCGCGCAGGCGCTCGAGATTCGCGCGCACCGGCCGGTCTACCAGGGCCAGGCGCTGCGCCTCACGCGCGGCCCCGAGCGCATCGAAAGCGGCTGGTGGGACGCCATCAATACCCAGCGCGATTACTTCGTGGCCGAAGACGCCGCGGGCGCGCGCTATTGGCTCTATCGCGAACGCGGCGGCGAGACCGCGCGCTGGTTCCTGCACGGACGCTACGCCTGATTCCATGCAGCCACCCCACGAACCCGCCTCCCTGCCGCTCCCGCCCGCCGATATCGGCGCGGGGCTGCCCGGCTATGCCGAGCTGGATTGCCAATCGAACTTCTCGTTCCTGCAAGGCGCCTCGCATCCCGAAGAGCTGGCCGAACGCGCGCATCGCCAGGGTTACGCCGCGCTCGCGCTCACCGACGAATGCAGCGTGGCCGGCGTCGTGCGGGCGCATGTCGAGGCCGAAAAACTCGGGCTGGCGCTGATCGTGGGCAGCCGCTTCGTGCTCCACGACGAGCCCGGCCCGCCCATCGAACTGACCTTGCTCGCCCAGGATCGCGAGGGTTACGGCAATCTCACCGAGTTCATCACGCTGGGCCGCTCCCGCGCGGCCAAGGGCAGCTATCACCTGCGCGCCGACGATCTCGCCGCCCCGCCCGCCTCGCTCGCGCATCTGCGCGGCCTGCCGGGTTGCCTGGCCATCCTCACGCCCACTTACGGGCTGGACACCGCGCAGATCGTCGCGCAGGCCCGCTGGCTGGCCCGCGTGTTTGCGCAACGCGCCTGGCTCGGGCTCACGCTGCTGCATCGATCGCGCGACGACCTGCATCGCGCCGCGCTGGACGCGGCGGCGCAGGCCGCGGCACTGCCTCAGGTGGCGGTCGGCCAGGTGCAGATGCACGTGCGCTCGCGCAAGCCGCTGCACGACACCCTCACCGCAATCCGCCTCGGCCGCCCGGTGGCGCAATGCGGCTACGAACTCGCGGCCAATGCCGAGCGGCATCTGCGCTCGCGTCTGCGGCTGGCGGGCCTGTACCCGCCCGCCGCGTTGGCGCAGACGCTCGAGATCGCGCGACGCTGCACGTTCTCACTGAAAGAGCTGCGCTACGAATATCCCGACGAGATCGTGCCGCCGGGCGAAACCCCCGCCAGCTACCTGCGCCGCGCCACCTACGAAGGCGCGCGCGAGCGCTACCCGGACGGCGTGCCGCCGATCGTCGAGGCGCAGGTCGAAAAAGAACTCGAGCTCATTGCCGACCTCGGCTACGAGGCCTACTTCCTCACCGTCCATGACCTGGTCCGCGAGGCGCGCCGGCTGGGCATCCTGTGCCAGGGCCGCGGATCGGCGGCCAATTCGGCGGTCTGTTATTGCCTGGGCATCACCGCCGTCAATCCCGCCAACGGCAACGCGCTTTTCGAACGCTTCATCAGCAGAGAGCGCAACGAGCCGCCCGATATCGACGTCGACTTCGAGCATCAGCGGCGCGAAGAGATCATCCAATATATTTACGGCAAATACGGCCGGCGCCGCGCGGCGCTCACCGCCGTCGTGATTTCGTATCGGCCCCGCAGTGTGCTGCGCGATACCGGCCGGGCATTGGGCATCGATCCGACCATCATCGATGCGGTGGCGCGCGCGCACCAATGGTGGGACGGAAAAAAGGCCATGCTGCGCACGCTCGGCAACTGCGGGCTCGATCCGGCCTCGCGCGTGGCGCGCCAATGGGCCATCCTGTCCGAAACCCTGATGGGCTTCCCGCGCCACCTGTCGCAGCATCCGGGCGGCTTCGTGATGTCGCGCGGCCTGCTCTCGCGCCTGGTGCCCATCGAAAACGCCGCCATGGCCGATCGCAGCGTCGTGCAATGGGACAAGGACGACCTCGACGCGCTGGGCCTGCTCAAGGTCGACGTGCTCGCCCTGGGCATGCTCTCGGTGCTGCGCCGCGCGCTCGAACTGGCCGGCGCGCGCCGCGGCGAGCCGCTGGCCCTGCATCAGATTCCGCAAGACGACACGGCCACCTACGACATGATCTGCGAAGCCGACACGGTGGGTGTGTTCCAGATCGAGTCGCGCGCGCAGATGAGCATGCTGCCGCGCCTGCGGCCCCGCGAATACTACGACCTCGTCGTGCAGGTGGCCATCGTCCGCCCGGGTCCGATCCAGGGCGGCATGGTGCACCCCTATCTGCGCCGGCGTCAGGGCAAAGAGCCCGAGACCTACCCCGGGCCCGCGGTCCAGGCCGTATTGTCGCGCACGATGGGCGTGCCGATCTTCCAGGAACAGGTGATGCAGATCGCGGTGGTCGCGGCCGGCTTCACGCCCGGCGAGGCCGACCAGCTGCGCCGCTCGATGGCTGCATGGCGCCGCAAGGGCGGCGTGGACAAATTCCGCGCCAAGCTGGTGGGCGGCCTGCTCGCCCACGGCTACAGCCTGGAGTTCGCCGAGGCCTTGTTCCGGCAGGTGGAGGGCTTCGGCGAGTACGGTTTTCCCGAAAGCCACGCGGCGAGCTTCGCGCTGCTGGCCTACGCCAGCTCCTGGCTCAAGTGCCACGAACCCGAGGCCTTCCTGGCCGCCCTGCTCAACTCCCAGCCGATGGGATTCTATGCACCCGCGCAGCTGGTGCAGGATGCCCGGCGCCATCAGGTGCGCGTGCTGCCGGTCGACATCATGCACAGCGGCTGGGAGGCCGCGCTCGAGCCGCGCGCGGATGCGGCCCGCCCCGCCGTGCGCCTGGGTTTCAATCAGATCAAGGGGATGTCCGAAGACAGCGCGCGCGCCATCGAGCAGGCGCGGGCACAGCGGCCCTTCGCCAACACCGCCGATCTGGCGCGGCGCGCCGGGCTGGGCCGCCACGAGCTCGATGCGCTGGCCGCGGCCGACGCGCTGGCCGCCCTCGCCGGGCATCGGCGCCAGGCCAGCTGGGAAGCGGCGGCCGGCGTGGCCGACCGCGACCTGCTGCGCGATGCGCCGATCGAAGAGGCCCAGGTGGCCGAGCTCGCGGCCCCCTCCGAAGGCCAGGGCATCTCGGCCGACTATCTCAGCACCGGCCTGAGCCTGCGACGCCATCCCCTCGCCTTGTTGCGCGCGCAACTGGCGGCGCGCCGTTTCGAGACCTCGCAGACACTCAACACCTACCCCAACCGCCGCCTCGCCCGCGCCTGCGGCATCGTCACCGTGCGGCAACGGCCCCAGACCGCCAAGGGCACCATCTTCGTCACGCTCGAAGACGAAACGGGGCCGGTCAACGTGGTGGTGCGGCCGGAGCTGATCGAGTCACAGCGGCGCGAGCTGCTCGAATCGGTGCTGCTGGGTGTCTACGGGGTCTGGCAAAGCCTCGATGGCGTGCGCCACCTGGTCGCGCGCCGGCTGGTCGACATGAGCCCGCTGCTGCGCGAGCTCGACGACGCCGGCCTGCCGGCGCGCAGCCGCAACTTCCATTGAGCTCGAGCCTGCAACCCCGCGCACCCCGCGCCCGCGCCGCGCCCGGACGCGTGGGTTCCGCGCGATCGCGTCAGGGCAGAAACGGCGAGTCGTCGATGGGCGGCTCGACGCCGCTCATGCGCGTGGTGAGCAGCGCGGCGCTGCCGCAGGCCAGCGTGAAGCCGAGCGCGCCCTGGCCGATGTTGAGCCACAGATTGTCCACCCCGCGCACGGGCCCGATGAGCGGTTTGCCGGTCGGCGTCGCCGGCCGCAGACCCGCCCACGGCTGCGCGTCGGACAGGTCCAGATGCGGAAAGACCTCCAGCACCTGGCGCTTGAGCAGCGCCACGCGCGCCGGATCGATGCCGGTGTCGCGGCTGCCGATATCCACCATCGCCGCGATGCGCAGCACCCGGCCCACCCGCGCATAGACGATGCGGCGTTCGTAGTCGGTCACGCTGATGCGGGGCGCGGTGTCGTCGTCATCGGACAGCGGCACGCTCAGGCTATAGCCCTTGAGCGGATAAATGGGCACGTCATGACCCAGCGGCCGCAACAGGGCCCGCGAACCCACGCCGGTCGCGAGCACGACGGCGTCGGCGCCGATATCGCCGGCATCGGTGCGCACGCCCGTCACGACCGGACCATTGGTACGCAGCCCCAACACCTCGGTCGACATGCGGCACTCGACCCGGTCGAGCGCGCCCAGGCGGTCGAACAGCGCCTGCGTGAACTGGCGGCAATCGCCCGCCTCTTCGCTCGGTGTGTAGATGGCGCCGGCCAGGCTCGCGCCCATGCCCGCCAGCGCGGGCTCGAGCGCCAGCGTCTCGCGCGCATCCAGCACACGCTGCTCGGCGCCCAGCCCGGCCTGATAGGCCACCAGCTTGCGCGCCTTGTCGAGCAGCTCGGGGCTGCGATAGGCGATCAATTTGCCGTTGCGCAGATGACCGAACGCCAGCGGCTCCTGTTCGAGCAGGCGGTGCATCACGTCGCGGCTCAGATAGGACAGGCGCTGCAACTCGGCCGTGGAACGCTGCGCCACCGAGGCGCGGCACGCGAGCGCGAACTGCAGGCACCAGCGCCACTGATGCGGGTCGAGACGCGGCCGGAAGCGCAACGGAGAATCGCTGCGCAGCAGCCAGCCCGGCACGCTGGGCAACACGCCCGGTCCGGCGAGCGGCGCCACGTAGCTATAACTCAGCTGTCCGCCGTTGGCGAAGCTGGACACCTCGGCCGGATAGGCCCGGCTGTCGACCAGGACCACCTCATGCCCTTCACGGGCGAGGAAATACGCCGAGGTGACACCGACGACACCCGCCCCCACGACACAGACACGCATAAGCCTTCCCTGCAAGGACAATGGCCCATTCTGTCCGCGGTCGGGCCCCACGCGCAAATAGCCAGCGCCGCAGCAGCCATAACTTCGGTCTATGGGCCGGTCTCGTCCGCCGATCGCGGCGCGGGCAAGACCAGGCGACATGGCCCGGAACCCCGGCGCCCGCGCCCAGGGTCAGTGACGGCGCGGCGCCGCGCGAAAGCCCCTACGCCGCCAGCCCGTGCAGCCTGATGATGGCGGCGCCGGTGGGCTGGCGCACCAGCTCCGCCAGCGTGTAGCGGTCGAGCTCGGCGTAGAAGGTGCGCAGGGCGTCGTGCAGCACGCCCGCCAGACGGCAGGCGCCGTGCAGCGCACAGGGCGGATCGGCGCATTCGACCAGATTGCCCTGATGTTCCAGCAAGCGCACCAGCTCCCCGACCCGATAGCTATCGGCCGGGCGCGCCAGCGCCAGGCCCCCGCCCTTGCCGCGCGTGGCGGCCACCAGGCCCTGTCGCGACAGGAAATGCACCACCTTCACGAGATGGTTGCGCGAGATGCCGAAGCGTTCGGCGATCTCGGGGATCGTCACGGGCTGGGCGCGATCGCGGCATTGCGTCAGGTACATCATGACGCGCAGGCCGAAGTCGGTGAAACGGTTGAGTTGCATGGTCGGTGATCCGTGCCGGGCGGGCAGCGGCAAGCATACACCGCACCCGCCCGCGCGCTTCAGAGCCCCGTGCCACCCGTGCCGAACACCTCGGCATGGATGCGCGCGGGCGGCACGCCCAGCGCCAGCAGCGAGGCGTGCTGCGCCTGCATGAAGGGCAGCGGGCCGCACAGGTAGTAGTCCGCCTCGGGCAGCACCACCTCGTCCTTCAGGGCGGCCAGGTCGATGCGGCCCTCGCGGTCGTAGTGCACGCCCTGGCGGTCGGCGGCGCCAACGGTCTCGTAATGAATCCACTTGCGCATCGTGGGGCTGCCCGCGACCAGCGCGTCGACTTCGTCGCGCATGGCGTGGCACGCGGCATCGCGACAGCCGTGCACGAAGCGCACCTCGCGGCCGGCACCGCGCGCGGCCAGCGTCTTGGCCATCGACAGCATCGGCGTGATGCCCACCCCGCCGCTGATCAGCACCACCGGCGTGTCGCGCGATTCGTCGAGCACGAAGTCCCCTTGCGGCGGCGCCAGGTCCAGCACGTCGCCCTCGTTGTAGCGCTCGTGCAGCAGCGTGGACACCATGCCGTCCGGGCTGGTGGCCACGCCACGCTCACGCTTGACCGAGATGCGCAGGCGGCCCTGGCCGGCCGCGTCCGACAGGCTGTACTGGCGCGGCTGCATCATGCCCAGCGAGGGCACGAACACGCGCACCGAAATGTACTGGCCCGGCTTGAAGTCGGGCACCTCGCCGCCGTCGGCGGGCGCCAGGTAGAACGACGTGATCTCGCTGCTCTCCGGCACCTTGCCCACCACCTTGAAGCCCCGCCAGCCGCTCCAGCCGCCCGGCTGCGTGGCCGCGGCCGTGTACAGCGCGGCTTCCTGCGCGATCAGCGCGTCGGCCAGTTGCTGGTACGCGGCCGCCCAGGCGGCGATCAGCTCGTCGGTGGCGGCCTCGCCCAGCACCTCGCCGATCGAGGCCAGCAGATGCTTGCCCACGATCGCATAGTGCTCGGGCCGGATGCCCAGGCTCACGTGCTTGTGCGTGACGCGCTCGATCACCGGGCCGAGCACCGAGGGATTATCGATATGCACGGCATAGGCGGCCAGCGCGCCGGCCAGCGCCTGCTGCTGACGTCCGCCCTGCTGGTGGCCCTGGTTGAAGACCTGCAACAGCTCCGGATTGCCGCGGAACATCCGCGCATAGAAGTGGCGCGTTAGCGCCTCGCCATGGGCCTGCAGAACGGGTGCGGTCGCCTTGACCTGCGCGCGGATGGTTTCGCTCAACATGCATCGACTCCTGGCCGGGCCACACGCCCGGTGTTAAAGATGCATTTATTCTACATCTTTTAAATCGCAGGATGCGGGCGCCGACTTGCGAGTGTGGGTATGGGCCGGTTAAAACACCGGCTCTGGTTGTCACTTATTAGGATTTGCCATGAGCACCGAATCGCTCAAGACCCGTCTGTCCAACGCCATGAAAGACGCGATGCGCGCCAAGGACAGCGCCCGGCTCGCCACCCTGCGCTTCCTGCTCGCCGCAGTAAAACAGAAAGAAGTGGATGACCGCCGTGAGCTCGACGACGCGGAAATCACCGCCATCATCGAAAAGCAGGTGAAGCAGCGCCGCGAGTCCATCGCCGCGTTCGAACAGGCCGGCCGCACCGAGACCGCCGAGCAGGAAAAGGCCGAAGTCGTGGTGCTGCAGGAATTCATGCCGCAAGCGGCGAGCGCCGAAGAAGTGGCGGCCACGATCGACGCCGCAGTGGCCGAAGTGGCCGCGCAGGGCGTGACCGGCGCCCCCGCGATGGGCAAGGTCATGGCCATCCTCAAGCAGAAGCTGGCAGGCCGCGCCGATATGTCGCAGCTGTCGGGTCAGGTGAAGTCGCGCCTCTGATCAAGGCGCACGGGGCGGCGCATCCGCGGCCGCCCCGCCGAACGATCCTCGTTCTCAGAACACCCCGCCAAAAAGATCCGGCTGCACCGCTGTCAGCTCCGGGTCCGCGAAGTTGCTCATCCCCACCCCCACCAGCCGGTAGCGCGTATGCGCCGGCAGCTCCACGCGCTCGCATAGATGCCGTGCCACCTGCGCAAGCTGCGCCGCAGTGGCCGGCGGCGTTGGCAGCGTCTGGCTGCGCGTGAGAATGCGAAACCGATCGGTCTTGAGCTTGAGCACCACGGTGCGGCCGATGCGCGCCTTGCGCAGCGCCTGCTCCCAGACCTTGCCCGACAGCCGCTCCAGCGCGGCGTCGAGCTCCACGATCCGCAGATCGGTGTCGAAGGTGGTCTCGGCGGACACCTGCTGCAGCGGCTGGTCGGGCTGCACCTCGCGCTCGTCGATGCCCTGCGACAACTCGTGCAGCCGCACGCCATAGCGCCCGAAGCGCTGCTCCAGCGCGGCGCGCGGATGACGGGCGAGGTCGCCGACCGTCGCGATGCCGAGCTCCTCGAGCTTGCCCTGCATCACCTTGCCCACCCCCGGCACCTTGCGCACCGGCAGCTCCTGCAGAAATCCGAGCACCTGGGCCGGGCGGATCACGCACAGGCCGTCGGGCTTGTTCCAGTCGGAGGCGATCTTGGCGAGAAACTTGTTGGGCGCCACGCCGGCCGAGGCGGTCAGGCGGGTCTCGTCGCGGATCTGGCGGCGGATGATCTCGGCCACCTCGGTCGCGGACGGCAGACCGAGCTTGTTGTGCGTGACGTCGAGATAGGCCTCGTCGAGCGAGAGCGGCTCGATCAGGTCGGTATGGCGGGAAAAGATCTCGCGCACCTGCGCCGACACGGCCTTATAACGCGCGAAATCCGGCGGCACATAGACGGCCTGCGGACAGAGCCGCTGGGCCCGCGCCACCGCCATCGCCGAGTGCACCCCGAACTTGCGGGCCTCGTACGAAGCCGCGCACACCACCGAGCGATTGCCCGTCCAGGCAACGATCACGGGCTGGCCACGCAGTTCGGGCTGGTCGCGCTGCTCGACCGACGCGTAAAAGGCGTCCATGTCGATGTGCACGATCTTGCGGGTCGGGGAAGGCATGGGAAGCGGGCGGAACCGGCGCCAGGCACGCGCCAAAACTACTGGATATATATACGGTACCGCTATTATGCCGCGCCCCGCGGCTTTGCGCCCGCCGAGGACGGATCGACCGGGCGGCCGGTGACCGGACACCGGCGCTGCCACCCCCGCCGATGTGCGCTACAGTCGCTGCTTTGCAGCAACCCTACCCGCGAGCGCACCCCGCGCCGCGTCTTGCGATGACCGATAACAACACCTCCGAGACTTCCCCCGCGGCCAGCTATTTCGGCCTCGAAATCCCGTTCATGAGCTTGCTGGGCCTGGTGCCCGAACAGGCCGGCGATGGCGTGGCACGCTGCCGCCTGCCCTGGCGCGCCGACCTCACCAACAGCCGTGGCGACGTGCATGGCGGCACGCTGATGAGCGTGCTGGACTTCTGTCTGAGCGCGGCGGCCCGGGGCCACGAGACCGACGTGGGCATGGCCACCATCGACATGACCACGAGCTTTCTGTCGCCCGGTCGCACCGACCTCGTGGTCGAGGCGCGCTGCCTGCGCCGCGGCATGTCGATCGCCTTCTGCGAAGGCGAGATCCGCGACGCCTCGGGAGAACTGGTCTGTAAGGCCAGCGCCACCTTCAAGGTGGTGCGCCGCCGGCCCGGCAGCGACTGAGCTCAGCGCTGGCGCAGACGCCAGACCTCTTCGGAGGGCTGCGGATCGCCCGGCATGTAGGCCACGCACGACGGCAGGCCATACACGACCGCTTCGCGCATCGCGCGCAGCGCATCCGAATTCCAGATGCTCTTGCCCCACATCGAAATGCGCACATCCGAGCTCTTGGCGTCGGTGCCGGCGATGGTCACGCTCGCCATTTCGCTATCGCTGAACGGCGCGAGCACGCGCACGCTGGCCTTGCGCTGGCCTTCGTCGACCTCGTTCACCAGCCGGTAGCCGCCCTGACCGAGCAGGCAGCGTTCGGATTGCGCGATCGCCGCGCGATAGGCATCGAGGTAATACACATTGACCTTGTAGTCGCCGTTGACGGCACCCGCGCCGGGTGCCGTACCGACGGCGCAACCGGCCAGACCGGCGCCTAGCGTGAGCGCGGCCGCAATCGCTTTGAGCATGATTCCTCCATAGTGCTTGGGCGCGATTATCCCGCATCTTGCGCGGTTCGACACCGTCATCGGCGCTGTGGCATGATCGGTCACGCTCGGCGCACCCCTCGCGCCGGCCCCATGATGGCCCCGGCACCCGCCGCGCGCGGCCGTCATCGCATCTACCGGAGGCTCTCTTGCTGAATTTCATGAAGCGCACGTTGATCGCCGCCAGCCTGATTGGCGCGGCCGCCGGTGCGGCTGCCCAGCCGCCGCGCGCCTATCCCCTGAAAGACTTCTTCCGCAACCCCGAGCGCGGCGCGTTCCGCCTGGCCGACGACGGCCGCACGCTCGGCTTCATGCAACCGGTCAGCGTCGACGGCAGCCCGCCGCGCATGAACATCTATGTGCAGCCGCTCGTCGATGGCAAGCCGCAGGGCGAGGCCCGCAAGCTCACCAGCGAAAGCGCGCGCGATATCAGCAACTACTTCTGGAAGGGCTCCGACGTCGTGCTCTACCAGAAGGACTTCGGCGGCGACGAAAACTTCCACGTCGTGGCGGTCAACACCAAGACCGGCCAGGTGACCGACCTCACCCCCTACGACGGCGTGCGCGCCGGCATCGAAGACGACCTGCCCGACGATCCCGATCATGTGCTGATCGGCCACAACCACCGCGATCCCGAAGTCTTCGACGTGTACCGCGTCAACGTGCGTACCGGTGCCGCGGTGCTGGTGGCCCAGAACCCCGGCAACATCGTCGGCTGGCAGACCGATCACGCGGGCAAGGTGCGCGCCGCCATCACCAGCGACGGCCTGAACACCACCCTGCTCTATCGCGACGACGAGGCCGCGCCGTTCCGCCCGCTCGTCACGACCGACTATCGCAGCAGCGTCAGCCCGATGTTCTTCACGTTCGACGACCGCAAGATGTATGCGCTGTCGAACCGCGGCCGCGACAAACTCGGGCTGGTCGTGCTCGACCCGGCCAAACCCGATGCCGAAGAGCTGATCTTCGTGCCCGACGAGGTCGATCTCGACGCCGCCGGCTATTCGCGCAAGCGCAAGGTGCTCACGCTCGCCGCCTACCAGACCGACAAGCCGCAGTACCGCTTCTTCGACAAGCAGACCGAGGCCCTCTACGGCAAACTGCAGGCGCACCTGGCCGGCTACGACTTCGCCCTGCAGGGCTGGAACCGCGAAGAAGACACCTTCATCGTGGCCGCCTACAACGACCGCACGCCCGGCTCGCGCTATCTGTACAGCGCCGCCACCGACACGCTCACGAAGCTGGCCGACATCAACCCGGCCATCCCCGAGGCCGACATGGCGCCGGTCAAGCCCATCAGCTACACCTCGCGCGACGGCCTCACGATCCACGGCTACCTCACCTTGCCGGTCGGACGCGATCCGCGCAACCTGCCTTGCATCGTCAATCCGCACGGCGGCCCGTGGGCCCGCGACGGCTGGGGCTACAACCCCGAGGTGCAGTTCCTGGCCAACCGCGGCTTCTGCGTGTTGCAGATGAACTTCCGCGGCTCGACCGGCTATGGCCGCAAGTTCTGGGAAGCGAGCTTCGGCCAATGGGGCCTGGCCATGCAGGACGACATCACCGATGGCGTCAAATGGCTGATCGATCAGGGCATCGCCGATCCGAAGCGCATCGGCATCTATGGCGCGAGCTACGGCGGCTATGCCACGCTGGCCGGCGTGACCTTCACGCCCGACCTCTACGCCGCCGCGGTCGACTACGTGGGCGTCTCGAACCTGTTCACGTTCATGCAGACCATCCCGCCCTACTGGAAGCCCATGCTCGAAAAGATGCAGGACATGGTGGGCGATCCCGAGCGCGACCGCGAGCGTCTGACCGCGACTTCGCCCGCGCTGCATGTCGACCGGATCACCACGCCGCTGTTCATCGCCCAGGGCGCCAAGGATCCGCGCGTCAACAAGGCCGAGAGCGATCAGGTCGTCGAAGCCCTCAAGAAGCGCGGCGTCGAGGTCGAGTACATGGTCAAGGAAAACGAAGGCCACGGCTTCCACAACGACGAGAACAAGTTCGAGTTCTACGAAGCCATGGAAAAATTCCTGACCACGCATCTCAAGCCCTGATTGCCATGGGCGTCCACGGGCCGGACACCACCGTCCGGCCCGTGATCAATTTTTGTGCAGGGTGGGCGTGGCGCCGCGTTCCGACACGCGCCTCGCCTGCCCCGGGCGCCCGGCCCCGGCCGCCTGCGCCTCGTCCCTGTATTTCTCCGCCGTCACGCCGGGCATGTTTGGTTACTGAAACCTTCAGGCCCGACCAACGGTCTATGCGGTTCTGCCCTAGAATCGGCTCCGATGAAAAACCCTGAGCACTCCCCCAACAGCGCGGGCCGCGCCTGGTCGCGCGCCCGCATCAAGCAGTGGGCCGTCCGCGCCGCCGTGGCGATGGCCGGCCTCGGCCTGTGCGGTGCGATCGCGATCGGCCTGGCCCTGGCGCTGGCCTGGCCCAGCCTGCCCGAGCTGCACGCCATGACCGATTACCGGCCGCGCGTGCCGCTGCGCATCTACACGGCCGACAAAGTCTTGATCGGAGAATTCGGCGAAGAGCACCGCAACGTGCTGCGCGCCGACGAGATTCCGCAGGTCATGAAGCAGGCCGTGCTGGCCGCCGAAGACGACGGCTTCTATCACCACAATGGCGTGGACTGGGCCGGCATGACCCGCGCGGTGCTCGCCAATCTGGTGAGCATGGCCAAGGCGCAGGGCGGCAGCACCATCACCATGCAGGTCGCGCGCAACTTCTATCTCTCGTCGGAGAAGACCTATTCGCGCAAGTTCTACGAGCTGCTGCTGACCTTCAAGATCGAGTCCGAGCTCACCAAGGATCAGATTCTCGAGCTCTACATGAACCAGATTTATCTGGGTCATCGCGCGTACGGCTTCGCGGCCGCGTCGCGCACCTACTTCGGCAAGCCGCTCTCCGAGGTCACGCCCGCCGAGGCCGCCATGCTGGCCGGCATTCCGAAGGCGCCCTCGCGCTCGAACCCGATCACCAACTTCGGCCGGGCCCAGACGCGCCAGCACTACGTGATCAACCGCATGCAGACGCTCGGCTACATCACCGCCGAGCAGGCGCAGGCCGCGCGCGACGAGCAGATTTCGGTGCGCGGCTCCGAGGGTGGACCGGCGCGCGGCTTCGCGGTGCACGGCGAATACCCCGCCGAACTGGTGCGTCAGCTGATGTACGGTGTCTTCCAGGAAGAGGCCTACACCCGCGGCATCAATGTCTACACCACCATCGATTCCAAGGCCCAGCAGGACGCCTACGTCGCCGTGCGCGACAACGTGCTGGCGTACACGCGCCGCGCCGCCTACCCGGGCCCGGAAGACCAGATCGACCTGCCCGACGGGGTCGAGAACGATCCGCAGGCCTTCGACGAGATCATCGACGGCGTCCAGGACAAGGCGCCCGACAGCGGCGAGCTGTACTCGGGCGTGGTGCTGTCTGCCAGCCCCACCGAGATCAAGGTGGCGCGCAGCGCCCGCGAGATCCTCACGATCGACGACAAAAAGGCGCTGGCCGTCGTGGCGCGGGCGCTCGCGCCCAATGCCAAGGACGACCTGCGCATCCGCCGCGGCTCGGTCGTTTACGTGCACAAGACCGGCGACACCTGGGAAGTGATCAACATGCCGGCGCTGCAGGCCGCGCTGATCACGCTCGACCCGCAGGACGGCGGCATCCGCGCCATGATCGGCGGCTTCGATTTCTATCGCGGCTCGTTCAACCGGGTGACGCAGGCCTGGCGCCAGCCCGGGTCGAACATCAAGCCCTTCATTTACGCCGCGGCGCTCGAGCGCGGCCTGACCCCGGGCACGCAGATCTCCGATCAGCCCTTCATGCTGACCGCCGCCCAGACCGGTTCGCGCGACTGGACGCCCAAGAACGACGGCAACCAGTACGAGCCCATGCTCACCTTGCGCGAGGGCCTGTACCGCTCGAAAAACATGGTGTCGATCCGGATCCTGCAGGCCATCACGCCGCAGTACGGCCAGGACTACCTGACCCGCTTCGGCTTCGAAAAAGAGCGCTGGCCGGCCGTGCTGCCGATGGCGCTGGGCGCCGGCGCCGCCACGCCGCTGCAGGTGGCGAACGCCTATGGCGTGTTCGCCAACGGCGGCTTCCGCGTCACGCCCTATCTCATCAACACCGTGACCGATAGCGCGGGCAAGGTGCTGATGCAGGCCGAACCCGTGAAGGCGGGCGACGAGACCCACCGCGCGATCGATCCGCGCACGGCCTGGCTGATGAACGACATCCTGCGCGATGCCACCACCAAGGGCACCGGCGCGCGCGCCTCGCGCACGCTCAAGCGCACGGACATCGGCGGCAAGACCGGCACCACCAACGACGCCGTGGACGTGTGGTTCTCGGGCTTCAACCAGCACATGGTCACCACGGTCTGGATGGGCTTCGACCGCCCTCGCCCGCTCGGCAGCAACGAGTTCGGCAGTGGCCTGGCGCTGTCCGCCTGGCTGGACTTCGCCCAGCCCTACCTGAAAGACAAGCCGCAGACCCCGCCGCCGCCCCGGCCGCAGGGCCTGATCGCCGCCAACGGCGACCTGTACTTCTCCGAGTTCCCGCCGGGACAGGCCGTCGCCGCGCTCGACCTCTCGTCGGGCGATCAGCTCACCGACTTCCTGAACAACATGCGGCCCAGCGACAACGCGCCCACGCGCGTGAATCCGCTGCCGGGGCAGCCCGCCGCGCCTTCTGGCGCCGGCCAGCCGCCGCAGCCCATGAGCGTGCCGGGCACCGGCGCGGCGCCCAACGGCGGTGGCCCGGTGAGCAGCACGCCGATGGGAGGCCAAGCGGCCGACGGCACGCCCGCCGCCTTCCCCGCGATCCCCGTGCCGCGCGCCGACGGCCCCGCGGCCCAGGCGTCGCCGGTATCGACCACGCCCGTCACGACCGGCGGCGGCCTCACCGCGCGTCCGCTCTGATCGGCCTTCGCGTTAAAAAATGCCCGCCGGGTTCGCACCCGGCGGGCATTTTTCCATTCGGCGCCGCCCCTGACCGGCGCGCGTGCGCGCCTCAGCCGTGCACGACGGGCCGCGGCCAGGCCGACAGGGCCTGCAGATCCAGCAAGGTGAAGTAGCCGTGCGGCTGCCAGCCTTCGGTATCGATGTGATAGACGTTGCCCAGCGCCAGCGGCTCGGGCACGGGCGTATGCCCCGCCACCACCGCCCGCACGCCCGCCACGCCGCTGCTGTCGCGCAGGGCCAGCCGCTCGCGTGACCATTGGCAGGTGGCGCGCGTGCGGCGCCTGCGCGTCAGGAAGCGGCCCGGCAGATTGTCCCAGTGGCTGACCGGACTGTCGGCATGCAGCACCGCCACGATCCCCATCGGCGTCGGCACTTCGATCACGACGGGCAGACGCGCGTAACGCGCGGCGAGTTCGCGCTGCCGGGCGGGCGGCAGATCGATGAACCAGCCGCCGCCATACCGGCGCCAGCTCTCCAGTTCCACCCGCCCGGTGCGCACGTGGCGGATCGCGTAATCCTCGTGATTGCCCTGCACCGCATGGAACCAGGGCTCGTCCAGCCAGTCGAGCGAGGCTTCGTTCTCGGGGCCGCGATCGACCAGATCGCCGACCGAAAACAGCCGGTCGCGCGCGGGATCGAATCCCATGCGATCGAGCGCCGTGCGCAGCCGCGAGAAATGGCCATGGATATCGCCCACGGCGAAATCCCGCCCTTCGGTATTGGGCGGCACGCGCTGCACCACGGGGCAGGCGGCGTCGGCGGAAAGAGGGTCGGAAGGGGCCGGGATGGCCGGGGTCTGCAGGGCGTCGGTCATGACGGATGAGGCCGGCACGCGGCCGGAACAGCGGTGAGTTTGCGGCATGCGCGCCACAAAAAGACCTGGGCGCGCCAGCGTTCCATGGTAACGCCGCTCGCGGCGCGAGGCGAATCGCCGATCGCTCGCCGCGATGCACTAGAATTCTGAGAATAACTATTATTCCCGGTCGAAACACGTCCCCCGGTCCGCTCGCATCCCATGACAAACGCCGCCCGCATCAAAACCTGGTACCTGGTCCACAAATGGACCAGCCTCGTCTGTACCGTCTTTCTCCTCATCATCTGCCTCACCGGGCTGCCGCTGATCTTTCACCACGAGATCGAGCACTGGCTCGACGAAGGCAAGCCGATCGTCGAGATGCCGGCCGACACGCCGCTCGCCAGCCTCGACAAGGTCGAGGCCACGGCCCGGGCGCTGTATCCCAACGAAGTCGTCGACTACCTGTTTCTCGACGCCGAGGAGCCGCAGGCCTACGTCGGCATGGCGCCCACGCCGGGCGAAGGCATCGCCAAGGGCCACGCCGTGCGCGTCGACACGCGGACGGCCGAGGTCCTGCACGACGGGCCGCTTTATTCGGAAGACAAGTTTTCGTTCATGGGGATCATGCTCGCGCTGCACGTGGACCTGTTCGCCGGTCTGCCGGGCGAGCTGTTCCTCGGTTTCATGGGCCTGCTGTTCTGCATCGCCATCGTCTCCGGCGTGGTGCTCTACGGCCCGTTCATGAAGAAGCTGGAGTTCGGCACGGTGCGCGCGTCGCGCTCCACGCGCCTTAAATGGCTCGACCTGCACAACATGCTGGGTATCGTGACGCTGGTGTGGGCCTTCGTGGTCGGGGTCACCGGCGTCATCAACGAGCTGTCCACGCCGCTGTTCCGCATGTGGCAGGCCAACGAACTCACCGCGCTGGTCGCGCCGTTCCAGGGCAAGCCGGTGCCGACCCAGGTCGCCGCGCCGCAGCGCGTCGCCGAAACCGCGCTTGCCGCGGTGCCGGGCAGCAAGCTCACCACGATCGCCTATCCCGGCAACGCCTTCGGCAGTCCGCATCACTTCATCGTCTGGCTGCGCGGCGACACGCCGCTCACCTCCAAGATGAACACCCCTGTCCTGGTCGATGCCGTCAGCGGCGATCTGGTCAAGGTGGCGCACATGCCCTGGTACCTCACCGCGCTCGAGCTTTCGCGTCCGCTGCACTTCGGTGACTACGCGGGCCTTCCGCTCAAGATCATCTGGGCGCTGCTGGATCTGATCACGATCGTCGTGCTGGTCAGCGGCCTCTATCTCTGGCTCGCCCGCCGCAAAGCCACCGAGGCGCGCGTGGCCGAGCTGATCCGCAAGCATCAACAGGCGGCCGAGCCGCAAAGGACGCCCGCATGACCCCGCGCCAACGCTTTCTGTTCGTCTGGGGCATGCCGATCCTGCTCGGCATCCTGAGCACCTTCGGCCTGCTGGCCGCCCTGCTCGGCACCGGCGTGTGGCATTGGGCCTCCTGGGCCTCGCTCACGTGGCTGCTGGTGGTGATGGCACGCTTCTGGATCATTCCGCGCCAGCCGCGCTGAGCGGCACCGCTGCACAAAAAAACGGCCCCTCGGGGCCGTTTTGCATGAGTGCTGCCGGCTCAACTGAAGCCAGCCACCGCGTGCGGCACGTAGTCGCGCTCGAGCCGCGCGATCTCGTCGTCGCTCAGCTTGAGCGACAGCGAGGCCACCGCGTCTTCGATGTGCCCCGGCCGGCTGGCGCCGATGATGGGCGCGGTGATGGTGGGCTGGGCCAGCAGCCACGCCATCGCCACCTGCGCGCGCGGCACGCCGCGCCCGCTCGCCACTTCGCCGACCGCATCGATCACGCGGGCATCGGCGGCTTCGGTGGCGCTATAGAGACGCTTGAACACCTCGTCGCTGCGCGCACGGTCGCTGGACTGCGTCGCATCACGCGTGAGGCGGCCGCGGGCCAGCGGGCTCCAGGGCAGCACGCCGATGCCTTCGGCGGCGCACAGCTTGAGCATCTCGCGCTCTTCTTCGCGATACAGCAGGTTGTAGTGCGGCTGCATGGTCACGAAGCGGGTCCAGCCGTGGCGATCGGCCAGATACAGCGCGCGGGCGAACTGCCACGCATACATCGACGAGGCGCCGATGTAGCGCGCCTTGCCCGCGCGGACCACGTCGTGCAGCGCCTCGAGCGTTTCTTCGATCGGGGTGTCGTAGTCCCAGCGATGGATCTGATAGAGATCGATGTAATCGGTGCCGAGCCGGCGCAGACTGGCGTCGACCTCGCGCATGATGGCCTTGCGCGACAGGCCGCCGCCGTTGGGGCCCTCGTGCATCGGAAAGTACACCTTGGTGGCGATGACCACGTCGTCGCGCTTCACGTATTCATTGAGCGCACGGCCGACGAACTCTTCGCTGGTGCCGTCGGAATAGCTGTTGGCGGTATCGAAGAAGTTGATGCCGGCGTCCAGCGCCTGCTTCAGGAAAGGCCGGCTGGCCGCCTCGCCGATCGTCCAGGGATGTTTGCCCCGCAACGGCTCGCCGTAGGTCATGCAGCCCAGGCACAGGCGCGACACCTTCAGACCGGTACTGCCCAGATTCACATATTGCATGGTGGCTCTCGAAAGCGCCGCGCCGGCGGGCGCGGCCGGTTGGAATGGAATCAGCCCTTGAACCGCGCGGGATCCGGACCGAGCCGGCCGCCTTCCGGGATGGCGTCGATCGCGGCCATGTCGTCGGCAGTGAGCTCGAAGCCGAACACATCGATGTTGGCGGCGATGCGCGCCGGCGTGACGGACTTGGGGATCACGATGAAGCCGCTCTGCAGATGCCAGCGCAGGATGACCTGAGCGGGCGTCTTGCCCAGGCGCTGCGCGATGCCGGCGATCACCTTGTCGTGCAGGGCCTCGCCCTGCCCCAGCGGGCTCCACGATTCGGTCGCGATGCCCTGCTCCGCATGGTAGGCACGCAGCTCGCGCTGCGCGAACCCCGGGTGCAGCTCGATCTGATTCACCGCCGGCACGACGCCGGTCTGGTCGATCAGCAGTTCGAGGTTTTCGCGGGTGAAGTTGGACACGCCGATCGAACGGGCGCGGCCGTCCTCTTTCATCTCGACCATGGCGCGCCAGGCGTCGAGAAACTTGTCGCTGCCCGCGACGGGCCAGTGGATCAGATAGAGATCGACATAGGCCAGGCCGAGCTTCTGCAGGCTCTCGTCCATGGCGCGCTGCGCCGCGTCGTAGTCGTGCTTGTCGTTCCACAGCTTGGTGGTGACGAAGAGTTCGCGCCGGCCCAGGCCAGCCGCGCGCAGGCCTTCACCCACGCCCGCCTCGTTGCCGTAGATCGCGGCGGTGTCCACCGAACGATAGCCGGCATCGAGCGCGGTCTTGACGGCCGCCGATGCCTGCTCGTTGGGCACCTGCCATACGCCCAGACCCAGCTGCGGCATCTTGTTGCCGTCGTTCAACGTGATTGCGGGGACCTTCGTCATACCACCTCCCGATTCAGATAGACGCAATGCCGGCCCGGCCAGGACGGACCCGGAACCGCCCCCCGCGATGCGCCCTGCGCGGCCTGGGGGTATTGCCCTCGATGATAGCGCCGTGCGGGATAATGGCCAGAAATCCCCTACTTTGCCCACCGGGCGCGCACGGCGCCCCTTTCGCGCGCCTCCATGTCGTCCTCCGAAACACCCCCGCCACGCAGCAATCTCGCCACCTTCCGCACGCTGATGCCGTATCTGTGGCCCAAGGGCGAGACCGGCCTCAAGCTGCGCGTGGTGCTGGCCGTGCTGAGCCTGCTGATCGCCAAGGCGGCGCTGGTCTACACGCCGATCCTGTACAAGTCGGCCATCGATGCGCTGAGCGCGGGTGCCCCGGGCGCGGTCACGGTGCCGCTGGGCCTGATCCTCGCCTATGGCGCCGCGCGGGTGCTGTCGCTGTTGTTCTCCGAGCTGCGCGATGCGGTCTTCGCGCGGGTGGCGCAGCATGCCATCCGCGCGGTGGGCCTGCAGATCTTTCGTCACCTGCACGCCCTCGCGCTGCGCTTTCATCTGGCGCGGCAGACCGGCGGCCTGACGCGGGCGATCGAACGCGGCACGAAGGGCATCCAGACCCTGCTCACGTTCCTGCTGTTCAACGTGCTGCCCACGTTCTTCGAGATCGGCCTGGTCTGCATCATCCTCTGGAAGCTCTTCGATGGCTGGCTGGCCCTGGCCACCGGCTCGACCGTCACGCTGTACCTCGCCTATACGCTGGTGGTCACCGAGTGGCGCGCGAAGTTCCGCCGCGCGATGAACGAGACCGACGCGCAGGCCAACACCAAGGCCATCGAAAGCCTGCTCAACTACGAGACGGTGAAATACTTCGGCAACGAAGAACACGAGGCGCGCCGCTACGACGCCTCGCTGCGCGACTATGAGCGCGCGGCCGTGCGCAGCCAGGTGAGCCTGTCGATTCTCAATATCGGTCAGGCCGTCATCATCGCCGTCGGTCTCACGCTGGTGATGTGGATGGCGGCGCAAGGCATCGCCGACGGCCGCTATACGCTGGGCGATTTCGTGCTGGTCAACACCTACCTGCTGCAGCTCTACGACCCGCTGTCGTTCTTCGGCTTCATCTATCGCGAGATCAAGCAGGCGCTCATCGATATGGAGCGCATGTTCGAGCTGCTGGGCCAGGACCGCGAGGTGGCCGATGCCGCCGGCGCGGCGGCGCTCGTCACGCGCGGTGGCCGCATCGAGTTCCGCGATGTCTCGTTCGGCTACGACGCGCGCCGACCCATTCTGCAAGGCGTGAGCTTCACCATCGAGGCGGGCAAGACGGCCGCGGTGGTCGGCACCTCGGGCGCGGGCAAGTCCACGCTGGCGCGTCTGATGTTCCGCTTCTACGACCCGGACGGCGGCGCCATCCTCGTCGACGGGCAGGACATACGCCAAGTCACGCAATCCAGCCTGCGCGCCGCCATCGGCGTGGTGCCCCAGGACACGGTGCTGTTCAACGACACCATCCGCTACAACATCGCCTACGGCCGGCCCGGCGCCAGCCAGGCCGAGGTCGAGCATGCGGCGCGCCTCGCTCACATCCATGATCACATCATGGGCATGCCCGAGGGCTACGACACCGTCGTCGGCGAGCGCGGCCTCAAACTATCCGGCGGCGAGAAGCAGCGCGTGGCGATCGCGCGCACCATGCTGAAGAACCCCTGCATCTTCCTCTTCGACGAAGCCACGAGCGCGCTCGACACCCATACCGAGCGCGAGATCCAGGCCAATCTGCGCGAAGTGAGCACCGGCCGCAGCACGCTGATCATCGCGCACCGGCTGTCCACCATCGCCTACGCCGACGAAATCCTGGTGCTGGGCGGCGGCAAGATCCTCGAGCGCGGCCGTCACCACGAGCTGCTGGCAGCCGGCGGCGTGTACGCCGGCATGTGGTCGCGCCAGCAAGAGAGCGCGCGTCAGGCCGAAGCAGGCGGGGCCGGCACGGCATCCGCTGCGGACGCCGACGCACAAGATGGCGCCGACACATCGGATGGCACCGTCGCACCGGATGGCGCCGTTGCGGCACAGCCCGGCGAAGTGCCGCCCACCGACGACACCCCGCGCTGACGCGGGCAGGCATTACACTGCCCGCTGTTGCGCCTCAGCCTAGACTTACTCCCTTCCCGCCATGTCCGATTCTCCCGCAGTCCGCGTCTGTGCCGCCTCCGATCTCGTCAATGGCGGCCTGGGCGTCAAAGTCCCCGTCACCGACGGCACGCACGAAACCACGGTCTTCTTCGTGCGCTATCAGGATCGTGCCTACGGCTACCTCAACCGCTGCACCCATGTGGGCGTCGAGATGGATTGGGAAAACAGTTTCTTCACGCGTGCGGGCGATCTGATCATGTGCGCGCGCCATGGCGCCACCTACCACCCGGACACGGGTCTGTGCGCCGGCGGCGCCTGCCGCGGCAGCCGCCTCACGCCGCTGCAGGTCGAAGAGCGCGAAGACGCCGTCTACTGGCTGCCCGCGGGCAAGATCCAGCCCCTGCCTTCCGCCTGAGCTTCCGGCTTCGAGGCGCCGCACCTGCCCACCCGGGCGCGCTCAGCTTCGATCCGGCAGGCCGCGGCTGAACGCGATGAGCGCGTGGGCGGTCGTTTCCGGCGATGCCTGCAACAGGCAATGCGGCCCGCGCACCGCCTCGATGCGGGTCGCGGGATAAGCCGCCTGGATGCGCGCCGCCGCCGCTGGCGGCACCACCCTGTCCTGCAGGGCCTGCAGATACAGCAACGGCACCGACAGGCCCCGCAGCGCCGCGGTCATATCGACGCGCGCCACTTCGCGCAGGCGCCGCGCAAGCACCGCGGCGGGCACCTCCGCCAAGGCCTCGGCCAACGCCAGCCGCAACGCCGGCGTCTCGAACGGGCCCAACAGCGCCCGGGACGCGATGAGCCGGGGCGGCGAAGGCAGCGGAAGGCGCCCGGCCAGCGCCATCAATGCGCCCGCGCCGGGACGGGGATTCGACACAAAGCTGCAGCACAGCGCGAGCGCGGCCACGCGCTCGGGCAATCGGGCCGCCAGCGATACCGCGATCGGGCCGGAGAACGACTCGCCCAGCAGCAGCAGCGGTCCGTCCGGCGGCAGGGCCTGTGCGGCATGCTCGGTCAGCCTGGCGTAGCTTTGCTCGCCGGTCACCGGATAGCGCACGATCACCGTGGGAAGCGCATCGCCGAGCGCGTCGACAAAAGGCGCGAACAGCCGTCCCGTGCCGTCCATGCCGGGCAGCAACACCAGGGTCACCATCGATAGAGATCCATGCAGCGCTCCAGGGGCCCGCTGCGAGCCCGAAACCGCGCGCCGGGGCGCGTCCGTGCGGACGCGGCACCGGCCGCCAAGCGCGTCATCCTACGCGAAGGCCGGGCGGCGCGGCGCAGCGATGGCGCCCGCGCGGGCCTTGCCTCATTCCGGCAGCGGGTCGGGCACGCCGTCCTCGTCGACGGTGCGCACGCGGTCCAGCGCATTGCGCGCGGCGGACATGGCTTCCACGGTGCTGCGAAAGCGCCGCGAAATGAAGATTTCGAACGCCTGGGGCGCCTCGGGCTCCGGCGCGACATCCTCTTCCACCGGGTCGGCGTCGCCCGCCTCTGCCTGCGCCTTGTCGGCCTGCGCGGCCTTGGGATCGACCTTGGGCGGCAGGCGACGGCTTTCGATGAAGGCGCGCGGCGGTATCCCATGCTCGGGTTGGGTCGCATATGCAACCAGCGCAAACCCATTGATCAGTTTTTCCGCCATCACGCCTCTCCGTCAACACATTGCCCGGCCATGCCGTAATTCAGGGTTAACGGCCGCAAAGAACGGAAACTTAAGGGTCGGCGGGCCGGCACCACCGGTGCCGGTGTCGGCCCGGCGAGCGATGCGTGTCGAAGGAATGCGGCCCGGCGAGCGCGCAGCAAAAACCGCGTGGGGTTCATGTCGTCGACATGCCCATCACGCGGTCGAAATGGCCGGCACGGCTACCAGGGCAAGCCGGATGCGACGGAGGCCAAGCACGCAAGCCGCCTTCGCATCAGGCTTGTCAGGGTGCCAGTCGGAATCCGAGGTCCACGCCCCACTTGTCGGTCTCGCGCAGCCACTTGGCGCCGCACTCGATGCAGCGGAAGTGATCTTCCCGATTCTCTTCTCGACCTTTCTGGGTGGGACTCGTGAATCCCTGGTGCCCCATCCGGTGATGCGGTTGCACCCCCGACTGTCCAGGGTAAATCGCCTGGCACGCAGGACACATCACGCTCATGGCTTACTCCCTTCACAATAACTCGCAAATTGTAAGGGATTCGGTCCGATCCGCGTGTTGCGGTAACGTTTTACGACTATGAAAGTAACTTCATACGTCAATTTAGCCACAATCCGATATCTGCGGAAGCAGAGCGCAGCAGTGCGGACGTAGGGTCGGTCAGAGAGGCGAGTGGGCGCACGCAAGCGCGTGCACCCGGCCGGACGCCCGGCAGCCAGAAGCGCCGCCTCCGTTCACATCGAGTGACGTTTCAAAGTTGCAGCCGCCACCCGCCGGCGCTAGGCCGAAGGCAGCGCCGCATAGCCGGTGGCGAGATGGTAGGGCGTGGTGGCGGGCATGTCGGCGCGCACCACGGTCCCGTCGGGGCTCAGGCATTCGTGCCAGCCGCGCTCGTGCAGGAAGCGGCGGCGCAGCGCGTCGAGCTGCCGCGCCAGTGCATCGTGCTCCCCCACCAGCGCGAGGTAGCGGGTGTACTCCGTCTGCGCCCAGATACGCTCCACGGGGTCGGCGATGGCGCCGCTCAGATCCAGCGCCGCCACGACCGCGGAGGTATCGGCGCGCACGCCGTGCACGCGCGCCCAGGCCGCGCCTCGCACCGTGGCGGTCTCGAGCTCGAGGCCCTCGAACACCTCCGGCGAGCGGGTGACGAGCGCATGCCATTCGAACTGATGCCCGGGCTCGATGCGATTGTCCGGGGTGCCGATCGGCGCCTCGGCAATGCACAGCGTGGGACCGTGCAGATAGAGGTCGGCGACATCCTGCGCGATGTGGCGCAACAGCTGGGCGAAGCGCGCGGGCTCCGCCACCGCGGCGGCGGCCAGATAGGCCTCGGTGAGATGCATCACGGGATTCTGGGCCGGGCCGCGCAGGACCGCCTCCCAATCGCTGGCCAGCGCCGCTACATAGTGCCCATCGGCGCGCCGGAACTGCGACTCGACGCGTTCCGCGGTCGCCAGCATCAGCTTGCGCGCCGTCGCGCTCTGGCTGCGCGCCGCCCAGGCGGCGCAGGCGAACACGACGAACGCATGGGTGTAGAGATCCTGCGTGGTGTCCAGCGGCGCGCCGGCCGCGTCCACGCTGTAATACCAGCCGCCGTGCTCGCGGTTGATGAAGTGCTTCTGCAACGACGCGAACAGCTCACCGGCATGCCGGCCGGCGTGCGGGTCGGGATCGATCGCGTGCACATAAAGCTGCCTTGCACACGCCATCGCGCGGTAGCGGGTATCGGGCAAGGGCTGGGCGCTCGCGCCATCCAGCGATTCATGCGCCAGACCCAGCGCCGCGTTCCATCCCTGGGCCCGCCACGGCGGCAATACGACGGCGGCGTAGTGCTGTCGCAGCGCGGCGGACAGCGCGAGAGGAGTGCTCGAGGACGACGGAGACGGGGCGGAAGGCATAGGGACAATGACACCAGAACCGGGATCGTGGCGCAGGACGACCGCCTGGCTGCACGCACCCGGGACAATACCGCAGTTCGGTCGCGCCTCGCGCGTGTCTAGATCAAACGCAGGCCAAATGGCGAATCAGGGGGGATAAAGCGAGGAAGGAAATGCGGGTCGGCCGTGGGGCCGGACGGGATGCCGCGCCAGGCGCGGCATCCACGGAGAGGCTGAAGATCAGCGATAGATGTTTTCGCGCAACCAATCTTGCGCGAAAGCCTCGGCGCGATTGCGTGCCTCGTCGAGCGAATCGCAGGCGCCCAGATAAGAAAAGGCCGCGTCGACTTCAGTACCGCCTTCGGCGGTCACGGTAAGCAAGACCCCGTATCCGCCGGTATCCATGGCTGCCGTGGATACGTCGATCAGTACTTCCTGGTCACGATGCTGCATGGCGTCCTCCCAGTCGATTTACTGCAGCACACAGATCGGATGATCTGCATGTCGGCGGCCGGCTTGCACCGCCATTTACTACTTGGACTGTCCCAATGCCTGCAAGTTCAACCGTTATTGATGCGACTACCGCAACAGTGTGTTCGATGTTGCAAGGTCAACGGTGTATCGCACCCGGTCCTTCCATATGCAATGCCAGCTTGCCTTTCTCCGTCAACACCAGCCGGCCATCTTCGGACTGCGTAACGCATCGCAGCGTCGTCAACGCTGCAACGAACTGCTCGGGCACGGTGGCTTCCAGGCCCTTCCCCTGCTCTTGCTCGGCCACGACCTGAAGCCAGTAGGCCAATTCTCCTTGCTGCATGCGGGGGCTTGCCATGAACGCTCGTACCTATGAATGAAAGCGTAGACCATACCACGCGACCCATCAGCGACCCGTGATCGGCTGAAACAATTTTGTGCTTGCAGCCCGAGGCTCACAGCAATAAATTGGACTTGCCGGGCCCACTGACACCCAATGCGTGCGTAGGCCGGCAAGAGCGCCCCAGACTCATCCGCGAGCTGGGGCGCTCTTCATTGTGCGCCCCACGCATGATGGCCCTGCTGCCTCCCGCGCCCTGCCTTCATGACTGTTCTACGGCAGCTTGCGCCGCCTTCTTAATCGCGCGTTACATCGTCGCCCCACTTTGGCACGAACGCCGCGCGCGGCGCAATCCATCGGATGCGCGAGGGGGTAAGCACTGCTGTTGCCCGCTCCCCACACGCGGGATCTCATCCAAGCTGTGACAAGGCATTGCGCCGCTCGCGCTGACGCGATGCACAAGCCTTGGCCGACAGATCCCCCGCAACTCCAGTGCCTGCGGCAAGCGGCGGGCTTGCTGCACGGCAGCGCGCGACCGCCCTCCTCTGTGATGCCCCCGCACGCGCCATGCCGGGCCCCAGGAAAACCCCCACAGCAATTCGCCAAAAGCGGCGTAGATTGATCTCGACAGCAGCACGAGCATCAGGCATCGATTCCGCAATGGAAACAAGACCAAGCCCCGGCGCATCGCGTACGCGGCACTGACTTCCCCTGGTGGGTAAGGACGGAGGCAACATGACCTATGTAGCAGTCTGTTCGTTGTTGGTGATCCTGGCCATTCTGGCCCTGTTGGTGGCAACCATCCGATTCGCGGGTGCCGAGCGGTCGGCACGCGTTTCGGCGGCGCTGGGCGGATCCACATTCGCCTTCCTGCTGATCCTTCCCGTGAGCCTCGTGCTCGTACAAAGCTTCGAATGAATACCGGAGTCCGGTCGCGCTGCGGCCGGACTCCGTTTCGTTCGGCGCAGCATGCATGAAAAAACCCGCCGCAAGGACGGGTTCTTCTGCCTGCGCATCCCTTGCGGGACGACGTGGCGTTTAGTCGCGGCTGAAACCGCTGCGCACGCGGCCGATCAGATAGGCGAGAACGCCCACCGCGACCACCGCGCCGACCGGGTGACGGCGCACCAGCGTGCTCACGCTGTCGGCGAAGGTGTCCAGGCCTTCGGCGGCGTGGCCGACGGCGTACTGCACCTTGCCTTCGACCTGGCGCGCGACACCGCGCAGGCGGGCTTCGGGATCGGAGAACGCATCACCGAGCGCCTCTTCGCCACGTCCGACCAGGTCCTTCACTTTTCCTGCTGCACGATCCATCGACATATTGGGACTCCTTGAGGCCTCCTGAGAGGAAGCATTGCGCGGGGCGCGCGGGCGCCCCGCTGGTTGCTGCGATCAGGGCGGATCAGAGATCCAGCTTGTTGATCTTCGCGCCTTCGAGCGACACACCCGCCATCAGGCCGGTGTTGTTCATCACGAAGCCGACGATGGGCTGCTGCGCGGTGTTCGTATCGATGCGGCCGTTGGCGCCGATGTTGGCCACGGCGACCGACGCGTCGGCACCGGCGGTCCAGCCATTGCTGTTGCGGAACTTGTCCAGCGACTCTTGCGTCATGAAGAGCAGCACGACGGCCTTCGACTGCGCGCCGGCCTGGAAGCCCACCGAACCGGCGGTGGTGCTGTAGTACCCGGCGTTGGCGCCGTTCACGCGCAGCACACCCTTGCCGTGCTGGGCGCCGACCACGAAGCTCGCGCTGAGCACCGACGGGAAGACCAGCACGCCCTTGGCCTTCTGCACGAGATCCTTCGCCTGCGGCGAAGTCTGATACAGCTTGCTCAGCGTGGCATCGGCGCCGGAGTTGATCTCCTGGCGTTGGCTGGTCGACGACGCGGTGCTCTGCGGAGAGGTGGTCGTGCAACCCGTGAACACCAGCCCTGCGAGGGCCACCGTTGCCGCAGCAAGACCACCACGGCGCAAACCGGGAAATTGATCCAACATGGAACTCTCCTTGATTGTTGTATACACAACCACCCTGGCAAGGTGCTTGTATCGGACCACGACAGCGACGCGACACGCGTCCCGTCATGATTGGGGCGGGTATCCGCAAGTACCGTGCCCAGCCCCTGCCAGGTGTGCCCGACGCGCGTGGCGTGGGCCTTTCATGGATCCGTAAGCTCCGCGCGGACCGATCCCGCTAGGCTGCGCTTCGGGCCACGCCCCGGCCCATGGCCGGCAGGCGGTGGCCGACCGCCGACACCAGCACGCTCGCGCCGATCAGCGCCAGGCCCGCCATCAGGTCCGCCGACAGCCGCTCCTGGAACACCCCGGCGGAAATCAGCAGACCGATGAGCGGCACGCACAACATGGCGATCGACGTGGCCACCGGCGGCATGCGCTGCGTCATGCCCAGCACGACGATGAAAGTGAGCGCGGTGGCGAGCGGCCCGGTGTAGGCGATGAGCGGCCATACCGCGGCGTCCGCCAGAAACACCGGCGCCCCGTCGTGCAGCCAGGCCAGCGCCAGCAACGGCACCGCGGCCACGGCGGTCTGCCACGGAATCATGTCCACGCCCAGCCGCACATGGCGGCTGGCGCGCAGCTGGATGATGTTGCACGCCCATGCGAATGACGCGCCCAGCAGCATGACGAGCCCGATGACGGTCTGCGGCTGCCAGGGCGAAAAGGCCGGCGCCACGATGGCGCCGATGCCGGCATAGCTCAGGATGGTGGCCAGCCATTGAGCGGCCGTGAGGCGCTCGCGCAACAGCAGGGACGAGAGCGGGATGACCCAGATGGAGGTTGCGTACGCGATGATCGACGCCCGGCCGGGCGGCACATATTGCAGCGCCCAGAGCGCCAGCGCGGTGAAGGCGCCCATCTGCAGCAGCCCCACCCCCGCCACCAGCGGCCACTCGCTGCGCGTGGGTCGGCGCAGCCGGCCCAGCAGCGCCAGCACCACCACGCTCAACAGCGCCGCCGAGGCGAACCGGCTGGCGGCGAGCCACAGCGGGCTCATATGCCCGAGGCCCAGTTTCATGACGGGCCAATTGCCGCCCCAGATCACCACCGCCCCGATGAGCGGACCGAACCTGCCCCACATTCCCTGCTGCGCCATCTTTGACTACCGACCCTTCGCGGGCCACCGGCGGCAGCCCCTGCAACGCAGCAAAGTCTATCGGGGGTGGCGCCGCAGAGGTGACTGCAATACACTGCGCCAGGCCGCACGCACAGCATGCGAGAACGGTATTTTCAATATTTGAGGCATATCATGCTGGACATCTCCCTGGATGCCACTGACATCCGAATTCTCAACGAACTCCAGCGTGATGCGCGCCTGACCAACGTGGAGCTCGCGCAGCGCGTCAACCTGTCGCCGTCGCCGTGCCTCGCACGAGTGCGCAAGCTCGAAACCGACGGGCTGATCGACCGCCGCGTCACCCTGCTCAACGCGCGCAAGCTGGGCCTCAAGGTCAATGTGTTCATCTCGATCTCGCTCGACAAGCAGCGCAAGGCCGCGCTCGATGTGTTCGAACGCGAGATCGCGGTGCTTCCGGAGATCATGGAGTGCTACCTGATGTCGGGCGACGCGGATTACCTGGTGCGCGCGCTGGTGCCCGACGTGGACGCCCTGGAACGGTTGATCGTGGAACACATCACCCGCATCCCGGGCGTGGCGAGCATCCGGTCGAGCTTTGCGCTCAAGCAAGTGCTCTACACCACCGCGGTTCCGCTTTCCTGAGACGCCGCTCGCCCGCTCAGTCGCCCGGCCGATCGCCGGGCTCGTCGATGCGCGAGATCCGGCCCTGCACATGCCGGGCCAGCCGCGTGTAATGCTCGGCAAGATGGCGCAGCTCGTCTTCGTCCAGGTCTTCCGCGTCGACCAGACGGTCGTCCGCGCCGCGCAGGGCGAGCAGCAGCTCGTCGAGCTTGAGGTGCACCGCCTGGCTATCCTTGTTCTGGCTTTGCTGAATCAGAAACACCATCAGGAAAGTGATGATCGTGGTGCCGGTGTTGACCACCAATTGCCAGGTCTCGGAAAAACCGAACAGCGGTCCGGTCACGCACCAGATCACGATGGCCGCCAGCGCCAGGCCGAACGCCACGGACGACCCCGTCCAGCGCGTGACCGTCCGTGCGAAGCGATCGAAGATGTGCCCGTGCTTGTGGGCGGCGGCAGCGCCGTCCTCGCCGGCGTCGCGGCGCTCGTCCGCGTCGCCGCGCGCGTCCCCCGCGTCGCGACTGGCTCGCCCCGGCGGCGAATGACAGGCCTGCCCCCGGGAAGGCTTGTGCGGCGTGGCGGCGCGCCGGGTGCTGCGGTCGGGGCGTGTTGCAAACTTGCGCGATGGCAGGCTCATATACGAGTCTCCGTGGCCTAGGCTGCAACCAACATAGCGCAGCGCCCCGCCCCGGACAAGCCATCACACGGTCGGGAGCCTCAATACACCGTGTTCCACGGCGCGGGCCCCTCCGAGGCCTGCGGCCGATCGTCGTCGTCCTCGTCACCGTCCGGCTCGAGACCGCGCGTGAGTTCAAGCGCCTGGCGCTCGAACAGGCGCCGATAGAGACCCTGGTCGCGGCGCACCAGTTCGGCATGGGTGCCCTCTTCGATGACGCGGCCGCGCTCCATGACGAGCAGACGGTCGAGCGCCCGCACTGTCGACAGCCGGTGCGCGATCACGAGCGTGGTGCGTCCGACCATGAGGCGCTCCATGGCCTGCTGGATCAGCATCTCGCTTTCGCTGTCGAGGCTGGACGTGGCTTCGTCCAGAATCAGGATCGGCGCATCCGCCAGAAAGGCGCGCGCGATCGCGACGCGCTGGCGCTCGCCGCCCGAGAGCTTGATCCCCCGCTCGCCCACCAGGGTGTCGTAGCCTTTGGGCAGACGCATGATGAAATCGTGCGCGCTGGCCAGGGCGGCGGCCGCCTCGATCTCCGCGCGCGTCGCGCCAGGGCGGGCGTAGGCGATGTTCTCGGCCAGGGTGCGGTGGAACAGCACGGGCTCCTGCTGCACGATCGCGATCTGGCTGCGCAACGATGCCTGACTCACGCGCGCGATGTCCTGTCCGTCGATCAGGATGTGGCCCGCGTTGATGTCGTAGAGGCGCTGGATCAGCTTGACGAAGGTGGTCTTGCCCGAGCCCGAGTGGCCGACCAGCCCCACGCGTTCGCCCGGTGCGATGCGCATCGAGAAGTTTTCGTACAGCGGCGTGCTGCGCGGGCCGTAGCGGAACGTCACGTTCTCGAAGCGGATTTCACCGGCGCCGATGCGGATGGCTGGCGCCTTGGGCACATCTTCCACGCCCAGCGGCTGCCGCTCCATCGCCACGAGCTCTTCCATGTCGTTGACCGAGCGCTGCAGGTTGCGGATGTGCATGCCCACGTCGCGCAGGTAGCCTTCGAGCACGAAGAACATCGTGAGCGCGAAGGTGATATCGCCCACGCTCGCCTGCTGGCTGGCCCACAGATACAGCGCGGCGCCCAGCATGCCGACCTGCATGAGCACCAGCATCAGGCCCTGCACGCCGCCATTCAGGGTGCCGCGCACCCAGGTGCGCTGCGTGCGCGAGCGCCATTTGAGGATGACCCGGCCCAGGCGCGCCTGTTCGCGGTCTTCGGCGCCGAAGGCCTTGACCACGGCGTTGCAGCTGATGGCGTCGGCCAGCGCGCCGCCCATGCGGGTATCCCACGAATTGGCCAGACGCGCGGCCGGCGCCACAAAGCCCAGCGACAGCGCCACCGTGACCGACACATAGACGACGGACCCCACGCCCACCACCACGCCCATGATGGGCCAGTGCAGGCCCAGCATGACCGTGGCGCCCACCAGCATCGCCACCGACGGCAACAAGGCGATGAGCAGCGTGTCGTTGAGCAGGTCGAGCGACCACATGCCGCGCGTGATCTTGCGTACGGTGGACCCGGCGAAGCTGTTGGCGTGCCAGTCGCTCGAGAAGCGCTGCACGCGATAGAACGAATGCGTGGCGATGTCGCTCATCATCTTCAGCGTGAGCCGGATGATGTTCATGTACACGCCCTGGCGCAGCAGGGTGCCGGTCAGGCCCAGCGCCGCGAGCGTCACGAAGGCCGTGATCGCAGCCTGCCAGGCGAGCTCGTCGGAGGCCACGCCCGACGCCACCGCGTCGACCAGCCGGCCCGCGAAGAGCGGCGTCGCGATATCGGCGGCCGCGGCCGCCAGCGCCAGGAATGCGATCACCACAATGCGCAGCGGCTGCCGCACCCAGTGCTTGAAGGTGAACCCCAGGACTTCCTTGAAGACCTCGCCACGAAACAATGAAGGTTTACTTGCCATATGCCATCTGGCCGCGCGATGCGCGGCACGCTCCTTTGCGCGAGGGCCCGCCTCGCGATGTTGCGAGGCCGCGGCCCCGACCCGGCGCACGGGGCAGCCGTTGCGCCTGCGCGGCGGACGGCCTTGCCCGTACACTCGGGGTTTTGTTCATCACGCGCCACTCGGGCACGACATCACCATGGAAAATCAGGAAATCCTCATCGCGCTGGCGCAGGCCATTCAAAGCGTGGCGGCCAAGCAGGCCGTCGCCGAAGCCGTGCTGCAGAGTCTCATCACCGCGCAACCCGCGGAACAGCGTGAGCAGTTCCTGGCGTCTTTCCAGCAGGCCACGGAAGGCTTGATGGTGGGCGCCGACGGCCAGGCCCTCACGGGCTCGACGCTGGCTCAGGTCACCCTGGCCATCAACGCCTACCTGGAAACGGCGGGCAGCCCGTCGCTCGCGCCGCGCGGCTGAACGCCGCGAGGCCGTCCGCCTGGCACCCGTCGGGCGGCGCAGGCCGGGCGCTCGACGGATCCGCCTAGCGCGGACCGCGATGCGTCATGTGCCGCTCGAGCGGAGGACGTGGGCGAGCCGGTCGCGGCAACGGCGCGGTCGCCGTGGCACGATAGTTGATGGTCTTGGGCATCGCGGACCTCCTGTGTGGCGAGTGAGGGCAAGGCTGCATTCTAGCGGGAAGCCCGATGCGCATCCGGAATCCCCCTGCCCGCCCAGGGGTTCGGCAAGCCCGCGATGCGCGGGCCGGCGCTGCTGCCCGCGCTAGGGCTTGAGGTCGACCTTGTCCTGCAGGCTGCGCGCCTGGTCCAGTTGCTTTTGCAAGGCCGGCAGGCGTTCCTCGACGTACGCCCGCACATCGGGATCCTGCGTCTGGTGGGCCGCCTCCTGAAACAGCACCAGCGCGTCCCGATGCGCCGCCACGCCGAAGCGTGCCGCGTAGGCACGATCGAACGCAGCGCCCTCTTCGCCCACCAGCGCCCCCAACTTGCCCTTGCCCACGAATGACGGCCCCTCGGGAACGCGCACGCCCTTCGCCTGTCCCAACTGGGCCAGTTTGTCCAAAGCCCGCGATTGGGTCTCGTGCACCTGCTCGGCATACGCCTTGACGTCCGGATCGGCGCTGCGACCCTGCACCAGTGTGCTGCCGGCCAGCTCGGTCTGACCGCCGCGCGCGGCGCGCTCGATGAAATCACGATCCGTGGCGGTCAGACCGTCGGCCCAGGCGGCGCCGCAAGCCAGGGCGGTGGCGGCGATCAGCGCGCGGGCGACGTGGGCGCGGCGCGCGCGCCGGGCGGGGAGGAAATCGGTTTTATGCATGGCGTTCTCCTTATAGGGGCCGTGCCTGCCCGGCCCTGTCCGGGGTGAAACACACCTCCAGCTTACCGGGCGGCCCGCCCACGTGGCGACGACGGGGCGACGAGGACATGTCCCGGTTTAGAGCCTGGAACAATCAAGACAGTTCACCCGATTGTCACATTGCGATACCACTTTCCCATACAATGATCGCAAATGATTTTTCGTGATGATTACATCGTTCAATGGAATAATCTTTTCAGATATACAGGGTTTATCCCTAGTCAAACGGAGTGCACAATTCGTTCATTGGGAAACACAACACGAACGACGACGGAATAACCCGCCGTGTCCGGATCCCAGATCCAAGTGAACGGAGGAATGCACCATGAAGACCCTTACCAGCGCCCTTTTCCTATCGATGGCCGTGATGAGCACCGGCGCCCTGGCGGCGCAAAACATCGAACCGAACAACGTGCCCTTCCAGGGCGTGTACGGCCAGGTTGACGCCAACGGCGCCACCCGCGCCCAGGTCCAGGCCGATCTGGCCCAGGCCAAGGCCAACGGTACCTACACGTTCGGTGAAAACGACTACCCGCCCGTGCAAGCCACGTCGGGCGCCTCGCTGAGCCGCGATCAAGTGCGTGCCGAGCTGGCCCAAGCCAAGGCCGACGGCACCTACACGTTCGGCGAACTGGACTACCCGCCCGTCGCCAAGTAAGGCGAGTGGCGACACCCTCTCTAGGGGGCAATCTGGACGCAGTACGGTCCAGACGCGGTACCCGGGTTGCGGTACGAACCCGGTGCAACACCCAGGCGGCAGCAATGCCTGGCGCTTCATCCGGGCAGCAGTCAGGCCCGGTGCTCGAACCGGGTCTCGCAACACGCCCGGCGCTTCACCCGGATCCGCTGTCAGGGGTCCGGCGCAGGACCGGGCGTGCAGTCTGCCCGGCGCATGAACCGGGTCTCGCAACACACCCGGCGCCTCATCCGGATCAGCCGTCAGGGTCCGGCGCATGATCGGGCCGCTGCACGCCCGGCCGCGTTCCAGGTCCGCTGTATACCTGTTCGCGGCCCGCGCCGCTGCACGCCCGCGCACTAACCGGGTATCGCAACACACCCGGGGCAGTCCAACGCCGGCGCATCGCGCCGGCGTTCCTTTTTGGGCGGCCGTATCACGCGCCGCCCGTACGCGGAGCCCGCTTCGCCGCGCCCGTCGCACGCGGTCCGTTGCACGGCGCCCGTTGCACGGCGCCCGTTGCTCGGCGCCCACATGCCACGCCGCCGGGCCGGGCTTTTGCACCGGCGGGCGCCGGACGCTAAGCTTTGCGGTTCGATCGCCGGAGCCTTCGCTTGTCACTCGCTCGCCCGTATTCTCCCGACCTCTGGGAACCCCGCGTCATCGCCATCGCCACCGCCGCGCTCGACGGCGACGCGGCGCACGACCTCACACACCTGCGCCGGGTCTGGGGCACTGCCCTCGAACTGGCGCGCGGCCACCCCGAAGCGGATGTCCTCGTCGTGATGGCCGCCGCCTACCTGCACGATCTGGTCAATCTGCCCAAGAATCATCCGCAGCGCGCCCAGGCCTCCACGTTGGCCGCGCACAAAGCGCGGGCCGCGCTGGCCGACGCCGGCTTTCCCGCGGACCGCCTCGACGCCGTGGCCCACGCCATCGAAGCCCACAGCTATTCCGCCGGGATCGAACCGTGCACCCTCGAAGCCTGCATCGTGCAGGATGCGGACCGCCTCGACGCGCTCGGCCCCGTGGGCCTGGCGCGCATGCTCCACGTCGGGGCGAGCCTCGGGCGGGCCATGGCCCACCCGGACGATCCGCTCGCGCAGGCGCGGCCCCTGGACGACAGCCGCTACACGCTCGACCACATCGAAGTGAAGCTCGCCACGTTGCCTGCCACGATGCGTACCGCGGCGGGGCGCGCGCTCGGCGAAGCGCGGCTCGCCTGGATGCGGGATTTCCGCGAGCGCTTCGCGGCACAATGGTCCGGCAGCGCCACCTCTCCCGCCGTTTGAACCCTCCTCTCCTCATGCCTCACACCTACTGTGTTCGCGCCATCCGCCGCGTGGCCCGCTACGCGGGCGCCGTCCTGCTCGCCAGCGCGAGTCTGGCTCACGCCGCGCAATTCAACGCGACGAACGCGTCGGCCGACGTGCTGGTCAATGCGCGCGATGCGGCCGCCTACCTGACCGCCGACAATAAAGACGCGCTCCCGGCCCTCGAAGCCGGCAAGGTGTCCGTCAACGACGTGCACGAAAACTGGCCTCCCGAGGGCTGGCCGTACACGCTGACCTATGCCTACCAGAACGCGGGCGGCCTCATTCTGGTGTCCGGGGTGATCGTCAGCCGCGACGCCAAGCAGGCCCGGGCGGTGTTCCGCCAGACCGCCACCGATCTGCGCGGCGACGCCATCAAACAGGCGCTCGCCCTGGCGCCGCTCGAGGGGCTCAAGGGCTGGCAGGAAGACGTCACCGCCTGGTCTGCCGCGCAGGGCGAGCGGCAGACGCATCCGAGCGGCGTGGTCGCCGTGATGCGGCGCGGGGTCAACGTGGCCTACGTGATCGTGCTCGGCCCGGCCGCACCCAAGAATGCCGCGGCGTTCAAGGCTTTCCTGGACCACAAGGCCGATCGCATGCTGAGCTTCAAGCCCGAACTGCCCGTACGCTGAGCGGCGGGCCCGAGCGCCCGGACAGCCACGTGGGGGGAAGTGTCAAAAAAACGACAAGGACGCTCCGAATGACCTATCATGTAACACACCCCCCAAACACCGTAGCAAGGACGCGTGCTTATGCGCCTGAAGCAGCTGTTTCGTGTGGACCTGTTGCGCCTGATCCTGGCCCTGGCCGTCGGCAGCGCGCTGCTCACCCTGGCCAACGGCCTGCAGGCTTCGTACCGTCTCCAACGTGACGTCGTGCTCGAGGCCACCCTCGAAGCGAATCGCAGCTACGCCGCCAAGCTCGCCGACAACACGCACCAATTTCTCACCACCGCGCAGCAGCGCCTTGCCTACAGCGCGGGCCTGCTGGCCGACCAGACCGGCCACGCGGACCGGCTCTACAACGAAGTCAGCCGGCTGCGCGATGCCCAGCAAAGCTTCAATTCCACCGTGGTCGTCGATGCCGAGGGGCGCGTGCTTGCCGCCATGCCCGAGAACATCGGCCAGCGTCTCGTGGGTACCGTCCTCGACACCATCGGTTCGCGCGGTGCCCTCTCCTCGCAGGCCCCGCTGATCAGCAAGCCCTACGTTTCCGCGGCCGGCAACCTGATGATCCACATCAGCTATCCGATCCGCGGCGGCAACGGCGCCTATCAGGGCTACGTGGCCGGCACGATCTATCTGCAGCAGAACAGCGCGCTCCAGACCCTGCTGGGCGTGCACTACTACCGCGACGGGTCGTATCTGTACGTGGTCGATCAGGAGCGCCGCATCCTCTATCACGCCCAGCGCGATCGCATCGGCGAGGTCGTGGGCGGCAACCTGGCGATCGATGCCGTGCTGCGCGGTGAGTCCGGCGCGCAGAACGTCATCAACAGCCGCGGCGTGCCCATGCTGGCGGGCTACGCGCCGGTGGGCGCGTCCGGCTGGGGTGTAGTGTCGCAGCGGCCGGTCGATGCAGCGCTCGCGTCGATGGGATCCATCATGGGCCGCATGACGGTCTACCTTTTGCCGCTCACGTTGGTCGCGCTCGGGCTGATCTGGTGGCTGGCCTATCTGATTTCCAAGCCCCTGCGCGATCTGGCCCACGCGGTACAGGCCGCCGAAGCGCCGGACGTGCCCAAGCAGGTCAAGGGCGTGCGCGCGTGGTACTTCGAGGTACACCAGCTGCGCCGCGCCGCCCTCACCGCGCTGACCGTGCTGCACGAACGCATCGGCTCGCTCAATCAGGTCACGCTGACCGACCCGCTCACGGGCCTGCTCAACCGGCGCGGCCTGCAGGCCCGGCTCAAACAATGGCAGTCAGAGCGGCGCGCCTTCTCCGTGCTAGCCATCGACACCGATTGCTTCAAGCGCATCAACGACACGCTCGGCCATGCCGAGGGCGACGAGGTGCTGCGCCGGATCGCCCGCGTCATGACCCAACAGGTGCGCGGCGGCGATATCTGCTGTCGCACCGGCGGCGAGGAGTTTCTGATCCTGCTGCCCGACACGGGACTGGCCGAGGCCTGTCATCTGGCGGAACGTCTGCGCATGGCGGTCGCCGCCCACGCTCCCGGCGCCGGCCAGGTCACCGTGTCGATCGGGGTGGCCCATTGCGACGGCATGCCGGAGGCTCAGGGCCAGGCGCTGCGTTGCGCGGATGCCGCACTCTATCGCGCGAAGCAGCTCGGACGTAACCGGACGGAATGCGCGCCCACCGCGGAAGACGCGGCGGCCATACACTAGGCGCACCCTCAGCAGGGCCGCCTCAGGCAGCACCCGGCAGGCCCCTTCGACGCCCCTCTGGAGCCCCCTCGGAGCCCACCATGTCCGCCAGTCTGCAAGCCGCCGTCTTTCGCAAGTTGCACCAGCAGGCCCAGCCCCTGCGCCTGCCCAACGTCTGGGACGCGGGCAGCGCCGTCCAGATCGAGAACCTCGGCGCGCAGGCCGTGGCCACCAGCAGCGCCGCGGTGGCGTGGTCGCTTGGCTACCCCGACAGCAACACCGTGCCGCAGCACCTCTATCTGGCCCAGGTGGCGCTGATCGCCCGCGTGATCCGCATCCCCCTGTCGGTCGATATCGAGAGCGGCTATTCGCGCACCCCCGAAGAGGTCGGCGAGGCGGTCGCGCGGTTCATCGATCTGGGCGCCATCGGCATCAACATCCAGGATGGCACCAGCGAACCCGATCTGCTGGCCCGCAAGATCGAAGCGGCGCGCCACGCGGGCGAGGCGCGTGGCGTCCCGCTCTTCATCAACGCCCGCACCGATGTTTATGCCCGCGACCTGGTCGCGCCCGGCGAGCGCGTGGCCGAGGTATTGCGCCGGGCCGCGCAATACGAAGCCGCCGGCGCCGACGGCCTGTTCGTGCTCGGCCTCACCAATACCTTCGAGATGCGCGACATCGCCGCCGGCACGCGGCTCGCCCTGGCGCTGGCCGTGGCCCAGGGCCTGCCGCCCGTGGGCGAGCTCGGGGACTTCGGCGTGCGCCGCGTCAGCATGGGATCGCTCGTGCCCCAGACCCTCTGGAGCCACGCCGGCGCGCTGGTCTCGGGCTTTCTCGCCGATGGCCGGGCCGAGCCGCTGGTGCGGGGCGCCGTCATGTACAACGAGATCAACGACCTGTTCAAAACCGCCACGGAGAATACGCAATGACGATAGTCGTCCATACCGCCGATGCCAAAGCCCTCTGGCAGCACCTGCGTGATGGCCTCAAACGCATCAACGACGGATCGGTCGCGGGCGAAGGCACCTGGAAGAAAGACGACACCGAACGTTCCACCAAGGTCTACTACGCCCCCAAGACGGGCGAGTACGACAAGCGCGCTTATTTCGTCGGCACGGTGCGCACCGGGCAACTGCTGCTGCTCGACCTGCTGCCGGGCAGCGAAGGCCTGAGCTGGCAGCTGTTCGGGCTGTTGCACGGTCGCATGGTGAGCCTGCTCATGACGACCTATCCCGACAAGATCATGTCGCTCAACGTATTTCCGAATCGGCCGGTGCCTGGCGAAGCCAGCGCGAACGCGCCGGGGCAGTGACCGGCTACTGGCCGGTGGCGAAGACCTTGCTCGCCACCGCGCCGTGCGCGAGCATCGAGATCGTGAACGCCGGCACCAGCGCAAAATAGCTCCAGGCCGCGGCCACCGGGCGGCGCACGTCCGGCATGGCTGCGCTGAGCGCCGTCGCCAGCACCCATGGCGAATACAACAGCACCGCGATCAGGAAGGCGTTGGGCAGGCCGAGCGCCGACAGCACCACCACGACCATATCGAGCACGAACCAGCAGGCGATGATGAGATTGAACAGGCTCCCCTCGCCATCCCAGCGCTGAGTCACCCGCAGCCAGCCGAAGCTCACCAGCCACACGGCCAGCATCGCCCCCCACGCGCCCGCCATTTCGGTCGCCATGAAGCGGGGCATCAGCATTTGCGCGATCGACGGATCCTGCGGCGCGAACACGGTGCCCATACTGATCTGCGCTCCCGAGGCGATGCCGACCAGCATCACGGCCAGCACCGACCAGTGCGTGGGGTAATCGTAGGCGGACAGCGGCAGGGGCTTGAGCAAGGCGGCACGCCAGGAAGCGCGAAGCAGATCGATCATGGAAGGCAATGTCGGGAAGGCGGCGGGGCCGCGGGCGTGCCGCCGGCAGCGGCCCGCGGGCTACTGCGGCGGCCACGGACAGGCGCGGCGGCGAGGCGCAAGAATAACGTTCGCGGGCACGCGGGCGCAAACCGGCGGCCGGCGATCCGGCGCCCGGCGATCCGGCGACCCGGCGGCTCGCGCGCCCCTATGCGAAAATGCGGGGTTTCTTACGTGCCGGGGCCGCCATGTCGACCAACGTCTTTCTCGAACACTTTCCCGCCGCCCCGCCGGCGCCGCTGGCCGACGTGCTCGCCCTGTTCTCGCCCTACGGCGAGATCACGCACATCGACGAGCGCTTCGAGGTGGCCTTCACCGATGGTCAGCCCGCCCGGCTGGCCTGGATCGACAGCAGCGATGACATCTCGGTCGATGCGATCGGCTTCGAAGATGCCGATCTGGCCGACCCGTTGCGCCATCTGGTCTACGCCGCGATGCAGCGCTTCGGCTTCGTGGCGCTCGACGACGACGGCCGCCACGCCTACGTGCGCAGCGGTCTAGCGCACGCCGTGCCCGCGCCGCTGCTGCAAGACCTGCCCGGCGGACTGATCGAGGTGAGCCACCCGGGCGAGCTCTGGCCTGGCGAACACTGACGCCGGGATTGCTTCGGCGGCGCGGCGGCCAGCGCGCGCGCCCGCCGCTCTGACGCCGCTCAGTGGCGCAGATGCCACTGCCGCAGGTCGTCCACCATCGGCACGGCCGCGAGCAGCGCCAGCATGGCCGCCAGCGGCAGCGTCGCGCCGAAGCCGAAGTGCGCAAACGCATAGGCGCCGGCAACGCCGCCGCCGAAAAACAGCAGCACCAGAGTGATCAGCACGCGCAGCTTGAGGCGATCGGCGCGCACGTGCAGCGCCGGGTCATCGATGCGCGCGGCGTTCCAGTAGCACAGCTTGCCCAGCTCGATGCCGATGTCCGTGACCATGCCGGTAATGTGCGTGGTGCGGATCTCGGCGCGCGAGACCTTCGTGATCATCGCGTTCTGCAGACCCATGATGAAGCACAGCAGCATGACCGTGACCGGCACATACAGCCAGCGATGCTGCTCGAGATTGGCGCCGAGCAGGCCGAACGCCAGCAGCAGCGCGGCCTCGAACGCGAGCGGCAAGGCATAGCCGCTCGCGAGATGCGCGCGCTTGCCCAGATTGATCAGGAACGCGGACGTGGCCGCGCCGGCCACGAACGACATCAGGGCAGCCGCGCCTTGCAGCACGACCACCAGCCCGCCGAGCGCGAGATAGTCGGCCATGCTCGAGACGATGCCCGACATGTGCGACGTGTATTGCTGCACGGCCAGGAAGCCGCCGGCATTGACCGCCCCCGCCACCAGGCTGAGGATGTAGGCCAGATGCCGGTTGGCTTCGGGACTGCGTTGCAAGGCCGTGAGCGTACGCAGATACGGAATGGCCACGATGGTTGCCCCCGCATGAACAGAACCGGCTCATTCTAGACCCGGTTCGTCCTGCCGGCGTCTACTCGTCGCGGGCGGAGGCCAGTGCCAGACGCTGGACGTGTCCGCCACCCTGCCCCAGGCGCGTCGCGCGCGCCTCGCTGCGCAGTAGCACCGCGTCCGGGGCGGCGCGGCTCGCCGGCGTGCGGAACACGCCGATCGCCTGCGCCAGCGCCGCCGACTCCTCGCCCAGATGCTCCGCCACGTGCGAGAGCTCGCCCACGAGCGAGACGTTCTGCTGCACCACGCCGTCCATTTCGTTCACGGCGGAGCTGATGCGGTCGACCCCCTGCGCCTGCTCTTGCGAGGCGGTCGAGATCTCTTCCATCAGCACGCTGACCCGCTCCACCGACTGCAGGATTTCCTGCATGGTGGCGCCGGCCTGGCTGGCCTGGTTCGAGCCGGCCGACATGCGGCCCACCGACTCTTCGATCAGCGTCTTGACCTCCTTGGCCGCCTGCGTGGTGCGCTGCGCCAGGCTGCGCACTTCACCGGCCACGACCGCGAAGCCCTTGCCCTGATCGCCCGCCCGCGCCGCCTCGACGGCGGCATTCAAGGCCAGGATGTTGGTCTGGAACGCGATGCCCTCGATCACCGACACGATGTCGGAGATCTTGCGCGAGCTCTCGTCGATGCCGTGCATGGTCGACACCAGCTGGCGCACGATCTGACCGCCCTGCCCCACGACCACCCGGCTTTCCTGCGTCAGCGCGGCCGCGCTGCGGGCGCTCTCCGCGTTGCGCGCCACGGTGGCGGCCAGCTGCTCGACACTGGCTGCCGTGTCCTGCAGCGAGCCCGCCTGCGCCTCGGTGCGGTCCGCGAGGCCCTGGCTGTCCGTGTGCAGCTTGGAGATCGTGCGCACGTGATCGCTGGTCTTCCCGATCACCTCGGTCGAGATCCCGATCAGGCTCTTGCGCATGATGTCGAGATAGAAGTACAGATTGCGCAGCTCGCCGCGGGCATCGGTACTCACCTCGTTCACGAGGTTGCCGGCCGCGATCTGGCGCGCCGCCTCTTCGGCGTTCACCAGCTGGCGGCTGAACCTGCCCGCCACGCGCTGCGTCGCCCACAGCACCGCCAACGCCGCCACGGCATAGCCGCCCCAATACCAGGGCAACTGCTCGGCCGGCGCGGCACGCGCGGCAAGCCAGGTCGGAATCGCACCCAGGGCCGCGGCACCGACGGCCACGCGCAGCATCGCCGGCCGCAGGCCGCCGCGAAACGGCATGCCGAGCGCGCGCACGCCGCGGCGCCAGCCCGCCGGCACACGCCGCCCGTGCTTGAGGGCATAACCGCCCAGATTGCCCTCGGCCACTTCCTCGTAGAACGCGGCGGCGGCATGGATCTGCTCGGCGCTGGCCTTGACCCGCACCGAGGCGTAGCCCGTGACCTCGCCGTTCTCGATCACCGGCGTCGCATTGGCCAGCACCCAGTAATAGCCCCCGGACTTATGCCGGTTCTTCACCACGGCAAGCCAGGGTTTGCCGGCCGCCAGCGTGTCCCACATGTCTTCGAACACCGCGGGGGGCATATCGGGGTGCCGCACGATGTTGTGCGGCTGCCCAAGCAACTCTTCCCGGGTGAACCCGCTGATCGCCACGAAAGCCGGATTGCAGTACGTAATGCGGCCCTTCAGGTCAGTCTTGGAGATCAGGTATTGATCGTCCTGCAGCACGAATTCCTGATCCGTAATGGGCAGATTCTTGCGCATGGAATGTTTCTCGCCAGTAATGGATTAACCCCGGGCGCCACACTGCGCCCGGCGGAATAATCAATGTAGAGAAACCGTCATATCCGTGAAACGCAAATAGCGGCACCTTGATACCCTAATTTCACGGCGACCGTAATAATGCGCAATAAATCCCTTATCTATCAGGGCACAGGCCGCCGCAGCGCCGCATCGCATTAATCAAACAAAAAACGCGGCGCCGCTCCGGACTGTATTTCCGGCGCGACACCGCGTCAGGGATAAGGCGGGTATCAGGGCTGAATGTCGAGCGCCGGGAAGGATTTCACCAGGTCATCGATCGCCTTGAGCTGAGTCAGGAAGGGCTCGAGCTTGTCGAGCGGCAGCGCGCTCGGACCATCGCACTTTGCCTGGCTGGGATCCGGGTGCGCCTCCAGAAACAGGCCGGCCAGACCGACGGCCATGCCCGCGCGCGCGAGCTCGGCCACCTGTTCGCGACGGCCGCCCGACGCGGTGTCCAGCGGCGAACGCTGCTGCAAGGCATGCGTCACGTCGAAAATCACCGGGCGATCGCCGCAGGTTTTCTTCATGACACCAAAACCCAGCATATCGACCACCAGATTGTCGTAGCCGAAATTGGCGCCACGCTCGCACAGAATCAGTTTGTCGTTACCGGCTTCGACGAACTTCTCGACGATATTGCCGACCTGCGTCGGGCTCAAAAACTGCGGCTTCTTGATGTTGACGATGCGCCCCGTTTTGGCGAGCGCGACGACCAGATCGGTCTGCCGGGCCAGGAACGCCGGCAATTGCAGCACGTCGACCACTTCGGCCACCGGCGCGGCTTGCCAGGGCTCGTGCACGTCGGTAATCACCGGCACGCCGAAGTTCTCTTTGACCGCCTCGAAAATACGCAGGCCTTCTTCCAGCCCAGGGCCGCGGTACGAATGGATCGAGGACCGATTCGCCTTGTCGAACGACGCCTTGAACACATACGGGATATTCAGCTTGCGCGTGACACGCTGATATTCCTCGCACGCACGCAGGGCCAGATCCCTGGACTCGAGCACATTGATGCCGCCGAACAGCACGAACGGAAGGTCATTGGCGCAGCGGATATCCGACGCGATGGAAACAAGAGGAGCGCTCATGATGAAAACCGGAAACGACTGGGACAGCCGCTACTGTACTAAATGCGGCAGCGGATCGCTTCGGGCGGGCGCGTCATGAAACGGGGCGGCGTCAATGCACCAGCACCAGCGGCCGCTCGGGCGCGTGCGGATGCGGCAGGATCTCGGCCTGAACGCCATAGGCCGTGCGCAGGTGCGCGGCGGTCAGCACGGCGGCAGGCGCGCCGGCCGCGGCCACCCTGCCCTCGGCCAGCAGCACCAGCTCGTCGCACCAGCGCGCGGCCAGGTTCAGGTCATGCAGAATCACGAGCACCCCGGTATCGCCCGCGTGCGCCAGATCGCGCGCCACGGCCAGCAGGTCGAGCTGATGGCGCGGGTCCAGGCTGGCCGTTGGCTCGTCCAGCAGCAGATACCTGGGCCCGGACGCCGCACGGCACTGCAGCAACACGCGCGCGAATTGCACCCGCTGCTGCTCGCCCCCTGACAGCGACAGATAGCGCCGCCCGGCGAGATGCGCCACGCCGGCGAGTGCCAGCGCCGCTTCCGAAGCACGCCGCACGGCCGCGGGGCTGAGCTCCGGAAACGGATAGGCGCCCATCGCGACCACGTCGTCCACGCCGAGATCGAAGCTCAGGCCGGGCTGCTGCGGCAGGACGGCACGGCGCCGCGCCTGCGCAGCGGGCGTCAGGCCCGCCAGCACATCGCCATTGCAACGCACCGTGCCGGCGCGCAAGCTCAGTTCGCCGGCCAGCGCGGCCAGCAAGGTGGACTTGCCCGCGCCATTGGCGCCGAGCAGACCGACCAGACGCCCCGGCGCCACCTGCAGCGACACGTCCGCCACGACCTGACGGCCGCCGCGCATCAGCGTCAATCCTTGGGCCTGCAACATCAGAAACGCCCTCCGCGGGCCAGCAACCAGAGGAAGAAGGGTCCGCCCACCAGCGCCGTGACCAGGCCGATCGGCAGCTCCGCCGGCACCACGACGATGCGGGCGAGCAGATCGGCCAGCACCAGTGCCAGGCCACCGCCCAGCATGGATGCCGGCAACAGCCAGCGGTGATCCGCGCCCAGCGTCAGACGCACCAGATGCGGCACGACCAGTCCGACGAAGCCGATGCCCCCGGTGGCGGCCACCAGCGGCCCCACGAGCAGCGCCGTCATGACGACCAGCCGCACCCGCACGGCGCGCAGCGCGTAGCCCAGATGCGCGGCCTCGCGCTCGCCCAGCAGCAGGGCGTTCATCACGCGCCACTGACGACATAACCACCACGAGCCGGCCAGCGTCCAGGGCAGCAGAAAGGCCAGCAAGGACCAGCGCGCGCCGGCCAGACTGCCCATGTTCCAGAAAGTGAGGTCGCGCAGTTGCGCGTCGGTCGCGAAGAACGTCAGCAGCCCGATCAGGCTGCCGGTCACCGCGTTGATCGCGATGCCGGCCAGCAGCAGACCGGCCACGCCCGGCACGCGCCGGCCCAGCACATACGCGCAGGCCGTGGCCGCGAGGCTGCCGACGAAGGCGCTCGGCGCCACGAGCGCGAAGCCGCCCGCGCCCAGCACGATCGCCGCGACCGCGCCCAACGCACCACCGGCCGAAATCCCGACCAGGCCGGGCTCGGCAAGCGGATTGCGAAACAGGGCCTGCATCGCCGCGCCGCTCACGGCGAGCGCGCAGCCCGCCACCATGGCGAACAGCACACGGGGCAAGCGCAGCTCCAGCAGCACATTGCGCCAGAGCGCGTCCTGCGCGTCCGCGGGTGCCCACAGCACGCGCGGAATCGCGGACAGCGGAATCTGCACCGCCCCGGTCGCCGCCGCCACCAGCGCCACCACGGCCAGTACCGCGGCCAGCCCGAGCATCACCCCGATCTGGCGCGGACAGCGATACGCACGCGGCGCGGCCTCAGCCAGCGCTGGCGACACAAGCGGTCTCCTTGAGCATGCGCAACGCCTCCGGCAGGCGCGGGCCGGCGCCCAGGGCGAGCAGATCGTCCATCACGACGATGCAGCCGCGCCGCGCCGCCGGCGTGGCCGCGACGCCGGGCCAGGTCTGCACCTGCGCGACGCCGCCCTTGCCCTCGATCGACGCGGCCGTCACCACGATCACTTCGGGTGCGAGCGCGGCCAGGGCTTCGGCATTGAGGGGCTTGTAGCCTTGCTGTTCGGACAGCGCATTGCGCAGACCCGCCAGCCGCATCACGAGGTCGGCGGCGGTGCCCGCGCCGGCGGCCTGCGGCGTGCCGGCGCGGTTCATGAGCAGCACGGTGCTGCGCTGCGAGGCGGGCATGGCCGCGACCGTGGCCAGGGCCTCGCGCACCTCGGCGGCGAGACGCTCGCCGCGCTCCGGCACGCCCAGCGCCTGCGCCACCTGCGCGATCCGGTCGTAGAGCGACTGCACCGACGCGGCATCCGACACGGTGGTGACCTTGACGCCGACCGACGCGAGGCGCGCGAGCGCGGCGGGCGGGCCCGCCTGCTCCGACGCCAGCACCAGATCCGGCGCGAGGGCCAGCACGCCTTCCACCGGCACGGCACGGTAGTAGCCCACGCGGGGCAGGCGCGTGGCCGCCTCGGGATAGAGGCTGGACTGGTCGTCGGCCACGACCCGATCGCCCTGCCCCAACGCGAACACGATCTCGGTCACGCTGCCACCGAGGGTGACGACGCGCTGCGGTCCGGCGGCCATCGCCGTGGCGAGCGGCAGGAGCGCCGTCAGCCACAGCCCTGCTGCAAAAAGGCGCTTCATGCGGCGAGCGGCTCCGTGCAATAGCCCGTGAGCAGCTTGCGCCAGGCGGTGAGCTCGGGTTGGCCCGGTTTGCGCTCACCGAAAAACTGCACGATCAGGTCGCCATTGGCGGCGTAGCACTCGATCGACGTCACCCAGCCGTCGGTCGTGGGCTTGTTGACGATCCAGGCCTGCTCGATCGCGGTGGTATCCAGGTGCAGATTGAAGCGCGGATCGAGCACGTTGAACCACGGACCGGTGCGACGCAGGTTGTTGACCGTGCCGGTGTGGATCTGGATCATGCCGCGATTGCCCACGAAGCACATGATGGGCAGCAGGTCTTCGGCGGCCTGCGTGAGCATGCGCTCGGCCACGTCGGTGGGCACCTGTTGCGCGAGATCGTGGCCGGCGGCGCGCAGCGCGCCCAGGCGCGAGACCTTGTACTTGCGCAGCAGCGGGAAGAAATGGTGCGTGTCCGTCATGGCGAGCCACGCGTCGCGGAACGCGGCGGCGTCGGTCACGTCGGGCTGCTCCTCGGCCGGCGCGATGGCCTGCGTCTCGGGCCAGACCGGCGCCACAGTGTGCTTCTGCACGAAGGCGTCCCAGGCCGCCACATCGCTCTCGTCGGTGCGATAGACCTTGTGCACGGCGACGCCGGCGCGGTCGAAAAACTGAATGCTGTGGCGTCCATCCTGATGCACGGCCCACGCGCTCTGCCAGCATTCGAAGAACACGCGCAGATCGATGTCCGGACCGAGCACGATACCGACCATGCCGGTGGCGTTGATGTTCTCGTAGCGGCCGTGACGCTCATGCACGCACGCGTCGTTGCGCGTGAGGGCCATCACCTCGCCCAGCGTGCCGATGTCGCGAAAGAGGGCCTGCATCTCGCCACCCAGCGGCGTGACATCGGCCCCGCCACAGCCGGCGGCCACCAGCTCGGCCTCGCTCACGCCCAGCGCCTGCGCCTGATTGCGGGCGCGCATCTTGGGCTCGCGCTCGGCCAGTTCGGCCGCGCGGCCACGCAACGCCTCTGCGCGCGCTTCGAAACTCAAATCGGTCATCATTACACTCCTCGTTGATGCGGCGGCCGGAACCTCCGGCCGCCAGGGGCGGCCTCGGGCCTCAGTATTGATAGGTGAGCGACAGACGCACGCTGCGTCCGGGCTCGGTGTACCAATCCACCGGCCGCGGGATCGCCACGGCGCCCGCCGTGGGCACGTTGATCGCTTCCCAGTACTTCTTGTCGAACAGGTTATAGACGCCGAGCTGAACTTGCACGCCCTTCACGGCCGCCGGGCGCCAGTAGCCCGACAGATCGACGATGCCATAGCCGGGCGCCTGGAAGTCGGGATTGGGCGCGGCGGCCGAGTTGCCGTCGTACTGGACCTTGCTGCGGCTGGCGGCCGCGGTCAGCATGGCGTCCACGCCCCACTGCTCGCGTTCATAGCCCAAGCCCACGATGCCTTTCACGGACGGCACCGAGTTCAGGTACTGGCCGGTGACCTGGTCTTTGCCCACCGCCCATGCCACGGAACCCCACGTGCGCCAGCCCGGCGCGAAGCGCCATTGTCCGGCGGCTTCGGCGCCGTAGATGCGAACACGCGCGCGGTTCACGGCGCCCGTCACGCCCAGCGGATACGCGCTCCAGCCCGGCTGCCACTGCGGCGAGCTCGCATTGAGCGGCACCTGTTTGTCGATGAAGTTCTGATAGCGGTTGTCGAAGAACGACAGCGAGCCGCCCAGCGTATCGTCGCCGAACTTGCCACCGAGCTCCCAGCCCTTGCTGGTCTCGGGCTTCAGGTAGGGGTTGCCGACGCGCAGGTACGTGCCCGCGCCGCCGTAGTTGGTGTAGAGCTCGCTGGCCGACGGCGCGCGGTAGGCATAGCCGTATTGCGCGTACAGGGTCACGTTTTCCGCGGCCTTCCACGAGCCCAGCAGTTTCGGCGAGAAGCGGCCTCCCGACGAGGACGGCGGCAGACCGCCGGCCGAATTACCGTTGCTATCGTAAGCCGCGGTGTTCTGCGGCTTCTGCTCGTAGTGGTCGTAGCGCAAGGCGGGCGTGAGCGTGTAGCGTCCGTCGGCAAAGCCGAATTCGTCCTGCACCCACAGGGCGAACTGGCTGCCCTTGACCCGGGGCATGTCGGCCTGGTTGGTGTGCAGCATGTCGCAGGAGCGCGGACCGAACGGCGCGGGCAATCCCGGCGCGATCGTGGGGCAGTTGTCGTAGCCGCCCGAATACTGCTCCGTGCGGTTGCCGACCCACTCGCCGCCCACGGTCCAGAGCTGCGACACCGCGCCGTCGAACCGGCGCTGCGCCTGGCCACTCACGCCGAAGAGCGACTCCTGGATGGAGTTGCTGCGGCCGTAGTCGCCCGAAGGGAAGCCGTAGCGGAAGGGGTCGCGCGGAATGATGGAGGCGCGGGCATCGCGACTGCGCACGCCTTCCAGCGAGTTCTCGAGCGTCATGCGCTGCCAGTACACGACGGCGCTTGCACGATCGACCAGACCGCCGGACGACGGCGCCACGTACGAGTAATCGGCCGACACGCGCTCGCGCTTGGTGGTCTTGATCGTGCTGTTCTGACCGATCAGGTAGCTCGTGCCCGGGCCCTGCTCCCACATGCTGTCCATGTCGGCGTGGCGCTTGAAGTATTCGCCCGTGATGCCGAACTTGTGACCGCCGTCGACCTTCTGCTGCAGCTTCAGCAGGAAGTTCTGCTGGAGATAATTTTCGGGTGTGGGCTCGCTGCGCGCCGCGCCGTAGCCGCCCTGGTCGCCGCGATTGTCGAGCGCATGGCCGCGGCGCATGCCGGCCTGCAACAGCCACGAGGTGTTTTCCTGTACCCGGCCCGCGAGCGCGGCATTCGCGCCCCAGCTGCTGTCGGCGCTGTCGTAGTCGGTCTTGGTCAACGCGACGAAGTTGCGGTCGCCGCTCAGCAGGTCGCCCGGCTCGAGCGTGCTCAGATTGGCCGCGCCGCCCAGCGCGCCCGAACCGGCGCTGGCCGAGTCGGAGCCGCGCACGATATCGAGCCGCGACAGGGAATTGAAGTCGATCGTGTCCAGGCCGCCTTTCACGCCACGCGCGCCGTCATCCAGAAACGGCACGCGGATCCCGTCGATGCGAGTGACCACGCGGTTCTCGTCCAGACCGCGGATGTTGATGCTGTTGTTCTGCCGATTGAACGACACGCCCGGGTCCAGGCGCTTGCCCACGTCGCTCCAGCTGCGCGCCTGCACGCCATCGAGCTGGCGGCGCGTGGTGGTGCTCACCCAGGCCGGCTCCGCGCGCGGCGTGGCCCCTTCCACCATGACCGGCGCCAGCTGCGTCACGGCGTCCTGCGGCTGAACCACATACGTGCCATCGCCCTGCGGCCGCGCCGACAGGCTGCTGCCCGCAAGCAGACGACGCAGCCCTTCGGCCACATCGTAGCTGCCCGACAGGCCCGCGCTGCGGCGCCCCGCCACGCTCTCGGGCTGATACAGCACCGTCACGCCTGCCGTGTCGGCAAAGCGCGCGAGCGCTTCGGCAAGATCGCCCGCGGGAATCTGGAAGCTGCGGCTGGCGGCCGAAGCGCTGGACTGCGCCGCGGCCGGCGTGCCGAACACCAGCAGCGGCGCGGCGAATGCCACCGCGCACAAGGCGGCGCCGAGTGCCTGAGGCAGCGCGCGGCGCGCGCCGGGAGAGACAGGATGACGTGCGTGAGCCATGAGGGTCGTTCCGTTCAAAGTGAAGCCGGCAACTGAGTGCCACTACTTCCCATGACCCCCGGCGGCGGCAAACCGGACAGCATTGGCCTCATTTTTTTGTAACAGCGGCCCGCGGGCCTGACGCGGACCTCAGGCCGACTGCTCGCGCGGGCCCACCACCACCCAATACGCGGTGCGCGTGCGCACCTGCACGGGCAGCAGCGCCGGCAGCGCCTGCAGGATGCCGTCGATGTTGTCGAGCTGGAAGGCGCCCGACAGGCGCAGCGAGGCGACGTCGGGATCACAGCGCAATACGCCCTGGCGATAGCGCGCGAGCTCGGTGACGAACGCGTCCAGCCGCATGTCGCGTGCATGCAGCACGCCGCGCATCCAATCGGGCGGCGTGTTGGCCGCCCCTGGCGCGAGCACATGCAGCCCGGCCGCGTCGAGCCGCGCCCTGGCCGGTGCCAACATCCGGTGCGGCGCGACGCCCGCCATGTCGGCCAGGGCCAGCTGCACGCTGACCTCGCCCTGCATCACATCCACAAGACACTGCGCGTCGGAATGGCGCACGCTGAAATGCGCATGGCGCGCGCGCACACTGCCCTGCCGCGTGCGCACGGCGCACGGCCCGGCCGTCTCGACGTAGATCTCGCCCGCGCGCAGTTGCACGAGCGTCTCGCCACCGAGCACCGGATCGCCGTAAGACACGTCGACCGCGGTACCCGTATTCATGTGCACGCGCGTCCCGTCGGCAAGCGTGATGGCGCGGCGCTCGCCCGCGGCCGTCCGGTATTCGGCCAGCCAGCCCTGCTCGCGCGCCGAGCGCCACCCGGCCCAGCCCAGCGGGCCGGCCGCGATCAACACGGCCATGGCCTTCAGCGCCTTGCGCCGGCTCATATCGGGGCGGGTCAGCGCCCCGCGCGCCAGCTCCGCGGGCAATTGGCCGAACAGGGTATTGATGCGCTGGGCCCGCTGCCAGGCGTATTCGTGCATCTGGCTGCGGGCGCGCCAGCGCGCGCATTCGGCATGCGTCTCGGCATCGTGGCTGCCCTCGCCCAGGCGCATCAGCCACAGCGCGGCCTCGCGGGCGATCCGGCGATCGATCGGATCCGCGCCCATCGCGGTATCGGACACCGGCGTCATGGCGCGGCCAGAATAATCTGCTCGTAGGCACGCACGATGTGCCGTTGCACGGTACGCACCGACACCTGCATGCGCTCGGCGATCTCGGCATAGGGCATCTGATCGACCTGCGCCAGCAGAAACGCCTCGCGCACGGCCGCCGGCATGGCGGCCAGCAGGCAATCGATCTCGTCGAGCGCCTCCAGAATCAGCAGCTGCTGCTCGGGCGACGGCGCCAGGGGCTCGGGCATCGTCGCCAGCGCCTCTTCGAAGGCGCGCTCGAGCGAGCGGCGGCGATACAGGTTGATGACCAGGCGGCCCGCGATCGTGACCAGATAGGCGCGCGGCTCACGCACCGCCGCCAGCTCGCGACGGTGCCGCAGCACCCGCACGAAGGTGTCCTGCACCAGGTCGGCGGCATCGAAGGTACTGTCGAGCTTGCGCCGCAGCCAGCCGTGCAGCCACCCCTGGTGTTCGGTGTAGAGATCGCGGACGGCGTCCGGGGCAGCGAGGGTAGACGGCACGATAGACCCAATCATTGCAAATGAGATTGGCTATCATTCTAAATAAAAATCAGGATTCTTCAAGAATCTGTAACGATTTTGTTGAGGCAGTCGTCCGAGATTTGGTTTGACACCGTCCGATTCCGCTACTCGCCGAGGTCTATGGCCCCGGCACAGGGGCGGCGGCCGGACATTGCGTATCGTCCGAAGCCCCCGCCCTGGCTGGGCTCGCCGGCGCGTCAGTATTGATAACGCAGGGTCAACATCACGCTTCGCGGCTGGCCGTAATAGTTCTGCCGCGAGGCTCCGCCCAGCTTCTCGTAGTACTTGCGGTCGAACAGGTTATCGACCGTCAGCGTGCCCTCGATGTGCCGGTCGTACCGGTAGCCGATCTGCGCCGACACGAGCGCGTAGCTGCCCTGGTCCCATCGCACGTTGCCGCTCTGCAGGTAGTTGCCGCTGTTCCAACGCACGCCCGTGCCCACGCTGAAACCCTGCAGCGCCGGTTGCGTGAAGCGGTAGCGCGTCCACAGATTGATGGCGTGGCGCGGCGTGATGGTGCTGTACGACAAGCCCTCCGTGCCCGCGGCCGCCTCCAGGTACTTGGTCTGCGTGTAAGCGTAGCCCGCCACGATGTCCCAGTTCGGCAGCGGTGAGCCGCTGATCTCGGTCTCGAAACCCTGGCTGCGCACTTTACCGGCCGCCACCGAGTACATCGGGTTATCGATATCGTTCATCGCGCGGTTGCGATCCACGATCTGGAACAGCGCGGCATGCGCGTTGAGGCGGCCATCCATGAACGCGCCCTTCAGGCCGGTCTCGATCTGGCGCCCCACGCGCGGTGCCAGAGTATTGCCCTGCGCGTCGATGTCCGTCTGCGGCTGAAAGATGCTGGTGTAGCTCGCGTAGGCCGACAACTGCGGCGTCAGGTCGTACACCAGCCCGGCATACGGCGTGGTGCGCGCGGCGATGCGCGTCTCGGCCTGGCTGAAGTCGCCGAAATACTGGTTGGCGTTGCGCGCGTCATTCTTCCACCACGCCAGCCGGGCGCCGGCGATGACCTTCAGGTGGTCGGTAGCCTGGATGTTGGCGCGCGTATACAAACCGAACTCGCTGGTACGCCCATCGTTGCCGTTGACCTGGTCCATGTCCGGGAGCGTCATATCGATGACCGGCGCGTAGACATTGGTGGGAAACACGGTGCCGCCGCCGTAGCTGAACTGCTTGCGCGTATGGCTGTAGTCAGCGCCAACCAGCAGGCTGTGTTCGCGCCCGAAGGCCTCGATCGGCAGGTTCAGGTTGGCATCCGCACCGGTGGTTTTCCAGTGATTGCGGTACGACCATGCGATGAGATTGGTGGCGCCGGTGACGGGATCCACCGCCCGATTCGGCCAGGTCGTCAGGCGCGTCGGCGTATCCGTGTCTCGATGGAACACGCTGGCCTTCACAGTGCCGCCGCCCGCCAGCCCGTGCTCCAGGTCGGCGAACAGCTCCGTGGTTTCCTCTTCGATCCGATTCCAGGCAGCGCTCAGGTTGGTGCCGCGGCGCACGTCGAGTAGCGAGCCGTCGGCGTACGCGGGCAGGCCGAACGCGGGCGTGCTGCGCGAGCGCTGATGCGTGAGGCCGGTGGCCAGCTTGGTGCGCGGCGTGAGATCGGCCTCGACGATACCGTAAAGCGTGGGCCGCTCCGAGCTCACGCGATCCACGAACGAACCGCGATCCTCATAAGCGGCGATGAACCGTCCACGCACCTTTCCCTCGCTGTCGAACGGCGTGCTCAGATCGGCCACCGCGCGGTAGTAATCCCACGAGCCCACACTGGCTTGCGCGCTGAAGGCGAAGTCCTGCAGGGGCCGCTTGCGCACGAGGTTCACACTGCCGCCCGGCTCGCCTGTGCCCTGGTACAGCCCGGAGGGGCCACGCAGCACTTCGATGCGATCGTAGATGGCGAGATCGAAACCCGCCGACAGATTCCCCGCCCCCGCAGGCGTGCGCATTCCGTCGACCTGAATCGCGTCGAGCGTGTAGCCGCGCGAGATAAAGCCCGAGATATCGCCGCCGCTCGAAAGCGTCTCCACCGTGATCCCCGTCACGTTGCGCATCGCGTCCGACAGGCTGTTCAAGTTCTGGTCATCGAGCTGCTGACGCGTCACCACCGACACCGACTGCGGAATCTCTCTGAGCGTCTGCGTGCCCTTCCCCAGCGTGACCGCATTGCTGGTGTATGACTGCGTGCCTTCGCTGGTGGCGCGCTCGCCGACGCCCATTACGGTCACGGCCTCCAGCTGCGTGACGCCGCCCGCGCTCTGCAAGGAATAGGTACCCGCGCCGCTCGGCACGGCACGATACGCCGAACCCGCGAGCAGGCGGTCGAAACCCTCCTGCACGCTCATCTGCCCGGAGATCCCCGTGCTCTGGCGGCCCGCCAGCCAGGCGGGGTCGTACACGATCTGCACCACCGCCGCGGCGGCGTAGCGGGCAAGCACGGTATCGAGCGGGCCCGGGCCGATCGCCACGTCGTGAATCTGCGAAGCCGGCGCGGCGGTCTGTGCGCCGGCAGCGGCACTCGCCAGGGCCGAGCACCAGAGCGCCGACCAGATCAATGCCTTGCGGGATCCCCTGCCCCGCGGTGCGCGTACACGTGCCATCACTCTTTCATCCTTTCGTCGTCAAGCAAGAAGCGCCCGCATCCCCTCGATGCGGTGTCACTACCTACTCCGCACGAGAACGAAAAAGTGATCACCTCGCAGCAAAATATTTTGGCGCCACCGCTCAAGCGTCGGCCGGCCCCACCGACACCCAATAGCGCGTGACGCGCCGCACCGCGATCGGCAGGCGTTCGGCCAGGGCGGCCAGCGCCGCATCGGTGTCGCGCAGCGACAGCGCGCCCGACACCCGCAGCTCGGCAACGGCAGGGGCGCAGCGCAACACGCCGGGGCGGTGCCGGGCCAGCTCCGCCACCACATCGGCGAGGCGCTGATCGCGCACGACCAGCATCCCCCGCTCCCACAACGCCGCGCTGTCGTCCACCGGCGCGAGCGCGCTGGTGCCGGCAACCGTGAAACTGGCCCGTTGCCCCGCGTCGATGCGCAGCGGCGGGGCATGCACCGGACGCGCCATCACCGCGTGCTCGAACACCATCACCTGCGTACGGTCCTCGAGCAGGCGCACCGAAAAGCGCGTCCCCAATGCCTGCACCTCGCCTTGCGGCGTCTGCACCACGAAGGGCCGGTAGGCGCCCTGCGGCTTCTGGCCCGTGGTGACCAGCACCTCGCCGGCCAAAAGAACCAGCCTGCGCTCGGCGGCGCCGTAGCGCAGATCGACCGCGCTGCCACTGTTCAACACCAGCCGTGTGCCATCTTCCAGCGTGCGGCTCAGTGGCTCTCCCGCGGCGGTACGCAGATCCGCCCGCCAGGCGGGCGCCTCACGCCACACCATCCAGCCGACCGGCACGGCCACGCCCAAGCCCAGCGTGGCGCGCAGCACGGCGCGCCTGCCCTGCCGCTTGCGCGTGGCGCGCAGCACATCGTGTCCGATGCGCGCTGGCACCCCTTCGAAGGCGCCCAGCACCTGCTCCGCGCGTGCCCAAGCCCGGGCGTGCGCCTCACCCTGAGCCAGCCAGCGTTCGAATGCGCGGTGCGTGATGACATCGGCGGGCTCGTAGCGCAGCCGGATCACCCAATCGGCCGCTTCTTCGAACAGTGGATCGTCAGGCCCAGCCGTCATGGCCTGAAAACCCAGGCGGGCACAGGCAAGGCCACCGACGTCGGCGCAATCACATGGGAAGTCATGCGGCGGCCGTCATGCACGCCACCAACGCTTTCTGCAGGTGGCGCCGCACCGTGATGACGGGTTTGCCCGTCTGCTCGGAGATCTGCTGCAGCGTCAGCCCGTCGAGCTGGGCCAGCAGGAACATCTCGCGGGTGGCCGCGGGCAGCCGCTGCAACATGGCGTCGATCGCCACCAGCGTCTGCACGATCATGAGACCCGTTTCGGGCGGCGGGACCTGCGGCTGCGGCAGGTGCGCGATCGCCTCAATGTAGGCCTGCTGCACCGCGCGGCGGCGCCAATGATCGACCAGCAATCCCTTGGCAATATGCGTGATCAACGCGCGCGGCTCGTCCTGCAGTACGGGTGGACGCCGCGCGGCCATCAGCCGCACGAACGTGTCCTGCGCCAGATCGGCCGCGTCGCTGCTGTCGCCCAGCTTGCGATGGAGCCAGGTTTGCAGCCAGCCATGGTGATGGCGATACAACTGCTCGACCGCGGGGAGAGAAAGAGAGTCGGTAGATGACAAGATGCCCTGCAGTCTACCGAATGCGAATAAGAAATACTATTAATTAGAACGAAGCACCCGGTGCCACCGCGGCGCGGGCGCAACAACGGGCCGGCGGTTGCGTTGCGGCTATGTCTGCCGGGCGCCGGCCAACCCCGTGCCGGCGACGGCGCTGCACCCTGGCCCACACCGTCGCCGAGCAGGGAGACCGTCAATCAGGGAGCCAGCGTCAGCTCGCCCTTCATCAGCGCCGAGTGGCCCGGGAACGTGCAGTAGAAGCTGTACTTCTGACCCGCGGCCAGCTTGGCCACGTCGAACGTGGCGGTGTCTTTCTCGCCGCCGCCCAGCATCTTGGTGTGCGCGATCACGCGGGTATCGCCTTCCTTGAAATAGCCCTTGGCGGCACCGGCCGCCATGGCTTCGCCGATCACGCCCTGCATATCGGCCGTGCTCGACAGCACCCAGTTGTGGCCCATCACGTTCACCGGCAGCTTGCCCGCATGCGCCAGCGTCACCGAAAACGTTTTGCACGACTTCGGCACTTGAATGGCCTTGGTGTTGTATTGCATCTGGTCGTTGGACGAGATCTCGACCGCGCACTCATTGGCGAACGCCGGCGAGGCAAGCAGGGTCAGTGCGATCAATGCAGCATGTTTGGCGAATACCACGGAACACTCCTTCGAATTCGGTAAGCCGCGCGCACCCCGCGCGCGGCGCGCATCTCACGGTGTCCCGGCCATGACCCGGTAACCGCACGACGACGCAGACAGAGCGTACCGCTGCAGTTGAAGAATAGTGTTGATATGGGACAAGTATCGAGCACGCGCTCCGAGAACGAACACCGTTGTTCTTTCTCATCAAGAGTGGGCGCGCGCAAACGGAATGCCGATTCAAATTGCGCTTTTGCCCGCTACTCGACAGCGACCATTTATAGTTGGCACTTCTTCACGCGAGCTCGTCATGACCAATCCCAACTCCGAATCGCTCATTGCCCTCAAAGATTGCACGGTACTTGGTGCCAGTGGCTTTCCGTTCGACACCGGGACCCCTGTCACTATCGGCTTTCTCGGCGCCGATGTCATATGCACGAGCGGGCAGCAAATCGCCAAATTTTCACTCGTCGAAGTGTTGGATATTGAGATAACCGGCCCGGGGACGACCGTCAGTGGCGGAGGATTTTTGGGCGGAGGCTTTGGCGTCGAGGGAGCGCTGCAGGGGATGGCCATCGCCGGCGTGCTCAATGCACTCACAACAAAGAAGACTACCCACACGTTCCTGACCATCACCACCAACTTCGGTGAGCTGCATCTGCACTACGGTCTGATGGAGCCAGGCGCCTTGCGCATTTACCTGTCGGGAGTTTTTGTGCATCTCAGGCGCATGAACGCTCAATGGGCTAATGCACGGGTCCAGCTCATTTCTGCCCAAGTGGCTGCGGGCGCCATCGCAGCCGAAGATGCGGAGATCTATAAGTCTCGCGTCCTGTCTCCCGCCGTCTGGCCAGACCCCTACGCCGAACAAAAGGCGCTTGCACGCATGGAAGAACTGGCCTTTCAGGAGGCCCCGAAGGGCCGATGTCCCAATTGCGAGAAGATCATCCCTCTTCTAAGCGAAACATGCCCGTTCTGCCGCGCCAATTTCGGCGAGTACGCCCATTGGAAGGTGCTTCCCCTGACCTAGCGCGCCCGCACCAGCTGACCAGCTCTGCAATACCCGGGCACGTACCGGCAAAGCCCTACGGCGTCGCCCACCGGCGCAGCAGGTTGTGATACGTGCGCGTCAGCCGGACCACGGTGTCGTGGCCCGGACCGAGCTGGCTGCCCGCATCCTGAATGGCGCAGTCGAGGTCGAACAGCAAGGTTCGCTGGCCCTCGTCCCGCACCATGCTTTGCATCCAGAAGAACGAACACAGCCGCATCCCGCGGCGCACCGGCGTCACGTAATGCAGGCTGTCCGAGGGGTACAGCACCATGTCGCCCGCCGGCAGTTTGACCGCGTGCTCGCCATAGGTGTCCTGCACCCGCAATTCGCCCCCGTCGTAGCTGTCCGGCTCGGCCAGGAACAGCGTGGCGGACAGATCGGTGCGGATGCTCACACCCGTGCCCGGAATGCGGCGGATGGCGTTGTCGACATGCAGACCAAACGACTGGCCCTCGCCGTACACGTTGAACAGCTTGGGAAAGATGCGCGCCGGCAGTGCCGCCGACATGAACAACGCGGACCGTGCGAGCCCCGCGTCGATCAGGGCGGCGGCCTTCAGCCCTTCTTCCGAATCCGGCGGCAGCTGCAGATTGTCTTTCACCAGCGCCGACTGAAAGCCGGCCGTGCCGCGCCCGTCCTGCCAGTCTGCCTGCAGCAGGAGCTGGCGGCACGCGTGCACCTCGTCGGCGCTCAGCACGCTGGGTATGTGAACCATCATGACGCTGACCTCCGGATGTGTGTGGGCATCAGAACCGATACAGCGCGGACAGCATGGCCGAGCGGCCGTCGCCGTATTCGATCGCCGACGACCGCGCCTGCGTGCCGGCGGTCTGGCGCACGCGCTCGACATACAGCTCGTCGGTCAGGTTCTCGATATTGAGCTGCAGCTTCAGGTTGCGTGTCACGTCGTACGACGCCATGACGCTGTGCACCCAATAAGGGCTCAGCTTGCCATCGCCCTGCGACGTGACATTGCGCGAGCCGACAAAGCGCGTGCCGTAACCCACCGTCCAGCCCTGCGGCAGCACGTACGTGGTCCACAGACTGAAGGAATGGCGCGGCGTGTTGCCCAGCGCCTGGCCGATGCGCGCGGGCGTCACCAGCGACCGTCGCGTCTCGCTGTCGCTGTACGTGTAGTTGGCGAACACATCCCACTTCGGCGTCAGCTTGCCCGAGGCATCGAGCTCGACGCCCTTCACGCGTTGCGCCCCCGCGAGCAGGTAGGAGCCATCGGCCAGCGCTTCGCGGGCATTGGTCTTGTCGACCTGGAACAGCGCACCGCCCACGGCGAGCCGCTTGTCGAACAACTCCCACTTGGTGCCCAGCTCGAGCGTGCGGTTTTTCTCGGGTGCGAGCGAGGACGTGCTCTGACTCACGCCCGAGCCCGTCGTGACGAGAAACTCGGCGGACGGATTGAACGACGTGCCGTAGGCCACGTAAACACGGCCATTCTGCGCCGGCTTGTAGGTGAGCCCGAAACGCGAGCTGAGCTTGCGATCGGACGTGCGGTCGTCGGTGCTCGCGGCAGAGACCGAGTGGCTGGCCGAGCGGCCGTCGATCCAGTCGTAGCGCAGCCCGACGTTGGCATCGACACGCTCGCTGAGCGCGACCGTGTCCATGGCATAGATCGCCTTGGTGTCGAGCCGGGTTTTGTTGCGGGCCGATATCTTTTTATCGACGGCGCCGCGCCAATACCCCGGCGGATTGGCCAGGGCATAACCCGCTGCGGGGAACAGCCTGCTGATGTTGTACGAGTACGTGTCCCGCTCGTAGTCTTCCTGCGAGAACTCCACGCCCGTCACGAGGGTGTGCTGCAGCCCCATCGTGCCGAACTTGCTCGTCAGATTGGTTTGATTGGCCCACATGGTCGTGTGCGAATCGCGCCCGTAAGCCTGCGGGCCGGCGGGCTTGTAGTAGCCCGTGCGCATGCCCTGGCGGTTCACGTGCGAGGCGGAGATCACGGTGTCGCGATTCAACGATGCATAGCGCAGCGTGTTCTGCAGCTTCAGGCTTTCCGAGAACGTATGCTCGAGGCGGGCGGTCGCCGTGTCGGACTGAATTTTGTCTTTGTCGAGATTGCGCCAGCCGAAGTAAGCGTGGCGCGACACGCCATCGAGCGGCTTGCCGCGGAAGGCCGGCACGCCATAATCGGGCACGTTGTCGTCGGTCTGATGAAACACGCTGACCGTAAAGGTGGTGGGACCGTTCAGGCCCAACGCGAACGACGGCGCGATCCCCCAACGCTTTTTCTCGATCTGATCGCGGCCGGGCACGTCGTTGCCATGCCCCATCAGGTTCAGGCGGAACGCGCGCGATCCGTCGTCGAAGGCCTGGTTGGTGTCGAGGGTCAGGCGCTTGTACCGGTCGGTGCCCAGGCCCGCGCCGACCGTGGTGAGGTCGGAGGACTTGGGCGCCTTGCTGATCATGTTGATACTGCCGCCCGTCGTGCCCGCTCCGCCGAAGACGGAGTTGGGCCCCTTGATGACCTCGACCGATTCGATGTTGAACAGGTCGCTGCGACTCGTTTGCGCGCTGTCCCGCATGCCGTCAACCTGCATGCTCGCATTGGCGCTGAACCCGCGGATGTTGATGGAGTCGCCACTGCCGCCACCGCCCTCGCCCGCGTTGAACGTGATGCCGGAGACGTTGGATAGCGCCTGCCGCAGGCTGAGCGCGTTCTGCTCGTCGAGCACCTGGCGCGGCACCACCGTGATCGTTTGCGGCACGTCGATCAGCGGCGCGGCGTACTTGCCCGACGCGGACGCATCGGTCTTCGACCCCTGGGGCGCATCTCCCGTCACGGTCACCGGCGCGAGCTGCACCGGCGGCCTGGCGTCGTTGGGCGAAGCCCCGCTGGCTTGCGCCGGCACGCCAAGAACGGCGACAGCAGCCAACGCGGGCGCCAGGCAAGAACGGGGAGGAAGCGCGCGAGCGGTAATGTGCGGCGATTTCATCGGAGCATTGATTCTTTAATGAGAACCATTACGGTTCCTGGATAGACGGAGACACAGCCGACCGATGGTTGCACGCGAGCAAACCGCAAAGACTGATGAAAACTGGACGCCGCCAGATGGCCGCGGCGCCGTGGCGCGGCCCGGCCCGAGCCGCGCGAATGAGGCCAGCCGCTGGTGGCACCGTGCAGGTGGCAGCACTCAGGCGGCAGCACTCAGGCGGCAGCACTCAGGCGGCAGCACTCAGGTGGCAGACATTCAGGTGGAAGATATTCAGGCGGCAGATGCAGGTGCCAGATGCAGGTGCCAGATGCAGGTGCCAGATGCAGGTGCCAGACGCAGGTGCCAGATGCAGGTGCCACATACTCAGGCGCCAGATAGGCCACAAATACCGGATCGGCCATTGCAGCCAAAATCCGAAGCACCAACGACAAAGGCCGTCAGTGATTTCTCACTGACGGCCTTTCTTTTTGGTCGGGACGGCGGGATTCGAACTCGCGACCCCTTGCACCCCATGCAAGTGCGCTACCAGGCTGCGCTACGCCCCGAAGACCGAAAGTATATCAGAACTAAATCAATTTGCGCAAATCCGGGCATCTATCTTTGCAAGCCACGCAAAAGCGAGATCACATCGATGGCGGGTGGCGAACCTGGCGTTTGGGGAACGCCTCGCATGCCACGCGCATGCCGGAATGCACGAACAGACTGCGCGAAACGGAGGCGGAAATCTTGCGATGCCCTGCTCTTCGTGCCGCGTCGCTGAGCTACGACCGGGCCGGAATAATACCCCATAAAAAAGACGCGTGCGGCGCATCGGCGACTTTTTTTCATGCTGATGACATGAGGGGATGCCGCGGCGGCCACATCCGCGCGCACCAAAGCAAAAGGCACCCGAAGGTGCCTTTGCGAATGCGTGTGTGGCGAGAGCCGCGCCCTCACCTGCCACGCGTCATGCGGCCTGACTGGCGGGCTTGGAACTCGAGGTGCCGAGCGCTTCGGCCAGCGAGGCCGAGATGTCGCCCAGCTCGTTGCGCAGCGATTGCAGTTCGGCTGCGCTGAGGCGGACGGCGGCGTCGGCATCGTGCGGCACATCGCGCGCATCGCCGAGGCGATTGCGGGCACCGCTGATCGTGAAGCCTTGCTCATACAGCAAGGAACGGATGCGGCGGATCAACAGGACTTCATGGTGCTGGTAATAACGCCGATTGCCACGACGCTTGACCGGCTTGAGCTGCGTGAATTCCTGTTCCCAGTACCGCAGGACATGGGGCTTCACCCCGCACAGGTCGCTCACCTCACCGATGGTGAAATAGCGCTTGGCGGGAATGGGCGGTAGCGTGACAGTGGATTCGGGACGAGTCATAGGTGGATTTTATGCCGCAACGCTTCGAGGACCGATAACAATTGCCGACAAAGCGTATCACTCCGCGGGGTTGATGAGAGGGTCGGACGCCGGGGTGTGCTCGACCACGCTTTTGAGCTTCTGGCTGGCATGGAATGTCACCACACGGCGCGCCGCGATCGGGATCGTTTCGCCGGTCTTGGGATTGCGCCCGGGACGCGGCGGCTTGTCGCGCACCTGGAAATTGCCGAAGCCCGAGAGCTTCACGGCATCGCCACGGGCCAGGGCTTCGCGGATCTCTTCGAAAAAGGTATCGACGATATCCTTGGCCTCGCGTTTGTTCAGACCGACCCGCTCGAACAGAAGTTCGGCGAGTTCGGCCTTGGTGAGCGTGCGCGGCTCGGCAAGCATAGGGTTCCCCATGATCACACCCGTTGACGTGCGCCGTGTGCGGAGACCAGCGCGTCTTTGAGGCGGGCCAGGCAGTCGGCCACGCGGGCTTCGTCCAATGTTACCGCAGTGTCCTGCAGCCAGAAGCGGAAAGCCAGGCTCTTCTCGGTGACGGGCTGACCGTCGCGCGGCTTGTCGCGCCACACGTCGAACAGGCGTGCATCCTGCACCACCGCCAGTTGCGGATCCGCGGCCACGGTGGCGGCCACGGTATCGAGCATGGACTGCACCTGCACGCCCTCGTCGACCCACAGGGCCAGGTCGCGCACCACCACCGGCTGGCGCGACAGCTCGGCCACGCGCGGCAGACGCCCCGCGGCAAGCGCGTCGGCGTCGAGTTCGAACACGACCGGCGCATGCGCCAGGTCGGCCTGACGCGCCCACTGCGGGTGCAGCTCGCCGATCCAGCCCACGACCTTGCCGTCGAGCTCGATGCGGGCGCTACGGCCCGGGTGCAGCGCGGGATGACGATCGGCCGTAAAACGCAGCTCGGGGCCACGCACGCCGAACAGTGCCACCACGTCGAGCTTCACGTCGAAGAAATCGACCTGACGCGTGGGCTCGCCCCACTGCTCTTCGTTGGCGGGGCCCCAGGCCACGCCGGCGAGCTTGATCGGCTGGCGCACGCCCGCCACTTCGAGGGGGCCATCGGCCAGCTGCGCATCGCGCACGAACACGCGGCCCAGTTCGAACAGGCGCACGCGCGATTGCTTGCGATTGGCGTTGTGGCGCACGATGGCCACCAGGCCGGCGATCAGGCTCGAACGCATCACCGACAGATGGCTGGCGATGGGGTTGAGCAGGCGCACCGGGTTGGTGTTGTCGGCGTAGTCGCGTTCCCAGTCGGCTTCGACGAAGCTGTAGTTCACGACCTCTTGGTAGTCGCGCGCGGCGGTGGCGCGGCGCAGCGCGTGCGGACCGTGCTGCACTTCGGGCGTGGCGTGCATCTTGGCGCGCGCCACCGGCGGCACGCTGGGGATGCGCTCGAAGCCATAGACACGGGCCACTTCTTCGATCAGGTCTTCTTCGATCTCGATATCGAAGCGATACGACGGCGGCGTGACGATGAAGTCGTCGCCTTCGCGGGTATGGGGCAGGCCCAGACGCGTGAAGATGTCGGCGACCTCGGCGGCCGTGACGGGCACGCCGAGCACACGATGGCAACGCGCCAGACGCAGACGCACGGGCGCGCGCTCGGGCAGACGGGCTACCTGGTCATCGACCGGGCCGACCTGACCGCCGCAGATGTCCACGATCAGACGCGTGATGCGTTCGATGTGCTCGACGATGTTGTCGAAATCGACACCGCGTTCGAAGCGATGGCTGGCTTCGGAGCTGAACTTGTAGCGGCGCGCGCGGCCGGCGATGGCCTCGGGCCACCAGAACGCGGCTTCGAGGTAGATGTTTTGCGTGTCGAGCGTGACGGCGGTGGCCTCGCCGCCCATGATGCCCGCCAGGCTTTCGACCTGCTCGCCGGCGGTCACGACACCGACCTTCGGGTCGAGCGTGACGGTCTGGCCATTGAGCAGCTCGAGCGATTCACCGGCGCGCGCCCAGCGCACGTTGATGTCGCCCTGGATCTTGTCCAGGTCGAACACGTGCGACGGACGGCCCAGCTCGAGCATCACGTAGTTGGAGATGTCGACCAGCGCGGACACCGAACGCTGCCCCGAACGCTCGAGGCGCTCGCGCATCCAGTCGGGCGTGGCGGCCCGGGCGTTCACGCCACGGATCACGCGACCGGCGAAGCGGCCGCACAGGTCGGCGGCCTGGATGGAGACCGGCAGGCGGTCGTTCAGCGTGACGGGCACGGGCTCGAACGCGGGCAGCGTGAGCGCGGCGCCGGTCAGCGCGGACACCTCACGCGCCACGCCGAGGATCGACAGGCAGTCGGCGCGGTTGGGCGTGAGCTTGAGCACGAACAGCGTGTCGTCGAGCGACAGCGCGGCGCGGATGTCGGTACCGGGCGCGAGGTCGCCGGCGAGCTCGAGCAGGCCGCCGTGATCTTGCGACAGGCCGAGTTCGCGTGCCGAGCACAGCATGCCCGACGACTGCACGCCGCGCATCTTGGCCACGCCGATCTTCATGCCGCCAGGCAGCTCGGCGCCCACGCGGGCGAGCGGCACCGTGATGCCGGCCGCCGCATTGGGCGCGCCGCACACGATCTGCAGCAGTTCGCCCGAGCCGTCATCGACCTTGCACACGCGCAGTTTGTCGGCATCGGGATGCGGCGCGATCTCGGCGATACGCGCCACCACCACGCCTGAGAACGGCGGCGCGGCGGACAGGGTTTCTTCGACTTCCAGCCCGGCCATCGTGAGCTGGTGCGCGAGTTCGTCGGTTGCGATCGCCGGGTTGACGAGCGTGCGCAGCCAGGATTCAGGAAATTGCATGATCAGCCGTCTTTATTCGTTGAACTGGCGCAGGAAGCGCAAATCGCCTTCGTAGAACTGGCGCAGGTCGTTCACGCCGTAGCGCAGCATCGTCAGGCGCTCGAGGCCGGAGCCGAACGCGAAGCCGATATAGCGCTCGGGGTCGAGCCCGAAGTTGCGCACCACCTGCGGATGCACCTGACCCGAGCCGGAGATTTCCAGCCAGCGGCCACGGTTCGGACCCGAGGTGAACATCATGTCGATTTCGGCCGAGGGTTCGGTAAACGGGAAGAACGACGGACGGAAGCGCACGACGAGGTCGTCGCTTTCGAAGAAGCAACGCAGGAAGTCGGTGTAGACGCCCTTCAGGTCGGCGAACGAGATGTCTTCGGCGATCCAGAGGCCTTCGACCTGATGGAACATCGGCGAGTGCGTGGCGTCGCTGTCGACGCGATAGGTGCGGCCCGGCGCGATCACCTTGATCGGCGGCTTGTGCATGCGGGCGTAGCGCACCTGCATCGGGCTGGTGTGCGTACGCAGCAGCAGCGGCAGGCCATCGGCGTCGTTCATGTCGACGTAGAAGGTGTCCTGCATGGACCGCGCCGGATGATCCAGCGGATTGTTCAGCGCGGTGAAATTGGTCCAGTCGTTTTCGACTTCGGGGCCGTCGGCCACATCGAAACCGATCGAGCGGAAGATGGCTTCGACGCGTTCCCAGGTGCGGATGACCGGATGGATGCCGCCTGCCACACGGCCGCGGCCGGGCAAGGTGACATCGATGGTTTCCGAAGCGAGGCGTGCGTCGAGCTCAGCCTGCGCCATCTGGGCGCGGCGAGCATTGAGCAGCTCTTCGATCTGTTGTTTGGCCTTGTTGATTCGGGCGCCGGCCTCGCGCTTGGCTTCGGGATCGAGCTTGCCCAGCGCCTTGAGCTGCACGGTGAGCGCACCGTCCTTGCCCAGGAATAGCGCTTTCGCGTTTTCCAGCGCGGCCGCATCGGTGGCGGCGGCGAATCGTTCTTGCGCCTGGGAAACCAGGTCGTCAGCCAGTAGAGTCATGAAATGTGAGCCTTGAAAACGCAAACGGGGCCATTACAGCCCCGTTTGCAGCGATCCGCGATGTATGTGGACGCGATCAGGCAGCCAAGGCCGCCTTGGCTTGTTGCACGATGGCGGCAAAGCCAGCCTTGTCGCGCACGGCCAGATCGGCCAGCACCTTGCGGTCGAGTTCGATCGCAGCCTTCTTCAGGCCGGCGATGAACACGCTGTACGACAGACCCTGTTCACGCACGGCGGCGTTGATACGGGTGATCCACAGAGCGCGGAACGTACGCTTCTTGTTGCGGCGGTCACGGTAGGCGTATTGACCGGCGCGCATCACCGCTTGCTTGGCGATGCGGAAGACGTTGCCACGACGGCCGCGGTAACCCTTGGCGGCGGTCAGGACTTTTTTGTGACGGGCACGGGCGGTAACGCCACGTTTGACGCGAGGCATATCAGATCTCCGTTATCAAGCGAAAGGCATCATCGCTTTCACGGAAGCGACGTTGGTTTCGTGGACCGCAGCCGAACCGCGCAGCTGGCGCTTGTTCTTCGTGGTCTTCTTGGTCAGGATGTGACGCTTGAACGCCTGACCGCGCTTGATGGATCCGCTGCCGCGGACCTGAAAGCGCTTTGCAGCGCTTTTCTTGGTCTTCATCTTGGGCATGATGATTCCTAAAAGGCTTTGTTGATTGATTGTGGCAACAGGTGCTTGATCCGCCCAAGAAGGAGAAACCAAAACTTGTAGACCCGCGCCACTTCTAATTTTCCCGACAGAGAATGCCGGAAAGCCTTTGATTATATGGTGATTTTGCGTCGCTTGTCTATTCGCCTGACACAGCCGTGTCGGATAGCGGCGACGGCGGGCGTTTCGGGCCCGATAAATTAGGGCCGGAGAGGCCTGTCAGCGAACCGCTCCGGCGTGCCGGTACTGGAGTGCTTCGGCCAGGTGAGGCACCCCTACCCGCTGCGCGCCCTCCAGATCGGCCAGGGTGCGGGCCACCCGCAACAGCCGATGCGCGGCACGCGCCGACGCCCCCGCCCGCTCGAGGGCGCGCGCCAGCCAGACCTGCGAGCCGCCATCGAGCCCGCACACCCCCGCCAGCGCATCCACCGGGAGCTGCCCGTTGGCGCAGCCCTGCCGCAAGCGCTGCCGGCGGCGGCAGCGCCGCACCCGTGCCCGCACCGCCTGCGAGGTTTCGCCGGGTCCGTCCTCGAGCCGCGCCGGCGCGACCGGCGGCAGATGCACATGTAGATCGATGCGATCGAGCAGTGGCCCCGACACGCGCCCCACATATCGCGCGACCTGATCCGGCGTACAGCGACACGGGCGGGTTGGATGGCCGCGCCAGCCGCACGGGCACGGATTCATCGCGGCCACCAGCAGGAATCGCGCGGGATAACGCACCCGATGCAAGGCGCGCGCCACCATGACCTCGCCATTTTCGAGCGGCTCGCGCAAGGTTTCGAGCGCCTGACGGCCGAACTCCGGCAGTTCGTCGAGAAACAGAACACCGTGATGGGCCAGGGTCACCTCGCCCGGACGCGGCCGCCCGCCCCCGCCTGCCAGCGCCGCGGCGCTCGCGGAGTGGTGCGGCGCGCGCCAGGGCAGCCGACCGAAATGCACGGCCTGGCCCGCCAGATCGGCAATCGCGGCCACCTGCAGGGCCGCCGTGCGGCGCAGCGGCGGCAACAAGCCGGGCAGGCGCTGGGCCAACATGCTCTTGCCCGCCCCCGGCGGCCCCGTCAGCAGCAGGCTGTGGCCGCCCGCGGCCGCCACCTCGAGCACGCGCCGCCCCTGCGCCTGGCCGCGCACGTCCGACAGGCAGGGCCAGGGCGGACCCGCGGGCGGTGGCGCGGCGGCCGGCGGGGTCAATGCGCCCTGCCCGGCCAGCCAGGCCGCCACCTCGCCAAGCGTGTGCGCGGCCAGCACCCGCAAGCCGGGCACCCACGCCGCGATCGGCGCGCACGAGGCCGGCAGCACCAATATGGCGTCGGGTTGCTGGCGGGCCACGCCCAGCGCCAGCGCCAGCGGCTGTGCCACGGCCACCACCGCGCCGGTGAGCGATAGCTCGCCGGCCAACACCATATCGGTCAAGACCTGGGCCTGCGCCTCGGCCAGCACCAGCTGGCCCGAGGCCTGCAGCACCCCGAGCGCGATCGCCAGATCGAACCGGGCCGACGCCTTGCGCAGATCGCCGGGCGACAGGTTCACCGTGACCCGGCCGTGAGGAAAATCGAATCCGCTATTGAGAATGGCGGCGCGCACGCGCTCGCGGCTCTCGCGCACCTCGGTGTCGGCCAATCCGACGACCGTGAACGCCGGCAGGCCGCCCGCCACATGGACCTCGACCCGGACGACAGGGGTATCGAGTCCGGCCAGCGCGCGGCTGGCAAATACGGCCAGGGTCATGGCCACTCCAGCAGTCAGGGGGAGTGGCAGTATGCAACGCCGGCACGGGCTTCGTGGCCGCGCCGGGACGCTTTGGTCGCACCCCTGCACGGCGCAGGCGGCGCGGTTCGCAAAGCCGCGGGGCGGCCTCGCGCTGAGTCGGGTTCACCGCGTCGGACCCGATTGCAACAGGGCCCGGCGCGGTGCGAGGCTCAGGCCTCGCTGGCGGGCGAGCCGGTGCGGCTGCGCTCGAACGCGTCGAGGCGCGCTTCCAGCGCCTGAACCTGCGCGGCCAGCTGATCCACGCGGGTGCGGGCGCGCGCCAGCAGGTCGGTCTGCACGTCGAACTCTTCACGCGTGATCAGATCGAGCTTGGCAAAACCCTGCGTCATCATGGAGCGCATGTTGCGCTCCAGATCCGCTGCGGGGCTGCGTGCGATGAGGTCGGAGATGTTCTTCTGGAACTCTTCCATCCATTGTTGGGTGCGGTTCATGATTGCGCTCGCCTTCGTATGAATGACAACACTGCCAGTGTAGAGCCTGACGGGCTTCCCTGCAGACACATCGCGGCACCGGGCCGCATCGGGCTCCGCTGGGATGGCGCGAATGGACGGCCCGGACAACGCGCCCCGCCGGTGGCAAAAAAAAAGCGGGCCGATGTCGGCGCCGCTTTTCAAAGCACAGGAGAAAAACAGAATCGCCGGGAGGCGACTCCAGGAAGCTGCCGTCAAGGCGCACCCCCAAAACCTGCCGGATATCGATTGCCGCGACATCCGACGGGCTGTTGCTCGCGCAATGCACTAACAACGCCTCGATTCTTCCCCAGCCGGGTCAGGTCAACAAGCGCATACGTGTAAACCCGCGTTTCAGCGGCGCGGTAATAACGTGGCCGGAACAGGCCATGGCGAGGACGCCGGCGTCATGTCGAGACCCGCGGACCGCCCCAGCAAATCAAGGGTCTACGCCCGAAAAATCCGCCGACGGGCGGCCCTGGCCACGCACGGCGCGACGCGAGCCCGCAGCGCCCCGGATACGCAATTTGCTACAAACTCGCGACGCTTCACACATTCCGTTGCAGCGCGTGAGCCGACGGCGCCTTAGCACCATTTTGATGCATGGACGCCCCGCTTTATGCCCCAGTTTGGCGCTGCGTGCGCGGAAACTGTGCCTGTCCTCTCGCACCCGTCCCTGACCAGCGGGTCAGCAAAAGTTGGCATGGATGTTGCTTGATAGCCCATGCCAACGTGCAACCATGAGAGGAAAAGCCATGAAACTCGTCATCGCCATCATCAAGCCATTCAAGCTCGACGAAGTGCGGGTGGCTCTGTCCGGGATCGGCGTCCAGGGGCTGACGGTCACCGAAGTCAAAGGCTTCGGCCGCCAGAAGGGTCACACCGAACTGTACCGGGGCGCCGAATACGCCGTCGATTTCCTGCCCAAGCTGCGGGTGGAAGCCGCCGTGCCCGACCACCTGGTCGACCAGGTCGTCGAAGCCATCGAACAAGCGGCCCGTACCGGCAAGATCGGTGACGGCAAGATCTTTACCGCCCCGCTGGAACAAGTCATCCGTATCCGGACCGGCGAGTCGGGCGAAGCAGCCCTGTAATAACGATAAGCAAGACTCTTTGGAGCCATGAAAAATGGATAAAGCGGATATCTCCTGGTTGCTGGTCTCGACCCTGCTCGTGCTCATGATGGCCGTGCCGGGCCTGGCCCTGTTCTACGGCGGCCTGGTGCGCAGCAAGAACGTGCTGTCGGTGCTGATGCAGGTGCTCTGCACCTTCGCGCTCGCCGTCGTGCTGTGGTTTGTCTACGGCTACTCGTTGGCCTTCACCGAAGGCAACGCCTTCTTCGGTGGATTCAGCCGTACCTTCTTCTCAGGCATCTTCAACCCGGCGGACGGCACCTTCGCGCTGTCCGGCACGTTGCCCGAGCTGCTGTTCGCTTCGTTCCAGGCCACGTTCGCCGGCATCACCTGCGCGCTGATCGTGGGCAGCTTCGCCGAGCGCGCGCGCTTCTCCGCCGTGCTGGTGTTCACGCTGATCTGGTTCACGTTTGCCTACATCCCCATCGCGCACATGGTGTGGTTCGCTTCCGAAACCGCGCCGGGCCTGCTCAATGCGCGTGGCGCACTGGACTTCGCCGGCGGCACGGTCGTCCACATCAACGCTGGCGTGGCCGGTCTGGTGGGCGCCTACGTGATCGGCAAGCGCGTGGGCTATGGCCGCGAAGCGATGCAGCCGCACAATCTGCCCATGACCTATATCGGCGCGATGCTGCTGTGGGTGGGCTGGTTCGGTTTCAACGCGGGCTCTTCCCTGGCCGCCAATGAAGGCGCCACGCTGGCCTTCTTCAACACCATGGTCGCTACCGCTGGCGCCGTGCTGGCCTGGATCTTCACCGAGTGGTCGATCAAGGGCAAGCCCTCGATGCTGGGTGCCGCCTCGGGTGCCATCGCCGGTCTGGTCGGCATCACCCCGGCCGCTGGCCTGGTGGGTCCGGTGGGCGCGCTGTTGATCGGTATCGCCGCCGGCGCAATCTGCGTGTGGGGTGTGAACGGTCTGAAGCGCCTGCTCAAGGCCGACGACGCGCTGGATGTGTTCGGTGTGCACGGCGTGGGCGGCATCATCGGTGCGCTCCTGACGGGTGTGTTCAACGCCAAGGCCCTCGGCGGCCCGGGCCTGGACAGCGCCGGCCTGATCCTCGGCCAAGTGTGGGTGCAACTCGAAGGCGTGCTGCTGACCATCGTGTGGTCGGGCATCGTCGCCTGGATCGCCTACAAAATCGCCGACATGCTCTGCGGCCTGCGTGTGCCGGAAGACCAGGAACGCGAAGGCCTGGACGTGACCAGCCACGGCGAATCCGCGTACCACAGCTGATCTCGGTTTCTCGCCCTGCCCCGCCCGAAGTCTCCCGGGTCGGGGGCAGGCAGAAAGCGCACGGCGCCCTTCGGGGCGCCGTGTTTTTTTGGCGAGCGCGACGAAGCTGCGCGGCTTACGCGCTGTCGCGGGCCTCGATGCGGAATCCGATCTCGACGACGTCGCTATGCGGCCCATCGCCGTTGGCGCGGGCCGCGATCATGTCCGCGGCCTGCGCCCCGATGGCCGCGCCGTCCACATGCACCGAGGTGATCGCGGGCTGCATCGACGCGGCGAATTCCATGTCGCCAAAGCCCACGACCGCCAGATCGCCCGGCACGGACAGGCCCTGCGCGATCGCTTCGGTGATCACGCCCGCCGCCATCAGATCGGAGCTGCAGAACACCGCGTCGATCGGATGCCCTTGCGCCTGCAACGCGCGCAGGCCTTCGCGCCCTTGCGCATGCGTGGTCGCCGGTCGCACATAGTGCACCGGTGGCTCGGCGAGACCGAGCTCGCCAGCCGTGCGCACGAAGCTCTGCGCGCGCAGACGGGCGCGCTCGTCGCCCCCGCTCAGCACCGCGTGGCGCGTCTTGCCGGCAGCATGCAGATAGCGGCTGACCGCCGCGCCGATGTCGGCGTGCGACAGGCTGAGCAGCATGTCGATCGGCGTGGGCGTGGTGTCCCAGGTCTCGACGATAGGAATGCCCGACGCCTGCAGCAGCGCCCGCCCCTGCGCGGAATGCATCACGCCGGTGAGCACGATGCCATCGGGCCGCCGGCCGATGATGGCGCGCAACAGCGCGTCTTCGCGCGGTGCGTCGTAGCCGCTCTGCCCCACCATCAACTGATAGCCCTTGGCCTCGAGCGAGTGCGTGAGCGCGCTCAGCATGCCGCCGAACAGCGGCCCCGCCAGCGAAGGAACCAGCACCATCACGAGATTGCTGCGCGACAGCCGCAGCCCGCCCGCCATCAGGTTGGGCACATAACCGAGCTGTGCAATCGCGGCGTTGACCTTTTCGAGCGTCGCGGGCGAGACGTGTTGCGGCGTATTGATCACGCGCGACACGGTGATCATCGACACGCCCGCCGCCCGCGCCACTTCGCGAACGGTGACGCCGGCTTTATCGGCGCGGCGGGCGCGAGGTTTCGGGGCGGACGTGGGCATGCGGATCGGATCGTGTGAAGGAATAAGGGCCACAGCCTACCTGCTGCAGCCCGCCATGGCGCGGCGGCAGGCCTAGGGTTTATACGGGGTAGCGATGCGCTCCCGCCTGAACCTATCCTAACAAAATCCTGTTGTTAACGTTACCAACGCAAATGGTAACGTTAACTCACCCGACAGGGCCTATACCAATTCAACCAGGAGACAAAGAATGAACCTCACTGCACGCCGGTGGATGGCCGGACTGGGCCTGCTCGTGGTCGCCAGCTCGGCCCAGGCCGCCTGGCCCGACAAGCCCGTGACGATGATCGTGCCCTTCCCGCCGGGCGGCGCCACCGACTCGGTCGCCCGCTCCGTGGCCAACAAGCTCGGCGAATCCCTCAAGCAGTCGTTCGTGGTCGAGAACAAGGCCGGCGCCACCGGCACGATCGGGGCGGCCCAGGCTGCGCGCGCCGCTCCCGACGGCTACACGCTGATGGTGACGTCGCTTGCGCCGCTGGTCGTCGCCCCGCATCTGATGAAAGGCATTCCGTACGATCCCGCCAAAGACTTCACCTATCTGACGGTGGCCGTGCAGACCCCGAACGTGCTCGTCGTGAATCCCAAGCTCGCGCCGCAGATCAATTCGGTGCAGGACGTCCTGGCGCTGCTGAAGTCCAAGCCGGGCGAAATCAGCTTCGCCACCTCGGGCGCCGGCTCGTCGGATCACCTGACCGCCGAGCTCTTCTGGCAGAAGACCGGCACCAAGGGTCTGCATATTCCGTACAAGGGCGGCGCCCCCGCGATCTCGGATCTGCTGGGCAATCAGGTCGACATGTCGTTCCAGAACGTGAACGCGGTGCTGCCGCACATCAAGGCCGGCAAGCTCAAGGCCATCGCCGTCACGGGCAACAAGCGTTCGCCGGTGCTGCCCGACGTGCCCACCTTCGCCGAAGCGTCCGTGCCCGGACTCGAGGTGTACGCGTGGCAGGCCGTGGTCGCCCCCAAGGGCATTCCGGACGACGTGCGCAACAAGCTTTCGCAGGCGCTCACCGCGGCCATCAAGGATCCGGCGGTGAGCAAGCCCTTCACCGACGTGGGCCTCGAAGTCGTGGCCAACTCGCCCGAAGCCTTCACCGAGTTTCAGAAGAAAGAAAGCGCGCGCTGGAAGCAGGTGATCGAAGCCGGCGGCATCACGGTGCAGTAATTTCACATCGACGCATTGCCCGGCGCGCGCGGCGCGCCGGGCCCAACTTGTAGAAGCAGCTCATCATGTCCCACACCTCGCAAAGCCCCTCTTCCACGCCCACGGTCACGCAGATGCGCGTGATCCCCGTTGCCGGCCAGGACGCCATGCTGCTCAACCTGAGCGGCGCGCACGCCCCTTATTTCACGCGCAACCTGATCGTGCTGACCGACAGCGCCGGCAATACCGGCGTGGGCGAAGTGCCGGGCGGCGAGAAGATCCGCGTCACCCTCGAAGACGCGCGCGAGTTCATCGTGGGCAGCCCGATCGGCCAATACAACCAGACGCTCAACCGGATGCGCCACGCCTTCGCCAGCCGCGACAGCGCCGGCCGAGGCCAGCAGACCTTCGACCTGCGCGTGGCGATCCACGCCGCCACCGCCGCCGAATCGGCGCTGCTCGACCTGCTGGGCAAGCATTTGGGCGTGCCCGTGGCCGCGCTGCTCGGCGAAGGGGTGCAACGCACCTCGGTACAGATGCTGGGCTATCTGTTTTATGTGGGCGATCGCAACGCGACGCCCCTGCCCTACGCCAGCGCCCCCGACGAAGCCGACGACTGGCTGCGCCTGCGCCACGAGAAAGCGCTCACGCCGGAAGCCATCGTGAAGCTGGCCGAGGCGGCCTACCAGCGTTATGGCTTCGAAGATTTCAAGCTCAAGGGCGGCGTGCTCAGCGGCGATGCCGAGGTGGAAGCGATCCGCGCGCTGCACGAACGCTTTCCGAAGGCCCGCATCACGCTCGACCCCAACGGCGGTTGGCTGCTCGACGAGGCGGTACGGCTCTGCCGCGACCTGCACGGCGTGCTGGCCTATGCCGAAGATCCCTGCGGCTCCGAAGGCGTGTTTTCGGGACGCGAGGTGATGGCCGAGTTCCGCCGCGCCACCGGCCTGCCCACCGCCACCAATATGGTTGCCACCGATTGGCGCGAAATGGCGCACACGCTCTCGTTGCAGTCCGTGGATATCCCGCTGGCCGACCCGCACTTCTGGACCATGCAAGGCTCGGTGCGCGTGGCCCAGACCTGCCAGGCGTTCGGCCTGACGTGGGGCTCGCACTCGAACAACCATTTCGACATCTCGCTCGCCATGTTCACGCATGTGGGTGCCGCGGCACCCGGCCGCGTCACCGCGATCGACACGCACTGGATCTGGCAGGACGGCCAATACCTCACGCGCAACCCGCTGCAGATCCGCAACGGCTACATCGAACTGCCTCAAACCGGCGGGCTGGGCATCGAACTCGACATGGATGCGGTCGAGCGCGCGCACCAGCTCTATCTGCAACATGGTCTGGGTGCGCGGGATGACGCCATGGCGATGCAGTATCTGATCCCGGGCTGGACCTTCGACCGCAAGCGTCCGTGCATGGTGCGCTGAGCCCCGGGCTCCGGGCCTAGGCTCCAAGCCAGGTTGCGGCGCGCGCGGACGCGCCGCCGCCCCGTTTGCGCCCGCGCCGCGCGGCCGGGTCGAGCCCCCATGACACCTGCCGCGTGCCAGCCGCCTTGCCGCGGCCAGCGCCCCTCTTCCCCGCATCCGCAGCACCTCCTCCCCGGCGCGTAGCCCCCGGGCACACCGCTTGCCTTCGCGGCGGACCGTCGCCCTTCCTCGTCCGAACGCCTGTCAGTCAGCTTTCATGCCGTAAGCAATTCGCGCATGCGAACGACCCACGCTCGAGCGTTCATTCTCTGGACTAGGGGAAATCCCGGAAAAATTTATCGCAATTACGGGTTTTCAGGAAATTCCGATACCGGTACCATTCCGTCTGCTTTCGATTTGCTTTCAATACGCTTTCTTCATGAAAGCGATTTGAGAGGTCAGAATGCGTTCCCGCCGGGGCTACCCCGGTTTTTTTATTTGGGCGCGCCAGAACTTGGAGACACGACGTTGTTAAGAAACAGACAAGACTTTTGGTCTGGGGTGATGTTCATCGGCCTGGGGGCTGGCTTTGCAGTACAGGCCACGCAATACAGCATGGGCACCGCTGCCCGCATGGGCCCCGGCTACTTCCCATTCTGGCTCGGCATCGTTCTCGCGCTCATGGGCGCCATCGTGATGCTGGGCGCCCTCAACAAGCGCGCCACCGAGACCCACGTGTCGCGCTTCGATTTCCGCATCGTCGCGTTGGTGGTCGGATCGGTGGTGCTGTACGGCTTCGCCCTGCGTCCGCTCGGCCTCTACCTCTCGCTTTTCCTGCTGGTCATCGTCAGCAGCTTCGCAAGCCATGAGTTCAACTGGAAGGTCGCCGTCGCGAACGGCCTCTTCCTGGTGCTGTTCTCCTATGTGGCATTCATCCGCGGCCTGGGCCTGATCTTCCCGCTCTGGCCCGCGGCGCTGGGCAACTGAGGAGCACACACATGGAACTGATCGACAACCTGATGCTCGGCTTCTCGGTGGCCTTCACCCCCGAGAACATGCTCTACGCCTTCATCGGCTGCCTGCTCGGCACGCTCGTCGGCGTGCTGCCCGGCCTGGGCCCCGTGCCCACCATCGCCATGCTGCTGCCCATCACGTATGTGCTGCCGCCCACGGCGGGCCTCATCATGCTGGCCGGCATCTACTACGGCACGCAGTACGGCGGCTCGACCACGGCCATCCTCGTGAACCTGCCTGGCGAGACGTCCGCGGTGGTGACCGTGCTCGACGGCCACCAGATGGCACGCAACGGCCGCGCCGGCGCGGCCCTGTCGCTGGCGGCCATCGGCTCGTTCTTCGCGGGCAGCGTGGCCACCCTGCTGCTCGCCGCCTTCGCGCCGCCGCTGGCCAATGTGGCCTTCGCGTTCGGCCCCGCCGAGTACTTCTCGCTGATGGCCCTGGGCCTGATCGGCGCCGTCGTGCTGGCCTCGGGCTCGCTGCCCAAGGCCATCTGCATGATCCTGCTGGGCCTGTTGCTCGGCATGGTCGGCACCGACGTGAACTCGGGCGTGGCGCGCTACGACTTCAGCATCCCCGAGCTGCAGGATGGCATCGACTTCGCCATTGTCGCCATGGGCGTGTTCGGCCTCTCCGAAATCATGGCCAACCTCGAGCTGAAAGAACAACGCGTCGAGATCCAGGACAAGGTGGGCTCGCTCTACCCGAGCCGCCAGGAATTCCGCGAAGCGGCCCCCGCCGTGCTGCGTGGTACCGCGCTGGGCTCGATCCTCGGCATCCTGCCGGGCGGCGGTTCGGTGCTGTCGGCGTTCGCGTCGTACACGCTCGAGAAGAAGATCTCGAAGAACCCCGAACGCTTCGGCAAGGGCCACCCGGCGGGTCTCGCCGGCCCCGAGTCGGCCAACAACGCGGGCGCGCAGACCTCGTTCATCCCGCTGCTCACGCTCGGCATCCCGGGCAACGCCGTGATGGCGCTGATGGTCGGCGCCATGACGATCCACAACATTCAGCCGGGTCCGCAGGTCATGACCAGCCACCCCGAGCTCTTCTGGGGCCTCATCGCCTCGATGTGGATCGGCAACCTGATGCTCGTGGTGCTCAACCTGCCGCTGATCGGCATCTGGGTCAAGCTGCTGCGCGTGCCTTACCGCATGCTGTTCCCGGCGATCCTGGTGTTCTGCACCATCGGGGTGTATTCGCTGAACTACAACGTCTTCGACGTCTTCATGTTCGCGATCTTCGGCATCATCGGCTACATCTGGAGCAAGCTGCGTTGCGAAGGCGCGCCGCTGCTGCTGGGCCTGGTGCTCGGCCCCATGATGGAAGAAAACTTCCGCCGGGCCCTGCTGCTGTCGCGCGGCGACTTCACGACCTTCGTCACGCGCCCGCTCTCGGCCTCGCTGCTCGCCGCCGCCGCCGTGCTGCTGGTACTCGTGGCCCTGCCCGCGCTGCGCAAGAAACGCGAAGAGGCGTTCGTCGACGTCGACTGACCCACATCGAATAGATTGGCTCTTTGCCCGGGTTTTCTGCCGATTCCCCGGGCATTTTTTTATCTGCCGATTCCGTGGGCTTTTTGACCTGCCATTCTGAACTCCCCCCCGAAGGTCGGATCAATGTCCAAATTTCGGGGGTTAGTTCATTCCCCGGGCTTTCTTCATCCGCGGGCTTTAGCTTCTGACCATCCAACTTCCGGGGGTCAGTTCAATTTCCCCGGGGTTTCTTTATCTGGACGTAGTGCAGCGCCCACCCGCGGCGCCGGGGTCACTCAGGCGACCCGACCCCCAGCACCTGACGCACCGCCAGCGCAATGCGTTCGACCAAGCCGCTGGGGCCCGCGATGCTCAGCCCCATATAGGTCTCTGACTCCACCGTGACCAACTCCCCCGCGACCCGCAGACGCATCGTCTCGACTTCCTGGGACCCACCCACGCCCCACGTCCGATCCAACAACTCCATATCCATCTCGAGCAACACGCGCCACAGCGCGCTGCGCAAGGCATCGTCGTACTCATCCCCCAAAACGAGGGTGTCTATCGGCTGATCGGGCTCGGTGCTCATGATGGATTCGCGGCTGGGGGTTCAGATGGGCAATAGTGGGCAAGTGCTTGGGCCGTGCCGGGCATATGACACGGAGACGTCTTACCGGACGGGAAAGCTGATGAAGTTACCACCGGAACTTCAAATTCGCTGTGAGACAGGAATGGATAGAGCAGATCGAAGCGAGAGGGGAGTCTGGCACCTTATTTACTTAGCATGGCGAAAAGGCAAGCTGACACCTTATTCTCCGGGAGTGGGACTAAAAACGGTGGGCTGACACCTTGCTTCTCCGGGCACCGGGCTATCCGACGGAGCTCACCCGAGCTCTATATCTTTATGTATAAATTTTAACGGAAATGCAGTAATCGGGACCCAATTCTTCCCTCAGACATTCTGCCAAGCGCTCACCTTCTGATCGGAAATTTTGGGCCATTTCCTCAGTTTCGAATCGCGAATCAGGTGGATATTCCTCATCCAGCGTTTCATCGTAGAGGGCAGCCCATTTCAACAAACGTTCCTGAAGGCCTTTGGAGATAGGAAGTGCAGAGGGCGGTATATCGCCGTAATCCTCGTGCGACATGTTCCATATCGGGTAGCATTTATAATCGGCCATTAACTTTATATATTTCACCTCACCCTCCTTCTTGGATTGGCACCCACCGCATTAAGGTGTCAGACTGCCTTTTAAAGGCCTTCCCCTCTTGCCAACGAGCACCTTCCGACCCAATGCGCCTTCGAGTTGCCGGGAGTACTGTTCGCTGGCTAGCGGCTGCCCTGATCTCGTTGCCGTACGAATGCGGTCCGTGGCTTCAGCGTCACACGACGAAGCGATGTACTCTCGATAGACCCGTCTGCGCTCGGCCTCGTCGCGACCGAGGGCAAGATAAACCGGGTGAAAGTTCAAAAACCCCATGCTGGCTGTTCCCATTCGCGCGCGATGGCTCGACCAGCGATAGTCCTCTGCCGCCGTGACCATGCCCGCCCTCACCGGATTGAGCTCGATGTAGCGTATGCACGCCAACAGGTACAGCTCAGTTTGGACGGCGCTTGATTTATAACGGCTCTCCCAAAGCGTGCCTGTTGCTCCAATCCGAACATTCCACCGCCGCGTCGCGCGCCGCGAAACCTCTTTCATGAGCTTTGCTAATGCGGCGGGCTCCGAGGGCGTCAGCAAAAGGTGCACGTGGTTCGTCATGAGGCAGTACGCGTGCACCTGCACGTCGAGCTCTTGCCTCTTCTCGTCCAGATCATCCAAATACGCTCGGTAATCGTCATCGCCAGCAAAGATCGTCTGGCGACGATGCCCCCGCTGGACTATGTGATGCGGAACGTGAGCCACCACGGTTCGTGCGAGACGGGGGGACATGGCACTTCCTTTCGAGCCGGACGGCTAAGGAAGTTACCACCGGGACTCCGTATTAGCTGTCCGACAGTGATCGATCAAGCACATCGAAGCGAAAAGGCAGTCTGACACCATATGCCCGCATATCTATCTCCTAAAGCTTGGGGTGGACCGCCCTCTTTGGACTGAGATAGCCTTCAATGAAAGGTATCAGAATGCGATTATTAAGCGGGAGGGAGATGAGCCCCCGGATCATTTGTGGGGCCAACGCGTTTAGGATGCTTACATTATGGCGAAAAGGCAGTCTGACACCTTAGTCTCTGACACCTTAGTCTCTGGTACTTATTCCTCCGGGTTAGCTCAATCTGACAACTTACTCCCTGAGGCGAGGGTGACGCCTTAACGCGGAGCCAGTTTTTGCTAGCGCACCTACAAGTCATACTCTCGGCGAGAGTAGACAAAACCTCCCAAGGACTCAAGCATTCCAATAGGACCCAACTCAAATTTGCATTCCAAATCTATCTGCGTAATTTTGTCCTGTCCCATTGAGGCAGAAATGTTTGTAGCGACAACTTCCAAGCTCTCCCAATCAAAGTCGGTTGGCTGCCTGTCGAGGTAGTAGCGAATAAGCAATCTACCATCATCATCGAGGGATATAGCGATTGATCTTATGGCCGAATATATCTCACCAATTAAAGCGCGCCAAAGGCACAGAATTAACCATTCTGGATTTTTCATGGCTTTACTCCACTCCTAGCGGGATTTGCGGGAACAATATGTGCTCCATTTTTCCCTGAATGTAGCGTGCCATATCGCGTCGCTGAGCCGGATGAGGCATCAACACCAATATCTCGACCGAAATCAACGATTGGCTGACCGCGGGAACTGTAACCTACGACCGGAAATTCTCCCGCAAGAGCACCATTTAACAATTTTTGAGGATCAACACCATCAAATAAATAACTACGTCCGGGAATAACAATGAAAAGTGTCAGACTGCGATTTTCAAGCGGGGAGAGAGGAGCCCCCGGATAATTTTTTTTGGGGCCAACGCGTTTAGGATGCTTACATTATGGCGAAAAGGCAGTCTGACACCTTAGTCTCAGGAAACAAATATCTCGCATCCCAGTCTTAACTTAATTAGCTCGCGCATGATATTTGGAGTGATTTCAGGACCACCCCCGCCCCTGTGGTTTACCCATTTGCACACCGCCTTCACTTCGACGTCACCCTGACGCAGGCTCAGTTCATTGAAATAAAGCGCCTCATACTGCGGAAGAAGCCAATTGAAGTGCTCTGACATGTCCTCCGAAATGATGACGCCCAATGAGGTCAACAGTTCGGCCCCCTCCTCGTCAACGGGGATAGATCCCGCATGGGCCACTTCGACAGAAGACCTTCTCTTCACCCTAATGCAAACATGTATATCCCGCATGCCCCACCCGAAAAGTTTGATTAAATGGTGACAGACCACGCTTTCGGCAATCCCCGATTCGGAGACGCGGCGCCGCCTTGAGTAGATCAAGCGGGCGGAAAGGAGCCGCTGGATCACTTGTGGCGTCGACGCGTTCAAGATGCTTACCTTGCGACGAAAAGGGAGTCTGGCACCTTATTCGCAAGATTAAATTTACAAATTGCTTGCATAGTCTTGCTCACTCGCACTCAAAGTGAACGCCAGTCTGAATACCTCATTCAAGCCAAATGGTAATTTGATGCCTCAATCTTGCTCGTCTCCGTCGTCAAAATAAACACCGACGGAATAATTTATATTTAGATCTGCCAGAATCTGCATGTGGTTTACATCTAGGGTCCCCGCCCACGAAGGGGCCGAGGAAAAAACCACCAGTCGAACCCTCGCAATTACTTTTCCCAAGGTTTGGATGGTACGGGCGGCTTCCTGGATCGTCGACAGCCTAGCCATAATCCAGCCAAAATGATCCGCCATGTTTGGCGAATCAATCTCTTTTTCTGAACTGATACCCCATATAGACTGGGATGCCACACGCTCCTTCCCTGATGGGGTAGTAAATTTCTCCCCTCTCACGCGAAACATAGTGGGCTCCATACTCAGCAATGCTGTAACGTCTTGCGGGCGGACATCCCCAGTATAAATTGTAAAATCAGCGTAACATTCAACCGGTGGAAGTTTTTTCTTCATGTCGGTAGTAGATTTTCCAGTGCGAGCTAGGTTTTCATTCAGTCTACGTAACAATTATTTCGCAACCCAATCTTAATTTAGTTAGCTCGCGCATAATGTTCGGAGAGATTTCCGGACTGCCACTTGCAGACCGCCCTCGCCTTAACGTTACCCTGCCGCACGCATACCTCATTAAAAGAGAGTGTTTTATACTGCGGGAGAAGCCATTGAAGTGGTCTGACACGTCTCCGAATTGACGCCCCCCAGTGACATCAAGAATTCAGCACTCTCCCCGTCAACGAGGAAAGATCCTGTATTGCGTACTTCGACGGAAGACTTTCGCTTCGCTCTAATTCAGACATGCATATTCGCATTACTCGCTCCCAGAAAACTTCATTTGCTAATTGTTAGTGAATCCCCTCGCCTATATTTCCTAGCCATTCTCCGGTTTGCGACTGATAATCGCCGTTACTGAGCAAACGTCCGTGATGATCGTTGCCAAGGAGCAATTCTCTTTTTAGCGCCTCCAAAGCCCTCCCCCACTCTCTCGCGTGAAGATTCTTCCCAAATTCCTTGTTCAATATTTTCGCAGCCGTTGAGTTGATAGTTCTCCCGCCCGTCTGAATTACTTTAGCCGGACTGCCGTCGGCATTTCTAACGTTATAGATTAGATCAGGACCTACAACGTCCGGAATCGGATTTATCAGCGTCCCGTCGCCGTATTGCTCGCCACTATCTACCGGATTTTCAAGCCTCTCCCCAGTGGCCACCGGCTGCGCAGGTGAACCCGGTGTCGTGGTATCCACCGTCCCCGACGTATCCGGATTAACCAGCACCGAATCGGTCTTCGGCGGCTCGGAGGGTTTGCCGGGGATTGCGCCGGCGCCGGCCGGCTTGTCGATTACCATGGCCGACGAACTGGCCAGGAGCGCGACGAGTTCTGCTGTCGCGGCCGCTTCGGCGCCGCTTTCGGACATGCCCTGCAGCACCTTGGCTGCCACCAGCGCTTTGAACGCGGGTGAGTTCAGCGCCTCGGCAAATTCCTTCAGACCGACTTTGGCCAGGCCACTCAAACATGCGGGGAATCTGGCGCACACGGCAATTCCGCGCGCGCCCATCTTCAGCGCCAGACTATTGTTTTCCAGTTCGAGCTGGGCACTGCCCACCAAAGCTGACAGGTCGGATCCCAGGCTTCCCGCCACACCGGCAAGCAGGCTGGTGATCAGATTGATCCGCTGTTCCCGCTCTTCCGCGGTATTGGCTTTGTCGAGTTTGTCCAACAAGGCCGCAACGACGGTGGCCGATGCCGCGCCCAGCGCCGACGCACCGCAAGAGCCGGTCACGGAACCGCCACCGCATGCCACCAAGGCGTGCAGTGCGGCTCTGGCGGCTATCCCGGCTGCGTCGTCTCCCAGGCTGGCGGTGAACGCCTTCACCTGCTGAGCCCCAAGCCCCTGCAGATACGCTGCCGCGCTTGACCGGACCATGTCGACCGCACTGGCCGAGATGTTCCCCGAGATTCCCCCCATGATCGCGGTCGCGATCAGACGGTATTGGCCGCCCGGTGCCCAGTTGCTCGCCGTTTCGAGTTCTTTCGCGAGCCGGGCGATCTTGCCGGCGTCCTTGCCCTTCTGCAGTTCCTCCGCCAGCTCGTTGCCGATCCGTGTCTGTTCTGCCTCGGCTTCTTTTGCGCGATTGGCGAGGAACGTGCCGGCCTGCCTCTGCAGCTCCAGCGCGATCTCCAAGCCCGCCTCGATCTTTTCCTTGTCGAAGATCGGCTTGAGCGTGTTCAGCGTGTCGCTGGTGTCGCGATTCACCTTCGCGATGGTCTCCGGCACGGTCATGCCGGTCAGGTCGCGTTGTGCGACGGCATCGCGGATGAGGATGGTGCCGCCGCTGATGGCGCTTTCCGTGGTCGACGTGGCGTTCTTGTACGCCCCGGCCACGGCCGGGGGGCCGAGGCCTGGCTTGCTCATCGACGGGCTCAGCGTCAAAGACGCCTGCGCTGCCTTGTATTCGGCCTTGTTCTTGATGTCCTTCGTGATGAGCGTGCCGGTGGCGAGCTGGTTCAGGTTGTCGTTGACCGCCTTCTCGCTGCTGCCGATCACCGCGCCGATGAGCGAGGTGTTGCCCTTGACGTCGATCTGGAAGCCGCGGTCGCCGGCCCACAGGCCTGCCTGGCTGGTCACCGAGTCGAGGTTGCTCTTCATGTAGCCCGCGCCGACGCTCAGCGAGCCGGAGCTCGTGCCGTAGCAAAGAGGCGGAATGCAGAGCGAGACCGACACGCTTGCGTTGGATTGCGAAGACTTGAACCGGCTGCTGTCCTGCAGGCTCTCGATCAGCAGATTGCCGCCGACCGATGCGATGATCTGGTCGGCGCGGCCCGCGGCACCGCTGAGCGTGGTGTTACCGCCGGACTGGATGGCCAGGGTGTTGCCTGCAACGAGGCTGCTGTTGGTCCAGCCGTTGTCCTTGCCGTCCTCCTTGGCGCGGGACCGGTTCATGCCCGCCTCGAAGGCGATGCCGTTCTGTTGGCCCGTGCCAATGCTGATCCCGAGACTGGCGCCCGAGCTCTTGGTGCGGGTCTTCTCCTCGTAGAGATTCTTCGCGGCCTCCAACAGGACGTCGCCATCGGCCTTGAGCACCGCGTTGCGCCCGGCGGCCAGGGTCGAACCCGTCACCGTGATGTCGGAATCGCTGCCCGCGCCGCGAGCGATGATGGTCAGGTCATTGCCTGCCGTCACCTTGGAGCCGGCCGACGTGGAGGAGGAGCGCTCCGTGGTGGAGGTGCTCTTGCTGTTGCCATAGCTGATCTTGATGCTGCCGCCACCGGCCTTGTCGAGCGCGCTCACGCCGGCGTCTGGATTTGGCGAGCCCGTCGGGGCGTTCGCCCCCGAGCCTGCCGAGGCGGGACTGCTCGCAAGAGAGGCCTGCCGGGCCGCAGCTTCCGCGCTCTTGATCTCGTCATAAGCGTTGCTCGCCGCGAGGACCGTGGTGCCGCCCGCCAGCGTCGCCATCACGGCGTTGCCCGACTTCTTTGCCTTCTCGGCCATGCGTACGCCCGTCTTGGCCGCATCGATGATCGGACTGCTGGCCGTCACCGTGAGCCCCGACTGCTTGGCCTCGAATACCTCGCGTTGACGCATGGTGTTCGACACCGCACCGATCGTCACATCGCTCGCGACGAGCGATATGTCGCCTCGGCGCGCGATGATGTCGCTGCCCATGACCCGCAGCGAGCCGCCCGCATTGATCAACACGTCGCCTTCGACGCTGCCCAGCAGGCTGCCGGTGTTCATGCCCCGCTGCGTGTCCACGGTGCGCGTGGTCTGGCTGCTGCCGTAGCTCAGGCCGCCCATGGCGCCGAAGCCGGACTTCTTTGTCTTCTCGTAGTACAGGTCGGTCGAGCTGTTCTGCGCCGTGACGATGTTCACGTTGCGGTCGGCGGAGACGATCATGTCGTTCTGCGCGCCCGCGTTCGAACCGGTCACGTTCACGTCGCGTCCGGCCATCATCACGAGCATGTCGCCCGTGAAGGTGGTGGACAGCGACTCGGTCCAATCCGACTGCTCGCGCGTATGGCGGCTGCGGCTGGACATGAACCCTCTCTTCTTGAGATAGGTCTCGACGTAGCTGTGGCTGGACTTCTGGCCAGCCTGCAGGTTGATGTCGCGCCCCGCGCCGACCGACAGGCGGCCGTCGGCCGACACCTCCGCCGCGCGGGCGTTCACGTCGCGCCCGGCGATCATCGTGAAGTCGCCACCCGCCGAAAACTGCGAGCCGATCTCCGACGTCACGTTCAGGTTGCTGCTGTTCCTCGGCTTGCGGTAGTAGCTCTCGGAGTATGTCGTCTGGGTGGTCGTCAGGTTGATGTCGTTGCCTGCCTGCAGGCGCGCATCGCCCTCGGCACGGATCACGGCGGTCCGGGCGTTGATGTCGCGCCCGGCCTGCACCTCGAGGTTCTTCGCGTCGATGCGGGCAACGCCGTCGACCGCGGTGCCGCGCATGCCGCGCAGGACGTCACCGGCCTGGAACGAGCGGGTGGTGGCGAGCAGGTTCACGTCGCGCCCCGCGGAGAGCGAGACGTCGTCGCCCTTGATGAGCCCCGCCACGTTGGTGATGTCGGTGCGCGCGGCGAGGTCGACCGTCTTGCCCTGCACCGTGCCGATCGTGTTGTTGATGTTCTCGGCGGAGACCACGAGTGCTTGCCGGGCGCCCAGGGTGCCGCTGTTGTTCACGTTGCCGCTGACCTCGATCACCGTGTCGCGGCCCGCCATCAAGGTGCCATCGCCCTTCAGGTCGCCGGGCTTGAGCACCAGATACACCTGCGGCGCCAGCACCTTCTGCCGGCTGCCGTCGGGCAGCGTGACGGTCTGCTCCACCATCCATACGATGTCCGAGGTCAGATGTTTCATCTGCTCTTCGGACAACGCGACGCCGATCGTCAGGCCGAACTTTTTGGCGAACTCGGCGCCCGCCTGCATCAGGGCTTTGTATTGGGATTCGTTGTCGGTGTAGTCGCCCACGAAGCGTTGGCCCGTGCCCAGACGGATCTGCTCGGCGACCAGGCTCTGTTCGTAGAAGCCGTCGCCCAGGCGCTTGAGCACGTGGCCGGGGTCCTGGTTCAGTTGCTGGAACAGGAAGTCGCTCGACAGCACGCTGCGCTGGCCAATGAAGCGCGTGTCGGTCTCCACCAGATAAGGCGCGTTGGGCGCGCCGATCACGCGGTAGAGCGAGGTCGTGGGGATCACCGGCGGCAAGGTAACGACCGAGATGCTGCGGCCGCCGGGCATCGAGACGCGCACGACTTGCGCGGGAGGCACCTGCGCCGTCGCGCCCGGGCTCGCGTTGGTGGGCACCGCGCCCGTGTTCTGTCGGGTAACGCCGAGCCCGACGTCGATGCGCTCGGACGAGATCACGGCGTCATACGGTGACTTGCTGTGCTTGCGGCCGTCGGAGTCGTAGGTCCATACCGCCTCGCCGACGAGTCGCGTGACGCGTTCGCCCGCTGCACCGATGTTGTCGAGCTGGCCGCCGGTGACGGCGAGCGTGCCCCCCGCCACGATCTGGCTCATGTCGTTGACCACGTGCCCAGCCAGGCGGGCGTCGCCACCGACCAGGATCTTGCCGGGGTCGCTCGAGGTGATGCGGGTCTCGCGCGTGATCTCGACGACTTCGTAGTAGAAGAAGTCTTTGACCATGCGGTTGTTGAGGAAATCTTTGTTGAACGCGCGGATCTCCGCGTTCAGCGCTTCGTAGAGCGTGAGATCACGGTCGTAAGCGGCCTGCTGGGCCTGCAGTGCCGCGCAGTCTGGGGCGCACTGGTCCAGGCCGACCGGCTCGCGGACGCCCGACGGGCGCTCGATGCCAAAAACCTCCCAGATCTTGGCGTCGGGCTTGTACATGAACGTGGCCGGCCACGTGATCGTGAGGTCCGCGTCGCCGCCCGACGATCCCCTTCCCGCCGGCGTATAAGCCAGTCCGATCGGTGCCGACTCGCCACGACGTCCCAGGTCGTCGCCCTGAATGTTGCTGTAGTCGAACGGCGGGCCATACCGAGACTGCGGGTAGCGCTCCGATGGCAACAGCAGGCGCCGCTCGTGGTATTCGCCCAGGAAGCTCGGCGTCTGTCCGCAGATCGACTTCACGATGTTGCAGAACCACATCCCTGTGCCGTCGTGGATCTCGTCGGAACCTTGGAAGCGGTAGTACCACTTTGATTGCCGGCCCGTCTCGACCGTCTCGCTAGCGAAGTGCAAGTTGCGGTTTCGCAGTAGCGCGGCGGTGATGTGGGCGTTGCCCGCCACTTCGATCGTGGCCGAATCGTTCGATACGAGCGTGGCCTCGCCCGCGGCTCTGTGGCTGGCGTCGAGCGCGCCGCCGATGCCCATGTCGCCGCCGGCATAGATGAGCGCGTGCTCGCGATTGATGAGCGTGTTCACGCCCAGATCCAGATCGCCGCGCGACGCGATGACGGCATTGGGCTCGTTCTTGAGCGTGGGCGTCTGAATGGCCACCCGGTCGCCATAGATGCGGCCGGTGTTCGTCACTTCGTTTGCGCTGATGCGGGTGAAGCCGCCGTCGATGAGGCCTGCATTCGCGAGCGTGCCGGCCACGTTCAAGACGTTGCTGCCGCGCGCCACGATCTCGCCCGTGGCGTGGTTGCTCAGCGACGTCGCGTCGAGGGTGAGGTCGCCGCCCGCGTGGATGCGGCCGGTGTTGTCCAGCGCACCGGTCTTGAGCGTGAGCGAGCCGCCCGCGGCCACCGTGCCGGCGACATTGTTCAGGGCCGAAACGTTCAGGCCGGCGGTGCCGTCCGAGCCGATGAGCCCGCTGGTGTTATCGAACGCGCCCGTACTGACGGTGAGCGTTTCGCTCGCGCCGATCCGGCCGCGCTGGTTGTCGACGCTCGTGGCATCGATCTGAACGTGTCTGGCGATGATGCCCAGCGACGCGCCGCTGGCCGGGGCGGTATCGCGGTTGAGCACACTGCCGGCCGTGATGCCCAGCGTGCCGTCGGCCTGCAGCAGTCCGCCGGAGTTGTCCAGCACGCCTAGGTTGGCCAACGTGATGCCTTGGGCGGCAATCAGGCCGCCCGTGTTGGTCAGGCGCTGTGCGCCGAGCATGGCCTCACCGCGAGCCGCCATCGTGCCGCGGCTGTTGTCGAGCAAGTCCTGCGCACGCACGGCCAGCGTGCCGCTCGCGACGATGCGCCCGCCGGTGTTGTCGAACGTGGCGGCGCTCACGTCGATGTTCTTGCCGTAGATTTCGCCGGCGGCGTTGTTGAGCGCCCCGGCCGGGTTTGCGTCGAGCGCACCCTGCGCCTGCAAGACGCCGCCGCGGTTATCGATCGACTGGGTCAGCCCGAGGGCGAGGGTGTCGCCCGCGATCACGCCCCTGTCGCGGTTGTCCAGCGTGCTGCCCGACAGCGTGAGGGCGCCATCGGCGGCCAGCTTGCCGGCACGGTTGTCGATGGTTTCGGCCTGCACCCGAAGCGCGCTGCGCGCGGCAACGGTGCCCGAGCGATTGTCGAGCGCCCCCGTCCGCAGGCTCAGCGCGGTATCGGAGGTGAGCGCGCCGCCCTGGTTAACGATGGTCGCGGCATGGACCTCGACGCCGCGGCCATGCGCCGTGCCGCCCCGGTTCGAGAGGGCTCCGGCGGTCTGTAGCGACAGGAGGTCGCCCGCCACGACCTTGCCGCCATCGAGCGTGATCGCGTCGGCAGTGATCCGCGCATTGCCACCGGCCACCAGCGTACCGGTGTTGTGCACCAGGGCCGACGTGACGCGCAGCTCCGCGTTGCCTAGAGAGCCGTCGTTGCGCTGGCCTGCCGTGATGGTGCCTGTATTGCTGAACGCGCTTGCGTTCACGGTGGTATCACCCACCGACGACATCGCGCCCGTATTGCTCAGGCCACGGTTGGCAGAGAACGTCAGGGCACTGCCCGCACTCACGCCACCGGTGTTGGTCAGCGTGCCGCTGGATACGAGGGAGAGGTCACGCGCGGCGACGATGGTGCCGTCGTTGGCGATCGTCGTCGCCCGCAACTGGAGGCCCTGCGCAGACTGCAGGCGCCCCTCGGAACGCACGCGCAGCTCGCCGTTCACGTCGAGCTCCAGCGCGCCGGTCATGGCCGTGAGGTTGCCGCCCACGTTCACGCCCACCCCGGCCTCGGTGCCCACCAGGCGAATACTGTTGGCGTACATGCCGCCCAACGCCGCGGTGTCGAGCGCGAACGCCGGTGCACTGCCCTCGCCCGCGATCACGCTGTACGCGCCGGTACCGTAGTCGACGCGGATCGTACCGGTTACCACGTCGAGATGGCCAGCCCAGAGGCCTGCGTTGAGTTCCAGCGAGCGCGACAGCAGGTCCACGCGCGAGAGGTTGCTCGCGTTCAGGCCCAGCCCTTCGATCCCGATGTGGCCACGCGTGACATCGAACTGCAACGCCCCATCGGGCCCGAGGATGGGCTTGCCGGTGGTGAGCGTGGCGCGGTTGGCATTCAGGAAACCGCAGCCGTTGCAGGTCAGGCCGGCCGGATTTGCCACGATCACGTTGGCGCGATGGCCGGCCACTTCGATCAAACCCTGCAAACGCGAAGGATTGTTGGCCGTGACCTGGTTCAGGATGGTGGTGGCGCGCTGGTTGCCCAGCATCGGATTGCCCGTTACCGGGCCCGCGAGCTGCGTCTGGCTCGACCCGCCGCTGTTGTTGAGCACCACGCCACCCGGCCCCACGTTGAACTGCAGGTAGCGGTTGTTCGACACGCCCCCCGCCGAGGGCGGTGCGATGTTCACGACCGGCACGCCCTGGCTCTTGCTCACGAACGGCCGCTGCCCCGGCGCGCCGGGGTCGACCTGGATCGGCAGGGTCTGCGCCAACGCAGGCGTCCAGACTTGCGTGAATAAAAGCAGCCAGGCAATCAAGGCGCGACACTTGGTCATGATGAGTACGTCAGGTGATGAAGATTGCTCTTCGATTACGGGGTCTTGCGGAAGCTGCTGGTGCTGTCTTCGATACCGCCGGGTGGTGCAGGACCTGCCTTCGATACGGGTAAACGGGCCTCAGAACTCGAACGTCAACGTGGCGGCCACCACCATGCTCTGGGCCTTGAGCACGTCGGGCTTCTTCAAGGGCCAACCGGCGGAGAGGTCGTAAGCAGCGGTGACGTAGGGCATGGGGAGGCGGCCACGCAGCCCCGCGACCGCGCCCACCAGCGTGCGACTCGCGAGGTATTCGGCCGAGGGGCCCGAGACACGGCCCACGTCCAGGCCGGTGTAGAGCTGCTGGCCGCCGAGGCCCGCGCCATCGAGGTTGAGGGATACGTCGTTGCGCAGGCTCCAGCCGTGTTCGGCGGCGAGGGTCATCTGGCCATCGAAGCCGCGGACCGCGTAGCGATTGCCGATCGTGAAGAAATCGGCCGGCACCAGCGGCGTCTTGGCATGCTGGATTTGAGCGACGCCCTGATATGCCATTTGCTGGCCGGCGAGGGTGAACGGCAGATACAGCCCGGCGTTGCCACTGAGAATCAGCGTGCGGCCGTCCCAGTCGGGATCGCCCAAGACATAGCCCACGTTGTTCGACCGGCTGGGCACCACGCCGCGCACGCCCCCGCCGATATCGAGGGCCGCGCGGCCCACGTAATGACGGTGCCCATAGCTGAACTCGTAGCCCGCCACGTCGCGGCGCTGCACTTCGATATCGATGTCGTTGAGGGTGCTGTTGGCGCGCTTGCGCAGCACCTTGAGGCTGGCCGTGCCCTTGTACGCCGCCCCGCGGTACGGCACGACGGCCACGCCCGCCTCGATCTGCTTGCTCGTGCCGCCGTACACGATGGGCTCGTCGAAGCCCGCCACTGTCTGGCGATAATGCGAGCGGCTGGCGCCCGCGAAGACGCTCCAGTAACCCACCGGCACGCTGTAGTTGACCGACGCGGCACGGGCGCCCGCCTGCCCGTTGCCCATGTCGGCGTTGCTGTTCCACGAGGCCGACAACTGGTCGTAGAGGAACAAGGGGGAATCGAGCGTGAGGCCCGCGTTGATCTGGTTCTTGCCCGTGGTATTCATGCCCGCGTTATCGGCGCCGACGTTGGCGTGCCAGCGCTTGCCGGTGCCGGGCTTGATTTGCAGGTCGGACTCACCGAGCTCCGTGCCGGGCACGAGGTCGATGGACGCATCGCCCTGGCCGGCCAGGCGGCGGATGTTTTCGAGGGCCTGATCGAGATCGCGCTGATTCACCGCGCCACCGGGGCCGGTGGGTAAGGCGGTGCGCCACCAGCCCGGCGTGGCCTCGTCGCGTATGACGCCGATCCTGCCGGCCATATAACGCAGGGTCAGCGTGCCGTCGGCCAGCGACTGTTCGGGTACGAGCACCCGCGTCGTGATCAAGCCCGCGTCGATGAGCAGCTCGCCGAGGTACTTCTGGAATTGCTGCAGGCCCTGGACGCCGACGCAACGCCCTTGCACCGCTTCGGCGGCGCGCCGCAAGCCCGCGGGCGGCGCGGGGGCCTCCCACTGAACGCGTGCGATCAGGAAGCACGGATCCTCGGTGGGCAGGCGCAGGTCGCCCGACGCGTCCGGTGCCGCTTCGGGGGCCAGCACGTCGGGCCGGTGTTGCGCCCGCTCGCGCTGCGCCTCGATCTCCTGCTGCTGGCGCCGTTCGATCTCGTGCCGGGGCGCGGCCTCGGGCGGCAAGGGCTGCGACTGGGCGTGGGCGAAGCCCGCCGCGCTGAGCGCACCGAGCGCCACGATCCCGGCTGCCAGGTGAAGTCGAGTCTTGCTGGGTCCCGCCTGTGTGTGTCGATCGGCCACGTTTCTGCTCTAGCTGGTTGTTGCGGGCCCATCGCCGGCGGCAGCTTGCGCTACCCCGACGCGAAACCTGCCTGTTCAGTGTCGGTGCAGTCACATCCGATCTTTCTGCCCACCCGAGATTTCGGACGGACGTCGCCGTCCACCTTTTGCGGCCGCGCAACGGCGTAGCGCATGCCACGTCGGCTCCCGACACGAGGCAGGCGATATGAAGTGCATGCACTTCGTTGCGAAGCGCGCATGGTCGGCTGTTGATTGAAAAGCACGTGTGGTGCGAGGGATGGCGCGAGCGTGTGCGCCAAGTGCATGCAATTCGTGAAAGGGCCGCGCCCGGGCGCTGAGGACGCGGCGCGGGTCGCCGCCGTCAGCGGAGGCGTCGCGCCTTGGCCTTTCAGGACAACGCGAGCCGCCGCTCGAATTGCATGCAGTTTTTAGGGATGCCGCGCGCAGGCGCGCACCGACGCGCCCGGGCCGCCGGTTGGCGGAACCCGAGGGGTCGGCTCAGGGAAAGAGAGGAAGGGGTGAAGCGCAGGCAGCGGAGGCAACGATGCCGGTGCCCCGCGGCCTGGCGTGGCCCGCGGCTCAGCGCAGGCTGGCGTCGATCAGTCGCTCGGCCGCGGCGACGAGGTACTTGGGCGGGCCGTCTTCGCCGAACATCTGGCCGGTCAAGAAGGCGCCTTCGAGCATGAGCAGCAGACCGTTGCCCAGTTCGTCGGGATCCTGCGCGCCCATGGCCCGGGCGAGTTCGACCATGCGGTCACGCAATACATGTTTGTGCGCGACCGCAACTTCCCGCGCCGGATGGTCGGGCTCGGGATACTCCACGCAGGCATTGCTCAGACCGCAGCCCCGGTAGTTCGGCAGCTCGGTGGCGCGCTGGGACAACACGCGAAAGTAGGCCAGCACCTGCTCGCGGGGATCATCGGGATGGGTGTCGAGGCCGGCGTCGAAGCGCGCCCAGAACTCCTGTTCGTAGTCGCGCAGGTAGGAGGCGGCGAGCTCGTCCTTGGAGGAAAACGCCCGGTAGAGGCTGGGCTTGGTGACGCCCGCCTCGTTCACGATGGCATCGACGCCCACGGCACGGATGCCGTCGCGATAGAACATGCGGCGCGCGGTTTCGCGGATACGGTCGGCGGCCAGGCGCGGCGTGGCGGGTTGCGGGCCGGCCTGCCGCGGCGCGGCCTCACGCGGCCCGGCCTGGCGCGGCCCGGCCTGACGCGGCCCGGCCTGGCTTGCCTGCCCCGCTTCCGTCGCGCGGGGAGCCGCGGAAGGGGAATCCGTCGTCTTGGAAGCCATCGTGTCTCCTCCAGAAAAAACGCTTGACGATGTTACTGACCGGTACGTACGATTCGAGTTCCTGATTACGTACCGGTCAGTAACATGAGTATAGCCCAGCCTCCTGCCCCATTCCGCCGCTACGGCCAGAAGTACGCTTTCGTGGTCGTGGCGGTGATTTTCTTCGCCCTGCTGATCTCGGCCGGGCTGCGCTCCACGCCCAGCGTGCTGATCGTGCCGCTCGAAGAAAACTTCGGCTGGAGCCGCGCCACGATTTCGTTCGCGGCGGCCGTCGGCATCTTTCTGTACGGCCTGACCGGGCCGTTCGCGGCGGCCGCGATGGAGCACTTCGGCCTGCGCCGGGTGTTGATCGGCGCGCTCATTCTGATGTCGGCCTCGAGCGCGGCCAGCGCGTTCATGACCGAGTCCTGGCAGCTGTTGCTGACCTGGGGCGTATTTTCGGGAATCGCCTCGGGCGCGGTCGCCGTCGTGCTCGGCGCCACGATCGTCAATCGCTGGTTCGCCACCCGTCGTGGACTGATGATGGGCCTGCTGACCGCGAGCACCGCGACCGGCAACCTGCTGTTTCTGCCCATTCTGGCCGCGCTCGCCTCGTCGGGCGATTGGACGCGCGTGGTCTGGGCCGTGGCGGCCGGCGCCGCGGTGCTGGTGCCGTTCGCGATCTGGCTGGTGCCGGACCGGCCGGCCGACGTCGGCCTGCGCCCCTATGGCAGCGCGCCCGACGCGCCGCCGCCCTCCTCCGCGCCGCGCACCGGTCTGCTGGCCGCGACGTTCGGGGCCCTGCGCCGGGCCTCCGTCACGCGCACGTTCTGGTATCTGTTCGCCACGTTCTTCGTGTGCGGCTTCACCACCAACGGCCTCGTGGGCACGCACCTGATCGCCATGTGCGGCGACCACGGCATCGCCGAGATCCAGGCTGCGGGCCTCCTGGCCTTGATGGGCATCTTCGATCTCGTCGGCACCACGGCTTCCGGCTGGCTCACCGATCGCTACGACCCACGCCGTCTGCTCTTCATGTATTACGGCCTGCGCGGGCTGTCGTTGATGTATCTGCCCTACTCCGATTTCTCGTTCTACAGCCTGTCGATCTTCGCGATCTTCTTCGGGCTGGACTGGATCGCGACGGTGCCGCCGACGCTGCGCCTGACCACCGAGGCGTTCGGCGAACGCGACGCGCCGATCGTGTTCGGCTGGATCGTGGCGGGCCACCAGCTCGGCGCGGCCAGCGCCGCCTGGATGGGCGGCTACGTGCGCGAATCCACGGGCAGCTACCAGTGGGCCTTCGTGATCGCGGGCGCCACCGGCCTGATCGCCGCCGTGATTGCCCTGATGATCGCCCGCCGCCCGGCCACGGCGGCCGCGCAGCCGGCCTGACGGCCGGCGCCAGGCGCATCAAGCGCGCAGCACAAACGAACCGCCCCCCGGCGCATGGGTTACTTCCCAATGCGCCGGGGGGCGGTTTGCATCGCCGGGCTTGCGCCGCGCCGGTCGAGGTCTCGTGTCGCTGACCTCGATGCGCAACGCCTACTCGGCGATGTGCGTGCCTTTGACCGAAGCGGGGTCGATGCCCGCCTTGCGCAGACGCTCGTCGGCGCTGGCCTCCTGACCGCCCTCGGCCTCGGGCGGACGCGCCAGCTGATCGGCGAGCGCGCTCTTGGCCTGCACCACGTCGGTGGCATCGCCACTGACGAGCGCCACGCCTTCGCTGCCGTCGGTCTTCTTGAACTGGATCTGGGTCTTCATGCTGCTCTCCTTTGGGCGGACGGGGACAACCCCCCTATCAGCATGCGCCGTGCCGCGACCGCGCCGTAACACCGGGCGGACGGGCCCCGCTCGAACCGCACAAACGACAAGCCCCGGCTTACCGGGGCTTGGAGGCTTGCGTGGCGGCACCCGAGCGCAGCCGCTCAGGCCTCGGCTTCGACCTCGCCGAGATAGGCCGCGCGCACCTTCGGGTCGTCGAGCATCTCGCGGGCGGGGCCCGCCAGGATGATCTCGCCCGATTCCATCACGTAACCGCGATGGCTGTTCTCCAGCGCCAGACGCGCATTCTGCTCGATCAGCAGAATCGTGACGCCTTCGTTGGCGATGGTGCGCACCACCTCGAAGACTTTCTCGACCATCAACGGGGCCAGGCCCATCGAGGGCTCGTCGAGCAACAACAGCTTGGGACGCGCGATCATGGCGCGACCCATGGCCACCATTTGCTGCTCGCCGCCCGACAGCGTGCCGGCGGCCTGCTTGCGCCGCTCGGCCAGACGCGGAAACAGCGTGAACACGCGTTCGGTGTCCTGCCGGATCTGCGCCGCGTCGCGCCGGGTATAGGCGCCCATGGCGAGGTTCTCTTCGATGGTGAGCTGGCCGAAGATGCCCCGGCCTTCCGGCACCATGACGAGCCCCTGGCGCACGAGTTCGTAGGAGCGCTTGCCCGCGATGGACTGGCCGTTGTATTCGACCACGCCGCCCGCGGTGGGCACGAGGCCGGTGATCGCGCGCAGCGTGGTGCTCTTGCCGGCGCCGTTGGCACCGATCAGGCACACCAGTTCGCCTTCGTTCACATGCAGGTCGATGCCGCGCACGGCACGGATGCCGCCGTAGGCGACTTCGAGCTGGCGCAGCGCCAGTAAGGGTTGTGCAGTGCTCATGCCGGCTCCTCCGAATGATGCAACAGCGGATCGGTGGCCGCACCGGCGCCGAGATAGGCTTCGATGACCTTGGGGTCACGCTGCACCTGCGCGGGCTTGCCCATCGACAGCACCTTGCCGTACTCGAGCACGAGTACACGGTCGCACAGGCCCATCACGAGCTTCATGTCGTGCTCGATCAGCAGCACGGTGATGCCGTCGGCGCGGATCTTCTCGATCAGCTGGCGCAGCACCACGGTCTCGGAAGCGTTCATACCCGCCGCCGGCTCGTCGAGCGCGAGCAGCTTGGGATCGGTGGCGAGCGCCCGCGCGATCTCCAGGCGTCGCTGATCGCCATACGACAGCGCGCGTGCGACGTCGTTGGCGCGATGGCCGATGCCGACGTACTCGAGCAGATCATGCGCCCGGCGCTCGATGGCGGCCTCTTCGGCGCGCTGTGCCGGCGTGCGCAACACCGCGCCGAACACGCCGGCGCGGGTGCGCACGTGACGCCCGATCATGACGTTTTCGATCGCGCTCAGGTTCGCGAACAGGCGGATGTTCTGGAAGGTGCGGGCCAGCCCCGCGGCCGCGACTTCATGCGGCTTGGTGCCCACCAGCGAAATGCCGTTGAACGTGCACTTGCCGTCTTCGGGGATATACAGCCCGGTCAGCACGTTGAACAGCGTGGTCTTGCCCGCGCCGTTCGGTCCGATGAGGCCGTAGATCTCGCCCTCTTCGATATCGAAGCTCACGTCGGTGAGCGCGCGCAGGCCGCCAAAGCGTTTGCCGAGTCCTTCGGCCTTGAGGATCACGCTCATGCCGCACCTCCCTGCTGGCGGTTGCCCGCCAGCTCGCGCTTGCGCACCGCCGAGGGCCACAGGCCGGCCGGGCGGAACAGCATCACGCAGACCATGGCCAGGCCGAACAGCAGCATACGGATGCCTTCGGGGTCGAGGACCACGGCGCCGAACAGCATGTGCTGCACCGGCTCGACGACCGCGCGCAGGAACTCGGGCAATGCGGCCAGGATGATGGCGCCCAGGATCACGCCCGGGATGTTGCCCATACCGCCCAGCACCACCATGCACAGGATCGAAATCGATTCGGTGAGGCTGAAGCTCTCGGGGCTGACGAAGCCCTGCATGGCCGCGAACATCGCGCCCGCCACGCCGCCGAACGACGCGCCCATCGCGAAGGCCAGCAACTTGATGTTGCGCGTGTTGATGCCCATGGCCTTGGCGGCGATTTCGTCTTCGCGGATCGCTTCCCAGGCGCGGCCGATGCGCGAATTCTGCAGTCGCGCGCACACCAGGATGATCAGCAGCGTGAGTCCCACCAGCAGGTAGTAGTACTTCTCGGGCCCCGTGAAGCGGATGCCCATCAGCGTTTCGGTGCGATTGAAGGCGAAGTCGCCCACCCGGAACGGATCGATGCGGTTCACGCCCTGCGGCCCGTTGGTGATGTTGATCGGCGCGTTCAGGTTATTGAGGAAGATCCGGATGATCTCGCCGAAGCCCAGCGTCACGATGGCGAGGTAGTCGCCCCGTAACTTCAGCGTGGGCGCCCCAAGCAGCACGCCGAAGACGCACGCCAGTGCCAGGCTGATCGGCAGGATGGCCCAGAACGGCAGGTGCAGGCCGAAGTGCGGCGAGGCGAGCAAGGCCCACACATAGGCGCCGACCGCGTAGAACGCGATATAGCCGAGATCGAGCAGGCCGGCGAAGCCCACCACGATGTTCAGGCCCAGCGCCAGCATCACGTAGAGCAGCGCGAAGTTCATGATGCGCACCCAGCTCTGGCCGGCCATGCCGATCACGAAGGGCAGCACGGCCAGCACCACGCCGATCAGCGTGATGGCGGCGAGCTGGCGGGTGTTGATACCCGAGCGGTTGGAAGGCAGCGTGCTCATGCGCGGTCCCCCACCCGTTCGCCGAGCAAGCCCGACGGACGGAAGATCAGCACCAGCACCAGCACGACGAACGCGAACACGTCCTGGTAGTGGCTGCCCAGGAAGCCGCCGGTGAGGTCACCGATATAGCCCGAGCCCAGCGCTTCGATGATGCCCAGCAGCAGGCCGCCCGCCATGGCGCCGACCAGATTGCCGATGCCGCCCAGCACGGCGGCCGTGAAGGCCTTCAGCCCGAGCATGAAGCCCATCGTGTACTGCGACACGCCGTAGTAGGTGGTGATCATCATGCCGGCCACGGCGGCGAGCGCCGAGCCGATCAGGAAGGCCGCGGAAATCACGGTGTTGATGTTCACGCCCATCAGTCCGGCCACTTCGCGATTCTGCGCGGTGGCGCGCATCGCGGTGCCCAGGCGGGTCTTGTGCACGACCACCAGCAGCGCGCCCATGATCGCGGCGGCGATCACCACGATGGCGATCTGCAGCGTGCTCATGCGGGCGCCGAAGATGTTCAGCACGTCGGGCTGCAGCACCTGCGGGAAGTTGAGATAGTTGCGCCCCCACACCATCATCGCGACGTTCTGCAGAATGATGGACACGCCGATGGCGGTGATGAGCGCGGCCAGGCGGGGCGCGCGGCGCAGCGGCCGGTAGGCCACGCGCTCGGCGGTCCAGCCCACCGCCATGCACAGCGGCACGGCGACCAGCATGCCCACGCCGAGCACCATGAAGGCCGAGGCGTTGGGATCGGCGCCCACCATGGCGGCGGCGATCATGGTGGCGGTCATCGCGCCGATCATGACCACATCGCCATGGGCGAAGTTGATCAGACCGATGATGCCGTACACCATGGTGTAGCCCAACGCGACGAGCGCATACACGCTGCCCAGCGTGAGGCCATTAATCAGTTGTTGAGTGAAGATATCCATACGGGCTTCGAAAAGGAGCCGGGTAACAGGCCGCCGTGCGGTCTGCACCGGTGCGCGCCCGGTGAGGGGTCGGCGCCGTTATGGCAGGCGGCGCGGAGGCCGGTCCGCCGCGGCGACACGGTGTCGGGGCGGTACGGACGGCCGCCGGCCGCGGCACGGTCGGCGGACGAAGCGCGGTGCGCTTCGCCGCGTGGACACGGCACATGCCGGGCCGTCAGGCGCCAGGCAGGTGCCGGGGTCGGTCGGCTCAGTTGGCCTGGCTGACCATCGTTTCGACCATCTCCCACTTGCCGTTCTTGACTTGATAGATCGTGACCGAGATTTCTTTCAGGTCGCCGTTCTTGTCGTACGAGATGTGCTCGCTGGTGGCGCCCTTGCGCTCGAGCTTGGCCAGCGACGACAGGTACTTCGAGGGATCGGCCGAGTTGGCCTTCTCGATCGCCGCGATCATGTTCCAGGCGCCGTCGTAGGCGTAGGGCGCGTACACGCCGGGGGCCTTCTTGAAGCGGGCTTCGTAACGTTGGGCGAAGTCCTTGCCCGCGGTCATCTTGTCGAGCGGCACACCGGCCAGCGAGGCGTAGGTGCCGTCGGCGGCGTCGCCTGCCAGCTTGATGAAGGTGTCGCTGCGGGTCATTTCGCCCGAGACCAGCGGTGCCTTGATGCCCAGCGTCGCGATCTGGCGCTTCATCGGGCCGGACTGCGCGTCGAGGCCGCCGAAGAAGATGGCGTCGGGCGCGCTGCCCTTGATGTTGGTCAGGATCGACGTGAAGTCGTTGGCCTTGTCGGTGGTGTACTCGCGGCGCACGATCTGGCCACCGGCAGCCTTGACGGCCTTCTCGACTTCGTCGGACAGACCCTGGCCGTAGGCGGTGCGATCGTCGATGATCGCGACCTTCTTGGCGTTGAGCTTCTCGACGATGAACTTGCCCACGGCGGCGCCCTGCTGGGTGTCGCTGGTCATCATGCGGAACGTGGTCTCGTAGCCTTGCTTGGTGTACTCGGGCGACGTGGCCATGGCGATCTGCGGCAGGCCGGCGTCGTGGTAGACGCGCGACGCCGGGATCGTGGTGCCGGAGTTGAAGTGGCCGAGGATGCCGTTGACGTCCTGGTCGACGAGCTGCTGAGCCACCTGCACGGCAACGCGCGGGTCGGCCTGGTCATCGCGGGACACCAGCACGAACTTGGCCGGCTTGCCATCGATCTTGATGCCCTTCTGGTTCGCTTCTTCGAGCGCCAGGTTCAGGCCGTTCTGCATGTCTTCGCCGTAGTGCGATTGCGGGCCGGTCAGGGGCGCCGCGAAGCCGAACTTGATGTCGGCAGCCTGGGCGGCGCCTGCCACGCAGGCGGCGGCAATGCCCGCGGCCAGCAGTTTGATGGGGGTGCGCAACGTCATGGTTTCCTCCCGATAGGTCGCACGAAATGCCTTGCTTTGTTTTATATCCGGGCTTGTGGCCCGAAGCCGGTTTTTCTGCCGCCGGGCTGGCCTGGGACTGCGCTCTCGAAGGAGCCAGAGGCCGCAGGCGCTGCACGGGGCAGGTCTTGTGGCACCCCGGGTTCGGGGTCCGACAAGCCGGCGCCTTGCAACAGGCACCGGGCACTGCAGGAAAACGACCGGAAACGACGGTAAAGCAACTGCAATCTGACTGCTGTATATCCCGGTGGGAGCGGATTGTGAACGGGTGCAACCCGGGCTGGTATTGGAGATAACCCGAGGTTGTACATCGGGTTAGCCCTAGCTCGAATCGCCCCCTATTCTTTCTTCCTCAACCGATGGTCATGAGGCTGGCATTGCCCCCGGCGGCGGCCGTATTCACGCTCAACGAGCGCTCGCACAGCAGGCGCTCGGGCGCGTAGCTGGCGCCGGCGGCAAGCGCGTCCGACGACAGTCCATGCACCGCCACCAGCGGGCCGGCACGACGCGCCACGCGCTGGTTGAGCGCCCGCAGCGTGTCGCCATCACCCTCGAACAATACGGCCTGATACTGCGCCTCGTCGACCTCGGCGTCATCCAGGATGGCGGCCTGCTCGCGTGCCTCGGCATCGAGACCGGCCAGCAGCGCCTGCGCGGCCGGCGTGTCGGCGAACCAGGCCTGGTTGCCGGTGGCGCGCGCCACCGCCCATTGCGCGCGGGCACCGGCATCCGTCGCCGCCACGCAATAGACCGCGCCGCGCGGCTCGACCATATAGGTGTTGGTTTCGCCCGTAGGGCCGGGCAGCGCCAGCGCGACCGGCATGCTGGTGGCACCCTTGAGCGCCGGCGGCAGGCCTTGCGGACGCACCGACAGCAGACGGTACATGTACAGCGGACCGCCCGCCTTCGGACCGGTGCCGGAGAGGTTTTCACCGCCGAAGGGCTGCACGCCCACCACCGCACCCACGATATTGCGGTTGACGTAGAGGTTGCCGGCCTGGACGGCCTCGGTCACGTGCGCCACGGTTTCGTCGATCCGCGTGTGCACGCCGAAGGTGAGGCCGTAGCCGGTGCCGTTGATCTGCTCCAGCACGCGGTCGAGGTCGCCTCGCGCGTAGCGCACCACATGCAGCACGGGGCCGAACACTTCGCGCTTGAGTTCGCCGATGTCCTGGATCTCGATCAGCGTCGGCGGCACGAAGGTGCCGCCGCGGCATTCCGGTGCCAGCTCGACCTGGTCGACGCGATGGCCGGCCGCGCGCAGCGTGTCGATGTGGTTGAGGATGTTGTGTTGGGCTTCGCCGTCGATCACCGGACCCACGTCGGTAGAGAGGCGATCGGGGTTACCCACGCGCAGCTCGCGCATCGCGCCGCGCAGCATGGTGAGAACGTGATCGGCGTTGTCTTCCTGCACGCACAGCACACGCAGCGCCGAGCAGCGCTGGCCTGCCGAATCGAACGCCGAGCTCAGCACGTCGAACACCACCTGTTCCGACAGGGCCGACGAGTCGACCACCATCGCATTCTGGCCGCCCGTCTCGGCGATCAGCGGAATGGTGTGGCCGTCGTCGTCGAGGCGCTCGGCCAGGCTGCGGGCGATGATGCGCGCCACCTCGGTCGAACCGGTGAACATCACGCCGCGCACGGCGGCGGCGCCCACCAGGCGCGCGCCGATGGTCTCGCCACGCCCCGGCAGCAGTTGCACCGCGCCCGCCGGCACGCCGGCGGCGCGCAGGATGGCCACGGCCTGGGCCGCGATCAGCGGCGTCTGCTCGGCCGGCTTGGCCAGCACGGTGTTGCCGGCGGCCAGCGCGGCGGCCACCTGACCCGTGAAGATCGCCAGCGGGAAATTCCAGGGGCTGATGCACAGCACGGTGCCCAGCGGACGGTGCGTGTCGTTGTCGAACTCGCGTTCTGCCTGGTCGGCGTAATAACGCAGGAAGTCGACCGCCTCGCGCACCTCGGCAATCGCGTTGGGCAACGACTTGCCGGCCTCGCGCACGATCAGGCCGAGCAGATTCTGCATCTGCTCTTCGAGCATCTGCGCCGCGCGGCGCAGGCATTGCGCGCGTTCGGCGACCGGCGTGGATTGCCAGATCGGGGCGACGTTGGCCGCGCCGCGCAGCGCGATGTCGGCCTCGACTTCGTTGGCTTCCATCACCCGGCCGACCACGTCCCGCTGATTGGCCGGATTGAGTACGTCGATGGCGCGGGCATCGTCCCAGAGCGGATCGCCCTCGCCCAGCATCGGCGCGGCGCGCCACGGCATGGCGGCGCTGGTCTGCAGTGCGGCCGACAGCGATCCCAGACGATGTTCGTTGCTCAGATCCAGACCGGCGGAGTTGGCGCGCACCCCTTCGCTGGTGTTGCCATACAGGTCGCGCGGCAGCGGGATCTTCTCGTGCGGCGCGCCCAGCGGCACCACGCGCGACGCGGCTTCGACCGGATCGGCGACCAGCTGCTCGACCGGAATGGTCTCGTCGCCGATGAGGTTCACGAACGAGGTGTTGGCGCCGTTTTCGAGCAGGCGGCGCACCAGATAGGCGAGCAGCGTTTCGTGCGTGCCCACCGGGGCGTAGATGCGGCAGGGGCGATTGAGCTTGCCCTGGGCCACGGGGCCGACCACTTCGTCGTACAGCGGTTCGCCCATGCCGTGCAGGCATTGGAACTCGTATTGGCCGGGGTAATAGTTTTGCCCGGCCAGGTGATAGATGGCCGCGAGCGAGTAGGCATTGTGCGTGGCGAACTGCGGGTAGACCGCCTCGGGCGCGCCGAGCAGCTTGCGCGCGCAGGCCAAGTAGGCCACGTCGGTATAGACCTTGCGCGTATAGACGGGGTAGCCCTCGAGGCCGTCGACCTGGGCACGTTTGATTTCGCTGTCCCAGTAGGCGCCCTTGACCAGGCGCACCATCACGCGGTGGCCGCTGCGGCGCGCGAGATCGATCACGTAATCGATCACGAAAGGCGCACGCTTCTGATAGGCCTGGATCACGAAGCCGATGCCGTTCCAGCCGTCGAGTTCGGGCGTGAAGCACAGCGCTTCGAGCAGGTCGAGCGAGATTTCCAGGCGGTCGGCTTCTTCGGCATCGATGTTCAGGCCGATGTCGTATTGGCGGGCGAGGATCGTGAGCGCGCGCACGCGCGGCAGCAGCTCGGCCATCACGCGCTCGCGCTGGGCACGCGAGTAGCGCGGATGCAGCGCCGACAGCTTGATCGAGATGCCCGGGCCTTCGTAGATGCCGCGGCCGGCCGCGGCCTTGCCAATGGCGTGGATGGCCTGTTCGTACGAGGCGTAGTAGCGCTCGGCGTCTTCGGCCGTGGTGGCGGCCTCGCCCAGCATGTCGTAGGAATAACGGAAGCCGCGCGACTCCAGCTTGCGGTTGTTGGCCAGCGCCTCGGAGATCGTCTGGCCCGACACGAACTGCTCGCCCATCATGCGCATGGCGATGTTGACGCCCTTGCGCACCAGGGGCTCGCCCCCCTTGCCGATCAGGCGCGTGAGCGCGCGCGACAGCGATTGTTCGCTGCTCACGGACACCAGCTTGCCGGTGATCATCAGGCCCCAGGTGGCGGCATTGACGAACAGCGACTGCGAACCGCCCATGTGCGACTTCCAGTCGCCGCGGGCGACCTTGTCGCGGATGAGCGCGTCGCGCGTGGCGCGATCGGGGATGCGCAACAGCGCTTCGGCCAGACACATCAGGGCCACGCCCTCCTGGCTCGACAGCGAAAACTCCTGGATCAGCCCTTCGACACCGCCACCGGTGCGCTTGGCGCGCAGCGCCTGCACCAGCTTGGCCGCCATCGCATGCGTCTTTTCGAGCTGCGGCATGCGGGCCTGCCCCAGCAGCAGCGGCACGCATTCGGATTCGGGGCGGCGGTAGGCAGCCGTGATCGCGGCGCGAAGGACCGACTGCGGCTGCACGTCCTGGCCGAAATCATAGAACGGCGGGTGATTCACGACCGGCGTGTCGTCGAGGTCATCCACACCGCCGTCTTCACGGCCCAGATGCGCCATCTCGGGCGGCAATTGGCCGCGTTCGATCTTGTCGAGATAGGAGACGATGGCCTGCTTGTGCAGCCAATGGGGTGTGCAGTTCAGCTTTTGTGCGGCCGCCTTGAGGCGATCCCGCAGCGCGTCGTCGACCTTGACGCCCAGGGTCGTGCTAGCCATAAATCGTGGGTTCCTGATACAGCATGGGAAGGCCGCGCGAGGCGGCATGGCGAGCGTGCCCCGGTGAAACCCACAGACGATCGGGGGCCCCGGAGCACCTCGGTGCCACCGTATGCTAATCAGGTTGCAACCCGGTCGATATACAGGTTAACCCTTACGTGCCTCGGGTTAACCGCATGGAAACAAGAGAGATTCTTCGGAATAACAGGAATCAACACGGCGCCTCGCCCGCCGCTCCCCGCTCCAAAACGGGACAAATGAGGCCGAACAGCCGGCAACGCGTCGACAAAATAAAAAAGGCGCGGTGCTACCCGCGCCTTCGGATCCGAAAATGTCTTCAGCGGGCCCCGTCCGCCAGTTGGGTGCAGCCGGAGACCCTCACCTGTTCGCTCGCCGGCTGGGCGTCCTGCCCGCCGGAACGCACCGCGCTGGCGATGGTGCGGGCGAGCAATTGCGCGGCCTGCTGCTGCGCGGTGACGAGGCCGGTCACGGCCGCACCCTCGACCGGCACGCTCACCACGGTGCGGCAGACGAGTCCGCGGCCCTGCGCATTGAGCGGCCGCGCGCGCCAGGTGGCGTCGAGCACGGCCGGGCCCCCGTCGTTCATGTCGAAGCGCTGCACATCCGTCTGCACGCGCCACACCGGCGCGCCCGCGGCCGGCCGCACCACCTGCACGTCGAGCACGCCCAATTCGCGCGTGAGGCCGTCGGACAGTGCCGAGCGCAGTTCGTCGGGCAGCGCGCCCGTCCAGCGGTCCGAATACAGCGGCGCCACGGTACCCGCCCCCGTGCGCAGCATGATCTGAGGTTGATCCACCTGACTGGGCACCGTCACCGGCAGCACCTCGATCATGTACGACGCATTGCCCGTGGACGCTGGCGCCGCCTGCTGAGGCGCCAGCAAGGTGTAATAGCGAGGCGTGGGCGAGGAGCCGCAGGCCGCGAGTGTCACCGCCACGCCTACATACGACAGACCGCGCAAGAAAATGGACTTCATGGATTAGTTCCTGACAGGGCCCGCGCCCGGGATGGGATCTTCCCCACGCCCGCGCAGCAAGGCTTCGGGATTGGCCTGGAGATAATCGGACAGCGCACGCAGCGAGCGCGCGGCCCGGCCAAGCTCCTGCATGGCGCGCTCGGTATTGACCGGCAGCGACGAATCCGAAGCGAGCAATTCGTTGACCGCCGACAGCGACTGACGCGCCTGCTTGAGGACCGACTGCGCCTCGGGCGCCACGTCTTTCTCGAGGCGGCCCATGAGCTTGGAGGTGTTGGCGAGCGTGCTGCGCAGCTCGTTGCCGATCTGCTCGAACGGGATCTTCTCGACCTTGTTGACGATGCTGGTGATCTGCTCCTGCAGCTGATCGAACTGACCCGGAATGGTCGGGATGGTCATCGGCTCGGTCGGCTTGTAATCCACCGGCGGCGCCTTCGGGAAGTGGTCGAGCACGATGAAGAGCTGGCCCGTCAGCAGGTTGGCCGACCGCATCTGCGCGCGCAGACCGTACTTCACCATCACGGTCATGACCTGGCCCGGCGCCAGATGGCCCGTGCCCACCTTTTCGGCCTCGGCGCGGATCTCTTCGTACAGACGGCCCAGACGCTCGGGGTAGAGCGTGGCGTCGACCCAGGCGAAGAAGCGCTTGGTCTTGCTGTCGAAGTCGATCGTGATCTTGGTGACGTCGCCGAGCGTGATGCCCTGGAAGTCGATCGGCGCGCCGACCGACAGGCCGCGTACCGACTGATCGAAGCGCATGCGCACGGGGAACGGCTCGCCATCGGTGTTGGCCTTGGCGACGCCTTCGCCGGTGTAGAGCTCGAACGTGTCGTTCTCCTTGGCCACCTCGGTATTGCGCGGGGATACGTCTTCGAACGCGATGCCGCCGATGGCCACCGACACCAGCGACTGCGTGCGGACTTTCAGCCCTTCCGCGTTCACCGAAAAATCGACGCCGCTGGCGTTCCAGAAGCGCGTGCCGCTGGTCACGAACTTGTCGTTGGGCGCATCGACGAAGATCTCGACGTTGACGGCCTTGCCGTCCTGGTCGAGCGAGTAGCCCACCACCCGCCCGACGCTGATACGGCGGTAGTAGACGGGCGAGCCGATATCGAGCGAACCCAGGTCACGCGCCTTGAGCATGAAGCGCTTGCCCTCGCGATCGTGCGTGACGGCGGGCGGGGTTTCGAGCCCCACGAAATCGAACTTGCTGGCCTTGGCGGGCGCCTCGCCGGTGTCTTCGGCGGCATCGACGCCGATGTAGGCGCCCGACACCAGGGTACCCAGGCCGGACACGCCGCTCACGCCCAGGCGCGGACGCACCACCCAGAAGTTGGTGCCTTCACGCGCGAGATTGGAGACGTTGCGGGTGAGCTCGGCCTCGACGACGACCTTGCTGCGGTCTTCGTTGAAACCGATGCCCTTGACCTGACCGATGGTCACGTCTTTGTAGCGCAGCTGCGTCTTGCCGACTTCGAGCCCTTCGGCGGTCTCGAACTGGATGGTGATCTCCGGGCCGCTCTGCATCCAGGTGCGAACCACGAGCGACAGCCCTGCCACCGCCGCGATCAGCGGAACGAGCCAGATCCAGGAAATGCGCGAGCGTTCTTTCTTCGAGACGGACACCTTGTGCACCGGGGTGCCACCAGGAGGAGTCTGTTCGGCCATTGTCACGTTTCCTTTGTACGACGCCGCATGCCGGGGGCATGGGCAACTCCGGCAATTGTGCCAGTTACATCATTGAATGCCATTGTGCCTTAAAGGCGCGGATGCGGCGTCCCGCCGCGTTCAGACCGTAGGCGACGCCGGCGAACGCTCGGCAGGCCGCGACGCCTGGACCTGCTCATGAAAGTGCGGATGGTCGTGCGCCCATTCGGACCGCTCCTGCACGTCCCATGCCCGGCGCATGTCGAAACTCATGGCGGCGAGCATCGTGAGCACCACCACGAGCCCGAAGGCCGCAGCACCGGGCGCGGCGCTGATCTGCATCAGGCCCGGGAAATCCGCCAGCGCGGCAAGCAGGATCACCACGAAGACGTCGAGCATCGACCACTGCCCGATGAACTCGACCAGCTGATACAGGCGGGTACGCTGGCGCAGATTGGTGGCGCTGCCGTTCTGGGTGGTGAAAGCCAGGAACGCCAGCGAGAGGATCTTGGTGAGCGGCACCACCACGCTCGCGATGAACACGATCAACGCGATGTCCCATGAGCCGGTCTCGTAGAGCTCGACGACGCCGCCCAGGATGGTATGCGCGCCGTCGCCCAGCAACGAGGTGATGTTCATCACCGGCAGGACATTGGCGGGAATGTAGAACACCGCCGCGGCCAGCAGCAGCGCCCAGGTGCGCGCCAGGTGGTCGGGCTTGCGATAGTGCAGCACGGCGTCGCAGCGGCGGCAATGGTGCGTGGCTTCAGGGTCTTCGGCGCTGGACAGGGCCTGCACCTGACCGCACACATGACAGCCGGCCAGCACCGTCGCGCCGCTCATGTCGGGAAGATGGACTTCGGTCGCGCCCTCGAGCTCGGCCATGCGCCACACGGCGGCCGGCGAGAGACGGCTCATGATGGTGAGCAGGATGGTGAGAAAGCCGAAGCCCAGCAGACCCACGGCCGGCGCGACCGACGCCATGCCGGCCAGCTTGACCACGGAGACGACCACGCCCAGCAGGAATACCGGCACCATACTCCAGGGCCGCACCAGGCCAAGCATACGCAGCACCGTGCGAAAGCCCGGCGCCAGCCGCCCGCGCGCGAGCGGCCCCAGCACCCACAACAGCAACACGATCTGCAGCAAGGGGATCAGGAATCCCACGATGCCGGTCATGATCGCCACGGCCCAGTGATCCTGGCGCCAGGTGATGGCCACCGCGTCGAGGAAGGTGGCGTCGCTGACCATGCCCTGCACGGTCAGGGTGGCCACCGGATAGATGTTGGCGACCAGAAAGATGATCAGCGTGCCGAGCGCGAGCGCAAACCAGTTAGCGGGCGTGAGCCCGCTGTAGCGCCACAGGGTGGATTCGCAGCGTGCACAGCTCGCTGCCTCGCGCGGGGCCAATGCGTGCCAACGATAGACGTTGCCGCAGTGTTCGCACGAGAGCAGCGAGTGACGGTCGTCGCTCAAGGGGTGCCCGGACTCAGTCGACCAGCTCGACTTCCGGCTTGTCGGACGCCTTGGGCGCCGCCTTATCCGGCGTCTCGAAACTCAGCACGACCTTGTCTTCGTCGTCGAGGTCGACCGTGACATTGCCACCGTCGGCCAGCTTGCCGAACAGCAACTCGTCGGCCAGCGCGCGGCGGATCGTGTCCTGGATGAGACGCTGCATCGGCCGTGCGCCCATGAGCGGGTCGAACCCGTTCTTGGCGAGGAAGTCGCGCAGTTTCTCGGTGAACACGGCTTCGACGCGGCGCTCGTGCAGCTGATCTTCGAGCTGCATGAGGAACTTGTCGACGACGCGCAGGATGATGTCGCGCGACAGCGGTGCGAACGGAATGATCGAATCGAGGCGGTTACGGAATTCCGGCGTGAACATGCGCCGGATTTCGGCCATCTCGTCGCCCGTTGCGCGGCTGTTGGCAAACCCGATCGACGGACGATTCAGCGTTTCGGCGCCCGCATTCGTCGTCATGATGAGGATGACGTTGCGGAAATCCGCCTTGCGGCCGTTGTTGTCGGTGAGCGTGCCGTGGTCCATGACCTGCAGCAGGATATTGAAGATATCCGGGTGCGCCTTCTCGATTTCGTCGAGCAGCAGCACGCAGTGCGGCTGCTTGGTGATCGCCTCGGTGAGCAGACCGCCCTGATCGAAGCCCACGTATCCCGGCGGCGCGCCGATCAGGCGCGAGACGGCATGGCGCTCCATGTATTCGGACATGTCGAAGCGCAGCAGCTCCACGCCGAGCGTGAAGGCGAGCTGACGCGCGACCTCGGTCTTGCCCACCCCGGTCGGGCCGGAGAACAGGAACGCGCCGATCGGCTTGTCGGGCTTGCCCAGGCCGGAACGGGCCATCTTGATCGAGGCGGCGAGCGCCTCGATGGCCTGGTCCTGGCCGAACACGACGGTTTTGAGGTCGCGATCGAGCGTGGCCAGCTTGCTGCGGTCGTCGTTGGAGACGGACGCCGGCGGGATGCGCGCGATCTTGGACACGATGTGTTCGATCTCGCCCTTGCCGATGACCTTTTTCTGGCGCGAACGCGGCAGCAGACGCTGGGCCGCGCCGGCCTCGTCGATCACGTCGATCGCCTTGTCGGGCAGATGACGATCATTGATATAGCGCGCGGACAACTCGGCGGCGGCGGACAGCGCCGCGGCCGAATAGCGCACGTTATGGTGTTCTTCGAAGCGGCTCTTGAGGCCACGCAGGATCTGCACGGTCTGCTCGACCGACGGCTCGGGCACGTCGATCTTCTGGAACCGGCGGCTCAAGGCGTGGTCTTTTTCGAACACGCCGCGATATTCGGTGTAGGTGGTCGCGCCGATGCACTTGAGCTGGCCCGAGGACAGGGCCGGCTTCAGCAGGTTGGACGCGTCGAGCGTGCCGCCCGAGGCCGAGCCGGCCCCGATCAGCGTGTGGATCTCGTCGATGAACAGGATCGCGTCGGGGTTGCCGCGGATCTGCTTGAGCACGCCCTTCAGGCGCTGTTCGAAGTCGCCGCGGTACTTGGTGCCGGCCAGCAACGCGCCCATATCGAGCGCGTAGACCTGGGCGGCCTGCAGAATCTCGGGGACTTCGCCGCGCGTGATGCGCCAGGCGAGGCCTTCGGCGATGGCGGTCTTGCCCACGCCGGCTTCGCCGACGAGCAGCGGGTTGTTTTTGCGGCGGCGGCACAGCACCTGGATCACACGCTCGACCTCGTGCTCGCGACCGATCAGCGGATCGATGCGGCCCGCCAGCGCGGCGGCGTTGAGGTCGGTGGCGTACTGATCGAGCGGCGACTGGCGCGACTCGCCCTGCTCTTCGCTGCTGGCTTGCTTCTCTTGCTGCACGGCGGAGGACTCCTCCTGCGGCTGCTTGGTAATGCCATGGGACAGGAAATTGACCACGTCCAGGCGCGTGACGCCCTGCTGTTGCAGGTAGTACACGGCGTGGGAGTCTTTTTCGCCGAAGATGGCGACCAGGACATTGGCACCGGTAACGGGCTTCTTGCCCGTGCCGCCTGCCGATACATGCATGATCGCGCGCTGAATCACGCGCTGGAAACCGAGCGTAGGCTGCGTATCCACTTCGGCGCCACTGGGGATGACCGGGGTATTTTCGGTCACGAACTGACGCAGGTTACGGCGCAAGTCATCCAGATTGGCGGCGCAAGCGCGCAGCACTTCGACAGCCGAGGCGTTGTCAAGCAACGACAGCAGCAAATGCTCGACGGTAATGAATTCATGCCGGGCCGAGCGGGCCTCGACAAATGCCATATGCAGGCTGACTTCAAGCTCTTGGGAAATCACGCTTCCTCCGTAACGCACCGAAGCGGTCTGGTACACGATTCATATTCTATGCCGATCAGGGCGTAACGCCAGCGATTTCAAATTCAAGCCCGGCATAACGGCCCTGCGCATCCATGACGGTCAGCGCATGCCGACCGTTGCGGGTCAAGGCGAGGGTCTGTCTTACATCGGCCTCCGCCTGCCCATATAACCTACCATCTAGCAACCACCATACCTGTCCGCTCGCACCGCTCACCCCCACGTCGACGCCCACTTCCCGCGCGCCCGGCACCGGCCGCAGGATGGAGCCCTGCGCCACGCCTTCGATGCGCAGCGGACCGGTCGACGTATCGGCATAGCCCGCGAACGTGGGCGGCACCGTGTCGTTGAGCGCCCACGCGGCGCGCTGTTGCGGGCACGCACCGTCGGGCGAACTGCCGAGCCGCCAGCCCAGCGGCCAGCAGGTGGTCACGGCGTGCACGGTGGCTGGCCGCAAACGCTGCCGCGGCGCACCGGCCGGCAACGCGGCCACGATGTCCTGTAACAGCGGCGCCGCGATGTTGGCGCCGAAAAACCCGGGGTTGGGCGTGCCGTCGGGACGGCCCACCCAGACGCCGAGCGTCCATTGATCCGTCACCCCCACCGCCCAGGCATCCCGGAATCCAAAGCTGGTGCCGGTTTTCCAGGCGAGCTGCCGGCCCGGCGTCCCGGTCTGGTGCAGCGGCCGGTCGGGGTGCCCGCCCGCCTCCAGGATATCGCGAACGATCCAGGCGGCACCCGCGCTCATGGCGCGGGTTTCGATGCGGGGCGAGGCCGGCGACAACCGGGGCACGCCGGCCAGACCGTCGCGTGCCAGCGCACGGTACGCGCCGACCAACTCTTCCAATGTGGTGCCACCCCCGCCCAAAATCAAGCTCAGATTGGGCGAGGCGCCGGCGGGCAGCCGCAGCCGCACGCCGGCCCCCAGCATAACCGATGCAAATCGCACCGGTCCGATGCGATCCAGGAGGTCCACCGCGGGCACGTTCAGCGAGCGCTGCAGGCCCTGGGCCACGCTCACCGGGCCCGAGAACGCCGCCTGGAAATTGCCCGGCGCGTAGCCGCCGAATGACATCGGCGTGTCCAGCAACAGACTCTCCGAATGCACCAGGCCGTCGTCGAGGGCCAGGGCATACAGGAAGGGCTTGAGGGTCGAGCCGGGCGACCGCACCGCCCGCACCATGTCCACGTGGGCATAGCGGCTCGCGTCGCCGAAATCGGCGGATCCGGCATAGGCCTTGATTTCGAGCGTGTCGTTGTCCATCACGAGCACCGCCATCGACACCTTGGGCGGCAAGGCGTCGACCCGGTCTTCGAGCATGCGCTCGACCGTGGCCTGCAGGTCGGCATCCAGCGTGGACGCCACCACGTCGCGGCCGCGACGGGGCGCCTGGGCCAGCAGGCGCTGCGCGGCCAGCGGCGCCAGCCAGCGTGCCCGCAACGGCGGCGCGACCACGTTTTCGATGCGGGCGTCGGCCACCCGCGCCTCGCTCCAGACGCCACGCTCGGCCATGCGCGCCAGCACCTTGTCGCGCGCGACCAGCGCCAGCTCCGGGTGGCGGTCCGGCCGCAATCGGGACGGCGCCTGCGGCAGGGCCGTCAGCAGCGCGGCCTCGGCATCGCTCAGGTCGCTGGCCGGTTTGCCGAGCCAGAGGCGCGATCCCATTTCCACGCCCTCGACGATGCCGCCCATGGGCGCGTGACTCAGGTACAGCGACAGGATCTCGTCCTTGCTGTAGTGCATCTCGAGCTGGACGGCGCGCCACACCTGGCGCCACTTGGCCGACAGATTGCGCGAAGGCTGGCCGGCCAGCTCGGGATCGAGCATGCGAGCGACCTGCATCGTCAGCGTGGAGCCGCCCGACACGATGCGTCCGTGGGCCATCCACTGCCAGCCGGCGCGCGCCATCGCCGCCGGATTGACGCCGGGATGCCAGTAAAACCAGCGATCCTCGTAGGTCAGCAGGGTTTCGAGGTAGCGCGGCGACACCTTGTCGGGCGTGACCGGATAGCGCCAGATGCCGTCGCGGCTGGGGTAGTTGCGCAGCGGCGTGCCATCCGCGGCCACGACCACGCGCGCCCCGCCCTCTCCGATCGGCGGCAGCGGGTCGAGCGTGTCGGCCAGCCACAGCGCGGCGAACGCCAGGCCGCTCAGCACCAGCACCGCGCGCCCGAGACGGCGGAGCCGCCGGGGCCGCGCGGGTGTCGCGGACGGGGTTACGGACGCTTCGCGGCCCGGTCCCGGATCTCGACCGTGGCCCATTGCTCACCCACCCCACGAATCTCGGGCCGATACATATCTTCAGCCACCGTGGACGGCACGCTGTACCGACCCGGCGTCACCACGCGCGCCATGTAGAAGATGTCGACCCGGCCACGACCGAGCGACGCCGCCGCCACATAGCGATCATCGCGGAACTCGCGGTGCTTCAGGTTCGGGCTCGCCATGGCGTCGGCCACCCGCACCTTGCCGATCTGCCATTCACGCATATCGGGGCTCTGCGACAGATTGAGGTTTTCGACCTCGATGCCGGCGGGCACCCGATCCACGATCAGCGCATCCGGGATGTACTGATTGGCTTCGGCCTGAATCCACACCACCAGCATGTCGCCGGTCTGCAGCATGCCACCATCCCACGGACGGCCGTCGGGGTAATACCAGCCCCGCTTGAGCCGGATGGTGTCGTTGCGCGGCGCGGGCGCCGTGAGCGGCGTGCCTTGTACGTCGAACTCGACGAAGAGCGCCTGGCTACCGTTGTTGCGCAGTTGCATGAGGCCGGCTTCGTCGCGGCTGACCGGAACGGTCAGGTCGCTGTTGCCGGTCAGGTTGCGCGAACCGCTGGCGCCCGTTTGCAGCATGGCTTCCCACGGCGTGTTGCGGTCACCGCCCGCGGCCTTGGCCGCGACCAGCAGCGCGTACTGCTCCTGCGTCGACAGATAGCTGCGGCTGCCGAGGCGGCCGTTGAGCTGATCGAGCAACGGCGACGGATCCTGACCGGTCAGCCCGTACTGATTGATCAGCGCGTACGACAAGGCGTAGTCACGCACGGCGGTGCCGTAGTCGCCGAGCCAATCGTCGTAGGAGGCGTTGCGGCGGGCGAAGCCATACGGGCGCTTCATGGCCTCGGCCAGCGCGGCCTTCATGCGGCCTTCGTCGCCCATCAGCTTGAACGCCACGGCCAGTTGCACGAGCGGCAGCGGCGAACGCACACGGTCCTGGTAGCCGTCGTACAGCTGGCGCACCGTGGACAGCGGCGCCTTGCCGTCGCGCGCCAGCACCAGCGCGGCCGCGGCCAGGCCGGCGAAGCGGCGATGATCCTCGCGCAGCACCTCGGTATTGACGTTGTCGTAGCGGCCGGTTTCGACGGCCGTACGCAGATTGGCCGACCAGGTGCCGAAGTTGCGCGAGGTCTGCTGCAGCTGCTCGAGCAGCCACGTGCGCGGGCGTTCGAGCGAGCTGTCGGGCACGGAGAAGCCGGCGTCGCGCGCGTCCTGCATGAAGGCGAGCGCATAGGCGGTCAGCCAGGTATCGCGCGACGAGGCGTTGCCCCACAGCGAATACGCGCCGGCGGCGTTGCGCATGCCGGACAGGCGCGCCAGCGCGCCGTCGATGCGTTTTTGCCGTTCGGCCTGCGGATGCGCCTTGATGCCGAAGCGCTTGGCGGTGGCGTCGTCGACCACGATCCACGGCATCGCGCCGCTGATGGTCTGCTCGGTGCACCCATACGGATACGTGAGCAGGCCTTCGATCATGCGATTCACGTTGATCGGCGGACGATTGGACAGCGTCATGGACATCGTGACCGAGTCCGCGAAATAGCTGCCCGTCCAGTCAGACGGCGCGTTCCACGTCTCGCCCGGGTTCAGGCGCACGCGGCGCACGCGGCGTTCGGCGGCATAGGCCGGCTGCACCTGCAGCACCGACTCGCGCACGATGTGCACGGGCTTGGCACCGCCCTCGCCGTCCACGGTCAGACGCATCAGGCCGAGGCCGTACGAGCCGGTGGTCGTGGCGACGAAGCGCAGCGTGGTGCGTTGCTTGTCCTTGAGCGTGACGGTGCGCGTGCTGTCGGCGATCGCCAGCGGGTCGAGGGCCTGCAGGCGCACTGTGATCTTCTGCGGCGCGCCGCTCAGGTTGGTGAGGTCGAGCGCCACGGCGGCCTGATCGCCCGGCGTAATGAAGCGCGGGGTATTCAGCTCGGCCACGATGGGAGCCGCGACGACCATTTCGGTATCGGCGCTGCCGTACTGCTCGTCGGTGAAGGCCACGGCCATCAGACGCAGCGTGCCGTTGAAATCGGGCAGATCCAGCGGGATCTCCGCCTCGCCCTGATCGTTCAGGCGCACGACGCCCGAGAACAGATCGACCAGCTTGACCTTCTTGGGCAGGCTGCGGCTGTCGCCACGCATGGCGGCGTCGCCGCCCCACTTCAGCTTGCCCTGCGTGCCGTCCATCTTCTCGATGAGCTTGCCGTACATATCGAGCAGCTCGGGGGCGTAGCGATGCTTGCCGAAGAAGAAGTCCAGCGGATCGGGCGTCGGGTACTGGTTGATGTTGAGAATCCCCACATCCACGGCCGACAACGTGACGTGCGCGACCTTGTTCTGGGCGCCTTCGACCTTCACCTTGACCGGCACCTTCTGTTCGGGCTCGGTCTTTTGCGGCGCGGTAATCGCAACCTTGAGCTTGCGGTCACCACTGTCGATCGGCAGGAACGCCAGGCCCAGCGCGCGCGCCGGCGTGACGCGGTCGCCCTGGCTGCCCGGGCGGAACACCGTGGCCGCCACGTACAGATCATGACGCTTCCAGCTCGCGTCCACGGGAATCTCGACCTCGGTGCCCGCGGTCTTGACCGCGATCCACTTCGACCAGAGCATGCGGTCGCCTTCCACCGTGATCAGCGCCTGGCCGTCGTGCGGCGGGGTCAGCGTGAGCTTGACCGTGCTGCCCGGCTTGGCCGGCACGTCCGAGAGCTTCATCTGGACGCGGTCGGGGCGATTGCCCATCGCGTCGGCGTCCTGGGCGCCCCAGCCGGCGTAGAAGCGATAGCGCAGCACTTCGCCGGTGTCGGGATCGGCCACTTCGAGACGATAGCGGCCATAGCGCACCGGCAGCGTCAGCGGCGTGCGCTCGCCGATGTCGATGACGCGCGAATCTTCCAGGTCCTCGTTTTCGGTGTAACCGCTGTTCCAGCCGCGCTGGTCGTCGAAGCGCCAGTAGTACTGGCGATATTCACGGTACAGGCGCATCTGCGCCCCCTGCACCGGCTGCGACACGCCCTGCGTATTCACGCGGGTGAGTTCGAAGCCGGCGGGCGCGCCTTCGCGTGCGACGTCGTTATCGAACAGCGGGCGCACGCCGATCAGCGTCTCGGCCGGCCAGACGTTGCGTTCGATCGAGCGCACCACCGGGCGGCCGCCCGATTCCAGCAGGCTCGCGGACAGGCGCACCTTCATGGGCGAACGCGTCCCGGCGGTCAGGGGATCCACGTCGAGCGTGGCACGACCCTGCGCGTCGAGTTCCGTTTCGGGCAGCTCCTGGAACGCGCGACGGCTGTCGTCGGCCACGTCGCCGAAGACAAAGCCCGGCCACTGCTTGGGCAGCGCCTGACGGTCGCGACGCATCTGCAGGCTGGACAGCAGGCGGTTGCCGGCGGCGGGCGCGCCATAGAGGTAATCGCCCTGCACGTCGATCTGCCACTGCTCGTCGGACGTCAGCACGGGCTGCTCGGACGTGAGCGTGAGCTTCATGCGTTCGGGCAGGAACTCCTCGACCTGGAATTTCCAGGCGGCGTCGGGCACGCGCGAGGCCGGATCGACGCGCAGCTCCAGCGACCAGCTGCCCGTCTGGGCGTCGGCCGGGAGCTCGATCGATTGCTCGAGATAATTGGGCGTGTCTTTCTGCGGTTGCCACAGCGACGTGCGGACGGTGCGGCCATCGGGACGCTTGAGCGTCGCGGTCAGCGGCGCCGTCTTGATCGGGCGGCCGTCGGGATCGCGCGGCAACACCGACACATGGAAGGTTTCGCCGGGGCGATAGAGGTTGCGCCCGGAGTAGACGAATAGATTGTTGTTGCGCGACGGATGCCCGCCGATGTCGAACTCCGACAGGTCGAGCGCGGGTTCGCCCAGCGCCAGCACCGTCATCTCCTTGCCGCGCGAGGCGCGCAGCACGCGCGCGTTGGCGTGGCTGCCGTCGAACCGGACATGACCGGTCGCGTCGGACGCGGCCTTGGCGAGGGACTTGCCCGCGCCGTCGACCAGCTCGACCTGCACGCCGCTCACGGGCTCGCCCGACTTGAGCGACACCGTGTAGGCCTCGGTGCGGTCCGGGTACCGACGGGTGTGCAGACCGATATCGCTCACATAGAAGTACGTGACCTGATACTCGTAGCGGAAGCGGCCGGGCTGGCTCATGACGGCCACGTAAATGCCCGGCTCCTGGAGCTCTTTGATGCCCTCGACCGGCAGGAACGTGACATGGCGGCGATTCGGCTTGTCGTCGGTGACGAATCGGCCCTGATACGCGCTTTCGGTCAGGCTGTGCAGCCGGTCCAGATCCCAGTTGCTCACCAGGCCCTTGAGGCTGCGGTTGTCGGAATAGCGCCAGCTATCCTCTTCGTCGCCCTCGCCCTCGCCGGCGCCTTCGCTTTCGTCGTCGCTATCGCGCACGGTCGAACGGCCGACGCCCAGCACCGTGTCGAAGAACTCGGGCACGCGCTGCGGATTCACGCGCAGAAACTGCACGTCCACTTCCGGCATGTTCACGGTCGTGACGGGCAACCCGCCGTTCTGGCCCGCCGGCAGCACGACGCCGCGGCTCGCGAAATAGAACGAGGGCGGCATGGCTTCGGTCGGCACGTCGCAGCGGATGGCCTCGCCCAGTTTGGACGAACCCGTGCTCAGATCGCCCGCGACCTTGACGGCGTAGTTGCGCAGCGGCTGTACATAGGGAAAGTACGCCACGCGGGGATTGTCGCCAATGACCCAGCTGCCTTCGACGGCCTTGCCCTTGGGCAGGGTGTCGGCGGCGCGTACGTTGCCGGGTTGGGTCGAGTCGCTGGCCGGCTGAGGACCGCCTTCCTTCTTGGCGGCGCCGCTATCGACGACCTGGATGTGTTTGTTCAGCGTCGTCTTGCGATCGAGCGGCTGGGTGAAGGTCACCGCCAGCGCGAGCGAGTCGTTGTACTGGCGCGCCTGGCACGAGAGCACTGCGAACGGGTCGGGTTTGCCGATATCGGCCTGCGCGGGCGGCGTCGCGCCCGGGCTTGCGGCCGGGGGGCTCGCACCCTCGCCCGGCGGCTTGGCCGCGGGAGCAGTTACCGCCGGGGGATTGCTTCCCGGCGCGGGCTCGGACTTCTGCTGTCCAAACCACCATCCCAACCCAAGGGCGGCCGCAACGATCGCTACGGCGCCGACCGCAATCGCGGTCTTGTTGTTCTTTGCACTCAAGGCACACCTCTATGGTGACGAGATACCGCCGACGTCGCGCCCCTCGCGCCACGTCCGTCTTGCTATAGAGCCGGTGGCCCGCACCGAAGGCACGAGCCCAACGGCCGCACGAACGTGCGGCCGATGTAGAGCATGTCAGATTGCCACGTGCGATCGCCGCACGAACTACAAGGCCTCAGACGGGTTCCATCACACACTGCAACGGATGTTGCCGAGCCCGCGCGTACTGAGCGACCTGCGCAATACGCGTGGCCGCCAGATCTCGCGGATAAACCCCACAGATCCCGCGTCCTTCATGGTGGACCTGCAACATGATGCGGGTCGCCTCTTCTTGATTCTTGCCGAAGAATTTTTGCAGGACCTTCACCACGAATTCCATGGGGGTGTAATCGTCGTTCAACAACACGACCTGGTACATGGGCGGCGGCGCGGTCTTTGCCGGCTGCTTTTCCACGACCACATCATTCTGGGAATCCAAGGTAGAACTCATAGGGCGGCTATTCTATTTAATCGGCCAAATTCAATCGCGATACTTACGCAAACTTACACGCAGAAATGCGTAGTTTCCATACTTGACGACGGAAAGAAAAGGAGCGCATTATCCACGCATTCGGCGGCCTTTCAACTCGTTGAAAGCGCAACCGTAACCCGGAAGGGCGGCACGCTGGGCGACAGCCCTTTCGTCCACATACGATTCAATGAGGCAGTCCGCATGTCTGATACGACCGCACCCACTGTCCAAGGGGACAATCCTAAATCGACGGGCACCGTCAAATGGTTTAACGATGCAAAGGGTTTTGGCTTCATTACTCCGGATGACGGAGGTGAAGATCTCTTCGCACATTTTTCGTCAATCCAGATGAACGGGTTCAAAACCCTAAAAGAAGGCCAGAAAGTCTCTTTCGAGATTATTCAAGGTCCCAAGGGCAAACAGGCTTTGAATATTACGTCGGCTTGATTCCGGGCAGTGCGTGATACGCACGCTGGTCGTCACCGGTATTGACTCTGAGGCGGGGCGCGAGCCCCGCCTTTCTCATTTGCACGACGCACGCCGGCGGTTATAAACCCACCCGGCCATCGCTGCGCCCGCAAATCGCGCCCCTACCGCACCGGCGTCACATGCTCGCGCCAGCCTCTATTCTAGGGGGCAGCGGCGGTTCCCGCCACGCGAACCGCAAATCGTACCGCCGGCCGCACCTTGCCGGCCGCACCTCGCCAGCCGCACCTTGCCGGCCGCACCTAGCCGGCCGCACCTCGCCAGCCTTGGCAAGATCACCTCGCATCCCCCGGCCCGCTTCGATCCGGCCCGAATCCACCGATCCGACGCGGGCTTGTGGTTCAATGAGGCCGCCCGCGCGCTCGCGCACGAACCCGCACCTACGCCGCACCATGCCCCTGCCCTTCGTCTCGTCCGCCCGCTCTCTTCTGCGTTCGCTCGTTCTCGCCGCTAGCGCGCTGCTGCCGCTGGCCGCCTCGGCCCAGTCCGCGCAACCGCGCCTGCCCGTGACCCAGCTCTCGGCGGGCATCCACGTGATCCAGGCCGAGCTCGCGAATACGGATCAGAAGCGTCAGATCGGCCTGATGGGCCGCACCGAGTTGCCCGGCAACGAAGGCATGCTGTTCGTTTTCGAAGCCCCGGACATGCAGTGCTTCTGGATGCGCAATACGCTGATTCCGCTGTCGATCGCGTTCATCGCCGATGACGGCACCGTGACCAATATCGAAGATATGGCGCCGCGAACCGAAAACTCGCACTGCTCGCGCAAGCCGGTGCGTTATGCGCTGGAGATGGCCCAGGGCTGGTTCGCACGCCATGGCCTGAAGGCGGGCTCGAAGATCGACGGCCTGCCCTGAGCGCGCGCGTCGGCCCATCGCTCTTCACGCACAAAGGCCCGGGATGTCCCGGGCCTCTGTTTTTTGAGGTGGCGCGAGCCACCCCTGAACGGCGATCCGAATCGGATCAGACGCGCTCGACGATGAGGGCAATACCCTGGCCCACGCCGATGCACATGGTGCACAGCGCGTAGCGGCCGCCGGTGCGGTGCAGCTGGTTGATGGCCGTGGTGGCCAGACGCGCACCGCTGGCGCCCAGCGGATGGCCCAATGCGATCGCACCGCCGTTGGGGTTCACGCGCGGGTCGTTGTCGTCCAGACCGAGGTCGCGCATCACCGCCAGGCCCTGCGCGGCAAAGGCTTCGTTCAGTTCGATCACGTCCATCTGAGCCAGCGTGAGGCCCGTCTGCGCCAGCACCTTGCGGGTGGCCGGAGCGGGACCCATGCCCATGATGCGCGGCGCGACGCCGGCGGTGGCCATGCCGATCACGCGAGCGCGCGGGGTGAGGCCGTGACGGGCCGCCGATTTTTCGTCCGCCAGCAGCAGGGCCACGGCGCCGTCGTTCACGCCAGACGCATTGCCGGCCGTGACCGAACCGCCTTCGCGCACCACGCCCTTGAGCTTGGCCAGCGCTTCGAGGCTGGTTTCGCGCGGGTGTTCATCGACGCCCACGATGACCGGATCGCCCTTGCGCTGGGCGATCGACACCGGCACGATCTCGGCGTCGAACACGCCTTCTTTCTGGGCACGGGCGGTCTTTTGCTGGCTGGCCAGCGCAAATTTGTCTTGGTCTTCGCGGCTGATCTTGTAGTCGTCGGCGACGTTTTCGGCGGTCTCCGGCATGGAGTCCACGCCGTACTGCGCCTTCATCAGCTTGTTGACGAAGCGCCAGCCGATGGTCGTGTCGTAGATGGCCGCGTTGCGCGAGAAGGCCGAGTCGGCCTTGCCCATGACGAACGGGGCGCGGCTCATGCTCTCGACGCCACCGGCCAGCATCAGCGCCGCTTCGCCCGCACGAATCGCACGAGCGGCGGTGCCGATGGCGTCCAGACCCGAACCGCAGAGGCGGTTGACGGTGGAGCCCGGCACGTCGACCGGCAGACCGGCCAGCAGCGTGGCCATGTGCGCGACGTTGCGGTTGTCTTCACCGGCCTGGTTGGCGCAGCCGAAAATCGTGTCGTCCAGCTCTTCCCAACGCACGTTGGGATTGCGGGCCATCAGGGCCTTGATGGGAATCGCGGCCAGGTCGTCGGCGCGCACCGAAGAGAGCGCACCGCCGTAGCGGCCAAAGGGAGTACGGATCGCGTCACAGATAAAGGCATGCACAGTCATGGCGAGCTCGATGTGAGGGAAGTCGGACAATGCGGGGCATGTTACCGCAGGGTTTCAGGCGCCACCTTGGTGCAAACGCGGGATGTCCGTTCAGCGGACGCTGTCTAGCCACTGGACATCCGGCCCCGACTCGGTGCGGCCGTGCACCGTGCCGGCCCATGCGCCGCCCGGCGCCAGCACCATGACAAACGGCCCGGCGCAGGGCCGGGCCGTCGCGGTGTCCGGCCAGGCCGGACACACGGGAACGCGCATCGATCAGGCGAAGTTCTTCGCGGCGAATTCCCAGTTCACCAGTGCCCAGAAGTTTTCCAGGTACTTGGGACGGGCATTGCGGTAGTCGATGTAGTAGGCGTGTTCCCAGACATCACAGGTCAGCAGCGGCTTGTCGGCCGTGGTGAGCGGCGTGGCGGCGTTGCTGGTGTTCACGATGTCGACGGAGCCGTCGGCCTTCTTGACCAGCCAGGTCCAGCCCGAACCGAAGTTGCCGGCGGCCGACTTGTTGAAGGCTTCCTTGAAAGCGTCGAAGCTGCCGAACTTGGCCTTGATGGCATCGGCCAGGGCGCCGGTGGGCTCGCCGCCGCCGTTGGGCGAGAGGCTGTGCCAGTAGAACGTGTGGTTCCAGATCTGGGCCGCGTTGTTGAACACGCCGCCGGAGGACTTCTTGACGATGTCTTCGAGCGAGGCGTTTTCGAATTCGGTGCCCGGAATCAGGTTGTTCAGGTTCGTGACGTAGGTCTGGTGATGCTTGCCGTAGTGGAATTCCAGCGTCTCTTGGGAGATGTGCGGAGCCAGCGCGTCGAGCGCGTACGGCAGAGGGGGAAGAGTATGTGCCATCGTCGATTCCTTCTGTTGTGGGTGCACGATCAAGCCGGGACATTGTATCGGCAGTTCATGCCACCACCACGCTTAACCCCGCGTTGGCGTGGGTTAAGGGACGGGGCGGTCGGGCTCCGCGGACACCACGTCGGCCTCGGCGCGGCCGCGCGCCAGATCGATGCGCACACGGTCGCCGGCACGCATCGCGGCCGCGTCGGTCAGGATGGCGCCCTGCGCATCGCGCACGATGGCATAGCCGCGTTGCAGCGTGTTGTCGGGGTCGAGCGCGCGCAGATGCGCGGCCACCGCCGCCAGACGACGCTCGGCGCCGTCGATGCCCTGACGCTGCGTGCGGGCCAGGCGCGCCACCACGCGCTCGAGCCGCTCGCCAGCGCGCGCGGTGTCGGGCACGCGGCGCGCCAGCCGCTGCATCAGCACCTGCAGACGACTCTGGCGCTGCTGCGCCGGCCGCTGCCCGGCCGCCGCCAGGCGGTGCCGCAGCGTATTGAGCCGCTCGCGCTGGTGCGCCAGGCGCTGGGCGGGTGAAATCAGTTGGGCCGCGGCCCGGTCCAGCCGCTGCGCGGCCTGGTCGAGACGGCGCTCCTGCGCACGCATCAGCCGCTGCGCCGCGTGGCGGGTCGCGCCGAGCAGGTCTTCGCGCGGCACGCAGGCCAGTTCGGCCGCGGCCGTGGGCGTGGGCGCGCGCAGGTCCGCCACGAAGTCGGCAATCGTGAAATCCGTCTCGTGGCCCACACCGCAGATGACGGGAATCGCGCTGGAGGCGATCGCCCGCGCGAGGTCTTCGTCGTTGAAGCTCCAGAGGTCTTCGATGCTGCCGCCGCCCCGCACCAGCAGCAGCGTGTCGACCTCGGCGCGCGCATTGGCGCGCTGCAGCTGAGCCGTCAGGCGGGGCGCGGAATCTGCGCCCTGCACGGGCGCCGGATAGATGACCACGGGAACCTGCGGCGCACGGCGCGCCAGGGCAGACAGCACGTCGCGCAGCGCGGCGGCGTGAAGCGATGTGATCACGCCGATGGCCCGCGGCAGACGCAGCGGCGTGCGCTTGACCTCGGCGTCGAACAGCCCTTCCCCCGCCAGCTTTTCTTTCAGGCGCAGGAAGGTTTCGTAGAGGTTGCCGACGCCGGCGCGACGCATCGCATCGGCCTGGAGCTGATAATCCCCGCGCGGCTCGTAGAGCGACACCCGGGCACGCACCTCGACCTGATCACCCGGCCGCGGCACGAAGCCGACCGACTGCGCCCGTCCGCGGAACATCACCGTGCGCACGGCGGCGCGGCTGTCCTTGAGGGTGAAATACCAGTGGCCGGAGGCCGCCTGCGTGAAATTGGAGACCTCGCCGCGAACCCACAGCGCAGGCACGCTGCGCTCCAACAGCTGGCCTACGGCCTGGTTCAACTGGGCAACCGACAGGATTTCCCGCGTAAATGCGTCATCTGTGACAGCAAATCCAATTGTCATGAGGCTTCCAAAGGGGATATATGTCCACAGGCCCGGTTTGACGGGCTCGCATGATACCTCAAATTTGAAAACGCGCCAGTGGCTGCCCGGAACGCCAGCGTTTTCCATGCAAGCACTTGATTTAATGGAGAAATAAAGAGAAAGGCCTGCGCACGTTTCGTGCCCACCCTAGCGCGGAACCAGCGTAGATGCGCGTTTCCGGGAAGTTTTACACAGAATTATCCACAGAATCTGTGGATAGTTTTGATCCGTCCCTACTTGCCTGCGGGCTGGGCGCCCGTTACAGTTCGGCCTTGGACAAGGCTGGCGTGCCACGCGCGCCTCCACGCCTGTCTTCCGCCCTGGAGCTCCCTTTTGTTGACCCTGATCCGCGATGCCGGCTGGCCCATCTGGCCGCTGCTGGCCCTGTCCGTGTTCGGCCTGGCCCTGATCCTCGAGCGGCTGCTCTCCCTGCGCCGCAGCCAGATATTGCCGCGCGGCCTGCCCGATCAGGTCGCCGACATGCTGCGCAGCCACCAGGACACCCCCGAAGCGCTACAGCGCCTGGAGCGCAATTCGCCGCTGGGCCGGGTGCTTGCCGAAGTGCTGCGCCACCGCCACCAGCCCCGCGCCGTGCTGCGCGAAGCGGTCGAAGACACCGGGCGTGCCGTTGCGCATGACCTGAACCGCTACGTGCCCGCCATCGGCACCGTCGCCATGGTGGCCCCGCTGATGGGCCTGTTCGGCACGGTGGTCGGCATGATCGAGATCTTCGGCGCGTACAGCCCAGGCTCGAGCGACCCCGCGCAACTCGCGCACGGCATCTCGGTGGCCCTGTACAACACCGGCTTCGGCATCCTGATCGCGATTCCCGCGATGATGGTGCATCGCTACCTGCGCAGCCGCATCGACGGCTACCTCAACACGATGGAACAGGCGGCCGCCCGCCTGGCGCGGCAGGTGGCGCCGGGTCAGGAGCGCGCATGAATTTCCGGGGCAGCCGAGGCCATCGCGCCGGCGATGAGCTGGACATCAACCTGATTCCGCTCATCGACGTCCTGCTCGTGATGCTGATTTTTCTGGCCGCGAGCACCACGTTCGCGCGCTACACCCAGCTCAAGGTCACGTTGCCGGAGGCCACGGCCAACGAGCAGGCCACCGCGCCCCTCGAAGTCGCCATCAGCCAGGACGGCCACTACGCCCTGAACGGCGTGCTGCTCGACGGCGCCGATCCCGCCAGCATGGCCGACGCGCTGCGCCTGGCCGCCGGCAGCCAGACCACGCCGGTGGTCGTGATCAATGCCGACGCCCAGGCCTCGCATCAGTCCGTCGTGAATGTCATGGAGGCCGCGCGGCAGGCCGGCATCGGGCGCGTGAATTTCGCCGCCCAGGCGCCGCGCTGACATGGCCGCCCAGGGCTCTTTCCTGGCCCGGCACTGGGCGCGGCGCGGCTGGCTCGCCCGGCTGCTGCAACCCCTCGCCGCGATCGCGGAACGCGTCGTCGCCGCCAAGCGCGCGGCCTATCGCGACGGCCGCCGCACGGCATGGCGCGCGCCGGTGCCGGTCGTCGTGGTGGGCAACATCTACGTCGGGGGTACCGGCAAAACCCCGGTCGTCATCGCCGTTGCCGAGGGCCTGCGCGCACTCGGCTGGCACCCCGGCGTGGTGAGCCGCGGCTACGGTGTCAAGATCGAAGGCGAACCTCGCGTCGGTCAGGGCGAGGTGGATCCCGCCCGCTTCGGCGACGAGCCCGCCCTCATCGCGGCCCGCACGGGCGCGCCCATTTCGGTGCATCCGCGCCGTGCGGATGCAGCGGCCGCGCTGCTGCGGACGCACCCCGAGGTCGATGTGATCGTGTCCGACGACGGCCTGCAGCATCTGGCGCTCGCGCGCGACCTGGAGATCGTCGTGCAGGACGCGCGCGGCATCGGCAATGGCCTGATGCTGCCCGCCGGGCCGCTGCGTGAGCCGCCGTCGCGCCTGGACGAGGTCGACGCCATCGTCACCAACGACGCCACCACGCCTGCCCCGCCCGCCACGGCCGCGACCCCGCGCCGCGTGACGATGCACCTCGAGCCGACGCGGGTCACGCAACTGACCACGGGCGACCCCCGGCCGCTCTCGGCCTTCGCGGCCCTGCCCGCCGCGCGCCTGGCCGCGGTGGCGGGCATCGGCAACCCGGCCCGCTTCTTCGCCACGCTGGCGGCCGCAGGCGTGCATCCCGCCACCACACTCGGCCTGCCCGACCACTACGCCTATACCAGCTCGCCGTTCGCGGGTCTGTCGGCCGACACGATCCTGATCACCGCCAAGGACGCCATCAAGTGCGCCGCCCTGACCGACCCGCGGCTATGGGTGGTGGAGGTCGGCGCGCGCTTCTCCGACCCGGGTTTTCTGGCGTGGGTCGATCGCCGCCTGCGCGACGCGACGGCCCGCTGACTCGCACGGGCGGTGGTACCATCGCCCCATTGTCCGGCGCCCAAGGCGCCCTTTTTTCTCCGATAGAATCGCGCCATGGAATCCCGCCTCCTCGACATCCTCGTGTGCCCGCTGTGCAAGGGCCGCCTCGACTTCCAGCGGCAAGCGTCCGAGCTCGTCTGCCACGCCGACCGACTGGCGTTCCCCGTGCGCGACGGTATCCCCGTCATGCTCGAGCAGGACGCGCGCGTGCTCGACCCCGCCACCGAAGCCTGATCCCTGCGGGCGCACGCCCTGCTCTTCCTGATCCTTTCCGGAGCCTCTGCTTGAGCTTCGTCGCCCTGATCCCGGCGCGCACCGCGTCGACACGCCTGCCCGATAAACCGCTGGCCGATATCGCCGGCAAGCCGATGGTCGTGCGCGTGGCCGAACGCGCCGTTCTGTCGGGCGCGCGCCGAGTGGCGATCGCCACCGACGACGAACGCGTACGGGCCGCGGCCCGCGCACACGGTTTCGAAGCCCTGCTCACGCGCGCCGACCACCCGACCGGCACCGACCGCCTCGCCGAGGCCGTGGCTCAGCTGCAGCTCACCGACGATGAAATCGTGGTCAACGTGCAGGGCGACGAGCCCCTGATCGAGCCCGCGCTCATCGACGCCGTCGCCCAGCGTCTGGTCGACGCACCCGAGGCCGCGATCGCGACCTGCGCCTGCCCGCTGGCCGACGCGCAGGCGCTCTTCAATCCGAACGTGGTCAAGGTGGTCTGCACGGCCGCCGACCGAGCGCTCTATTTCTCGCGCGCGCCGATCCCCTGGGCCCGTGATGCCCTGGCCACCGGCGAGCGCGTAATGGCGCCCGGCCTGCCGGCGCTGCACCACATCGGCATGTATGCGTACCGGGTGGCCTTCCTGCGGCAATACCCCACGCTCGCGCAGGGTCAGCTCGAACGTTTCGAATCGCTCGAACAACTGCGCGCGATGGAGCATGGCTACACGATCGCGGTGCTGCGCACCCCCGCGGCGCCGGCGGCGGGCGTGGACACGCCGGAGGATCTCGAACGCGTGCGGGCCGCGTACGCAAATCGGTTATAAGGGTTATGTCTCATGGCCCGGCCCAACACGCGCTGCTGCATTGCGGCATAATCGCCCCCGACTATAAAAAACCAATCCCTCTTCTGGAGCACTCATGCGTCTCATCCTGCTCGGACCGCCCGGCGCCGGCAAAGGCACCCAAGCCGCTTTCATCACCCAACAATACGGGATCCCTCAGATCTCGACCGGCGACATGTTGCGCGCCGCGGTCAAGGCCGGCACCCCGCTGGGCCTCGAAGCAAAGAAGGTGATGGACGCGGGCGGTCTGGTGTCGGATGAGATCATCATCGGTCTGGTCCAGGATCGCCTGAAGCAGCCCGACTGCGCCAACGGCTATCTGTTCGACGGCTTCCCGCGCACGATTCCGCAGGCCGACGCGCTGAAGAACGCCAACGTCAAGCTCGACTACGTGGTCGAAATCGCCGTGCCCGAAGAAGACATCATCGAGCGCATGAGCGGCCGTCGCGTGCACCCGGCCAGCGGCCGCAGCTACCACACGCGCTTCAATCCGCCCAAGGTCGAAGGCAAGGACGACGTGACCGGCGAAGACCTGGTCCAGCGTGACGACGACCGCGAAGACACCGTGCGCAATCGCCTCGCCGTCTACCAGAAGCAGACGCGCCCGCTGGTCGATTACTACGCCGGCTGGGCCACGCAGGACGCCGCCGCCGCCCCCAAGTACCGCAAGATTTCGGGCGTGGGCGCCGTCGAAGAGATCAAGGGCCGCGTGTTCGAGGCGCTGAAAGACTGAGCCGCTTCACCGGACCGGCGGCGCGCGGGCCGCGCCGCCCCTCACGGCTCCCCCCGGGCGGAGCCGCCATGAATTCCACTGCGTTTGAGAACATCTGATATGGAAATCACGAACAAGGTATTCATCGTGACCGGCGGCGCGTCCGGTCTGGGCGCGGGCACCGCGCGCATGCTGGTCGCCAATGGCGGCCGCGTCGTCATCGCGGACGTGCAGGACGAGCCGGGCCAGGCGCTGGCCAAGGAGCTCGGCCAGGTCTACGTGCATTGCGACGTCACCCAGGAAGCCGATGGCCGCGCCGCCGTGCAGGCCGCCCTCGGTCTGGGCAAGCTGTTCGGTCTGGTCAACTGCGCCGGCGTCGCGCCGGCCGCCAAGATCGTCGGCAAGAACGGCGCGCACCCGCTGGACCTGTTCCAGAAGGTCGTGTCGATCAACCTGATCGGCAGCTTCAACATGATGCGCCTGGCCGCCGAGGCCATGAGCGCCAACGAGCCCGAAAGCACGGGCGAGCGCGGCGTGATGATCAACACGGCCTCCGTGGCCGCGTTCGACGGCCAGATCGGCCAGGCCGCCTACGCCGCCTCGAAGGCGGGCGTGGCCGGCATGACCCTGCCGATCGCGCGTGACCTCGCCAAGACCGGCATCCGCTGCATGACGATCGCGCCGGGCATCTTCGGTACGCCCATGATCTTCGGCATGCCCCAGGAAGTGCAGGATTCGCTGGCCGCGAGCATCCCCTTCCCCGCGCGCCTCGGCCGCCCGGAAGACTATGCCAAGCTGGTCCAGAGCATCATCACCAACGACATGCTGAACGGTGAAACGATCCGCCTCGACGGCGCGATCCGCATGCCGCCGAAGTAAGCACGCTGGCACGGCCTACCCGATCAAAAGCGCCGGATTGTCCGGCGTTTTTGGTCTGGGGCCCGCCGCCTTGCCAGAACGCCACGCCTTTTTCCGAATTTTCACGTTCTCCACCCATGGCTTTGCTCCGTTCGGCCGCTACCGTCAGCAGCTTCACGCTCCTCTCGCGCATCACGGGCCTCGCCCGCGACATCCTGGTCGCGCGCGCTTTCGGAGCCGGACCGCTCACCGATGCCTTCTGGGTGGCATTCCGCATTCCCAATCTGCTGCGCCGCCTGTTCGCCGAAGGCGCCTTCGCGCAGGCCTTCGTGCCCATCCTCGGCGCGGCGCGCAACCAGCATGACGAAGAAACGGTGCGCACCCTGCTCGACCGCGTCGCGCTGCTGCTGACCCTCGCGCTCATGCTCGTCACCGTGGTGGGCATCGTCGCCGCGCCCTGGATCGTCACCGCGATGGCCAGCGGGCTGCGCGGCTCCGGGCAGGACACCGAGTTCGGCGCCGCGGTGTGGATGACGCGGGTGATGTTCCCGTACATCCTCTGCATGTCGTTGATCGCCTTTGCATCCGGCGTGCTCAACACCTGGCGCCGGTTCGCCGTGCCGGCCTTCACGCCGGTCCTGCTCAACGTCGCCATGATCGTCGCCTGCGTCTGGCTTGCGCCGCGCATGGACGTGCCGATCTACGCGCTCGCGCTCGGCGTGATGGCGGGTGGCGTCGCGCAATTGGCCGTGCAGTGGGTGGCCCTGGCACGCCTGGGGCTCACGCCCCGGTTCTCCTTGCGTATCGGCCAGGCCTGGGCCGACCCGACGGTACAGCGCATCCTGCGCCAGATGGGGCCGGCCACGCTGGGCGTCTCGGTGGCGCAGATCTCCCTGCTCATCAATACCAACATCGCCACCTGGCTGACGCCGGGCAGCGTGAGCTGGCTGTCGTTCGCCGACCGTCTGATGGAGTTTCCGACCGCCCTGCTGGGCGTCGCGCTCGGCACCGTGCTGCTGCCCAGCCTGTCGGCTGCCCACGCCCGGGCCGATCAGGCGGGCTACAGCGCGCTGCTCGACTGGGGCCTGCGTCTGACCCTGCTGCTGGGTCTGCCGGCGGCGCTGGGCCTCGCCCTGCTCTCCGACGGCCTGGTCGCCACTCTGTTCCACTACGGCGCCTTCTCGGCCGCCGACGTGGGCCAGACCCGCCTCGCCGTGATCGCGTATTCGGTCGGCCTCATCGGGCTGCTGGCCGTCAAGATCCTGGCGCCGGGTTTCTATGCCAAGCAGGACATCCGCACGCCGGTCAAGATCGCCATCGTCATCCTGATCCTCACCCAGGTGATGAACGCGGTGTTCGTGCCGTGGCTGGCGCACGCCGGCCTAGCGCTGGCGATCGGGCTCGGCGCCTGCATCAACGCGCTGGCCCTGCTCACGGGCCTGCGCCGCCGCGGCGTCTACCAGCCCGGTCCGGGCTGGGGCCGCTTCCTGGTGCGCACCCTGCCCGCCCTCGCCGCCATGGCGGGGGTGCTCTGGTGGGCCGACCAGAACCTCGACTGGATCGCGCTGCAGAGCTATCCCCTGCTGCGCGCCGGCTGGCTGGCCGGCGTCCTGGCCGCCAGCGGCATCGCCTATTTCGGCGTGCTTTTCCTGCTCGGCGCGCGTCCTCGCGACTTCACCCGCCGCCCCACGAGCACCGCGCCTCCCCCGGCCTGAGCCCCTGGCGACAGGGTGACTGGCGGGCCTTCGGCTCGCCACACTGGACAAAACGGGGACATTGCGGGAATATTCCGCAACATTCGCGCACACGTTACACCAACTGCAACATTCAGAATGCAGACTGACCGCTACGCGCGGTTTTGCGCCTTTCCCTTGATACATCAGGGAATTTTTCGAGAAAAACCTGGGAACTTCCTGGCACGCGCCAGGATCTTTTCATTTGTTTTGGCGTCACACCCTGCTACGCTAGGGTAATTTTTCGTAAAAAAGACTATTATTTACCGACTGCAATCTTTGACCCAACAGGGTCCAGCGTGGAAAAAGAAGTGATATCCACCGAAATGCCGCCGCTCTCCGACCAGGTCATCAACTGGTTGCTGCTGCTGCGCTCGGGCCGAGCAACGCGCCACGACTACGCCAATTTCATGGCGTGGCGCGATGCCAGCCCGATGCACGAGAGCGCCTGGCAACAACTGACACACGCGCTTGGTGGCCCGACCACCGGGCGGCTCGGTGACGCCTATCCGTCGGGATACGCCACCGCACCGGCACGCACGCCCTCGATCGAGATCGAGATCGCCGCCCAACCCGAAGCGCCGGAGCAACCCGCCCGCCGCAGCTTCCTGGGTCTGGCCGCCCTGCTGGGCGGCGCCGCCGTCGCGGGCGGCGTCCTCGCCGTGCGCGATTTCTATCCCCTGGCCAGCGTGGCGGCCGACGCCGCCACGGCCACGGGCGAGCGCCGCCGCTACCAATTGGCCGACGGCACGCAGCTCCTGCTCGACGCCCGCAGCCGCATCAATCTCGAATACACCTCCAGCTACCGCCGCCTGCAATTGCTCGAAGGCGCCGTGTCGGTCACCGCGCCGCACGATCCCGCCCGTCCCTTCCTGGTCCAGACCGCCGAAGGCGTGGTGCGCTCGCCCGGCACGCAGTACATGGTGCGCCAGCAGGCGCGCCGCACGCTGGTGGTGGTCCACGAAAACGAAGTCGATATCGAGACCGTGGGCGGCGCCCGCGGAACCGTCCGCGCCGGCATGGGTGCCCGCTTCGATGCCGCCCGCCTCGACACCGAGCGCAGCGAGCTCACGGCCGAGGCCGCCTGGGAACGCGGCTGGATCAACGCGCAGGGCCGGCCGCTGGCCGAAGTCGTGGCCGCGCTGCGCCCGTATCGCCACGGCACGCTGCGCGTGTCGATGGCGGCCGGCGGGCTGCCCGTCACCGGCATGTTTTCGCTCGACGACACCGATTCGGCGCTGCGCGCCCTGGAGCAGCAAATGCCCATCCAGGTCAGCCGTATGACGCCATGGTTTGTGTCTATCAGCGTATCGACATAAAATCGCAACGTTGTGCCGGTTGATCTGACCGCAGCCCTGTGTGTCTCGCGGGGTTGGAGCTTCCCATCTAGTCGCCTCCCCGCCCAGACCAGCCTGCGCCGTTACGACAAATCCGCGCGTACCCCCAAGCCCCTCATCCGGGCCACCACGGACGTATCCGCGCCGCGCCATTGCTGCTATCTCACGGGCAACAAGGGCCGGCAGCTGCACGAGGCGAGTGCCTCGCAGCGGTTTGTTGTTGCACTTCCACTACAGATCAACCCGTCGGCGTTCTGGTCGGATCCTGTGCCTGTCTGCACATGGGGCTTGCATTACCCATGAGACTTGATACAATGTCTGACTTTGCCGAATTCACTACTTTTTAAGCAACATGGCCAATACCGCCCAAGCCCGCAAGCGCGCTCGCCAATCGGTTGAGCGTAACAAGCACAACTCCAGCCTGCGCTCGATGCTGCGCACCGCCATCAAGCGTGTTCGCCAGGCCATCGAAGCCGGCGACAAGGCTGTTGCTGGCGAAACGCTGCGCAAAGCGACCAGCGTCATCGACCGCGTGGCTGACAAGAACATCATCCACAAGAACAAGGCTGCTCGCCACAAGAGCCGCCTGGCTGCCGCCGTCAAGGCGCTGGCCTGATTGTGACGTGCCGCCCCTCTCGAGGGGCGACACGAGTCGGCAAATAAAAAAGGATGCCTCCGGGCATCCTTTTTTATTGGCTCGACCCGAGCGTCACTTGGGCGTCGGGAACGCCTCGCGCAGCGCGAATGTCGCCTGCTTGAAGATGCCGAGGTCGGTGCCCACCGCCACGAAATGGATGCCCATGTCGATGTAGCGGCGCGCATCCGCCTCGACCGGCGCCAGGATGCCGACCGCCTTGCCGGCGGCGCTCACGCGCTCGTAGAGGTGGCGGATCGTTGCCTGCACCTCGGGATGGCCGGGATTGCCGAGATGCCCCAGGCCCGCGGCCAGATCCGACGGGCCGATGAAGACGCCGTCCACGCCCTCGACCGCCGCGATCTGATCGACGGCCTCGACGCCCGGCCGGCTCTCGATCTGCAGCAGCACGCAGATGTTGTCGTTGACCGTGTTCAGGTAGTCGGGCACCGTGCCATAGCGGTTGCTGCGCTGCAGGCCGGCCACGCCGCGCATGCCTTGCGGCGGATAGCGCGTGGCGGCAACGGCACGGCGCGCGTCGTCTTCGGACTCGATGAACGGAATCAGCAGGTTGTAGAAGCCGATATCGAGCAGACGCTTGATCTCGACGGGATCATTCCAGGTGGGCCGCCCGACCGGCGCGCTGCCGCTGCCCTGCAGCGCCTGCAGCTGCTGCAGGAACATGGGCACCTCGTTGGGCGAATGCTCTCCATCGAGCAGCAGCCAGTCGAACTCGGCCAGGCCGGCGAGCTCCGCGGTGATGTGGCTCGACATGCACATCCAGAAGCCGATGACCCGCTCGCGCGCGAGAATGCGCTGGCGAAAGCGATTGGGGAAAGGTGAAGTCATAGTGTTGCGGTTCTCCGACTACTTGGCGCGCGCCACCCATGGCGCGCGCCTCATCATGACACGGGCGGACGCCCGGCCTCAATCCATGCGGGCGCCCGACGCGCGCGCGGCCTTGCCCCACTTGTCGATCTCGGCGCTCACGAACTGCGAGAAGGCCTGGGGGTCATTGCCCACCACCACGAAGCCAACGGCTTCGAGCTTGCTCTTGAGTTCGGGTTGCGCCAGCGCCTTCACGGTGGCCTTGTGCAGACGGTCGACGACCGGTGCGGGCGTGCCCTTGGGCGCCGACAGCCCGAACCACGATTCCGCCGCAAAGCCGGGATAGCCCGATTCGGCGATGGTGGGGACATCGGGATAGGCGGGATTGCGCTTGGCGCTGGCCACGGCCAGCGCCAAGCGCAATCCCGCCTGCACTTGCGGCAGCAGGTTGTCCTGGTTCAAGAACAGGACGTTCACGCGTCCGCCGATCGTGTCGGTGATCGCGGCGGCGCCGCCCTTGTACGGCACATGCACCAGGTCGATGCCGGCCGCCTGCTTGAGCATTTCCATTGCCAGGTGGCCGGAAGAGCCATTGGCCGAGCTCGCATGGGTGTACTTGCCCGGGTTTTCCTTGGCGAGCTTGATGAAGTCCGCAAAGGTCTTGGCGGGGAAATCATTGTTGGCCACCAGCACGTTGGGCCCGGTCGCCAACAGCGAAATATGCACGAAGTCGCTGTCCTGGTACGGCATGCTCTGATAGAGCGCGTAGCTGATCGCATTGGAACCCACGCCCGAGAGCAGCAGCGTGTAGCCGTCGGGCGCGGACTTGGCCACGGCATCCGAGCCGATGTTGCCATTCGCACCGCCGCGGTTCTCGACAATGACGGTCTGCCCCAGATCCTTGCCCAGCTCCGCGGCCAGCAGGCGGCCGACGGCGTCGGTGCTGCCTCCGGGCGGGAACGGCACGATGAGGCGCACCGGCTTGTCCGGATAGGCGCCCTGGGCCTGGGCGGCGGCGGGCACGACCCAGCTCCCGATCGAGAGCGCGACGACAGACACAAGGCTGCGCAGCAAGTTACGGCGATGTTTCATGGATGTCTCCTGTTGTGGTGGTAGACCCGGACCCCTTGCACCTACCTGTCCGGGCTGTCCTGCCGGCCTGATGCCGGCGGACGGCTGCCGCTCGATGGTTGCTTGCGTGCGCAACCACCCTGGCGGCGTTTGTGGTTCTGAACGGCGAGGCGCGTCAGCCGCGCAGCACGAACGGCGCGCCGCTGCGTTCGCAGATGGCCGCCAGGCGTTCGATCAAGGCCGGCGCCAGCGCCACGCCCGAGCGGATGCGCTCGTCGCGCGCGGCCACCTCGGGATCGCCCGGCACCAGCACCGGCTGGGCCGCATTGGCGGGCGGCGTGTCGCGCATCGTGTCGATGAGCTCGTCGAGGTCGTCTTCGAACGAGCCCGCATCGCGAAAGGCATCGGGATTGAGCGCGAGGAAAAAGTGCCCCACGTCGTCGGGATCGCCGGGTTTGCGCAGTGCCTGCTGGCGCACCGCCAGCGAGCTGCCGCCGAGCGTGCCGCCCAGCACCTGGGCCATCAGCGCGAGCCCGTAACCCTTGTGGCTGCTCATCGCGGCCGTGCCGCCCAACGGCGTGAGGCCGCCCTCCGCCCGCTTGAAGATGAAGTGCATGGCCTGCGCCGAATCCGTGATCGGCGTGCCCTGCCCGTCCACGGCCCAGCCCGACGGCAGCGTCTTGCCGTGATAGTCGTACACCTTGACCTTGTTGGCCGCGACCGTGGTCGTGGCCATGTCGAGCACCAGCGGTTCGTTTTGGGCCGCCGGCGCCGCGAAGGCGATCGGATTGGTGCCCAGCATGGGCATGGCGCCGTGCGTGGGCACCAGGATCAGCGTGGTGGCGCTGCTGGTCACCAGACCCACCAGCCCGCGCTCGACGGCCATGCGGGCATACACGCCGGCCGCGCCGAAGTGATGCGAGTTGCGCACCGCCACGGCACCCACGCCATGTTCGAGGGCTTTGTCGCAGGCCAGGCGCATCGCCTGCGCGCTCACGGGGTGGCCCAGGCCTCCCATGCCATCGATCAGTGCGCTCGACCCGCCCTCGCGCACGATGCGCGGCCGGGCATCCAGGCGCAGCGTGCCCGCGGCACGCTTGTCTTCATAGGCCGGCAGCATGGAGATGCCATGCGAATCGACGCCCAGCAGATCGGTCTGCGCCATGAGTTCGGCGGTGATGGCCGCCAGGTCGGCAGGCATGCCCCACGCGCGCAGGATCACATCGATCTGCTCGCGGATCTGCGCGAACGAAACCCTTCCCGGCGCCAGAGACGCCGTCGTCATATTTTGCTTGCCGCTGTCCTGCACGTTGTCTCCCTGGGGTCTGATGCCCCGATGTCTGGTACGTGTTGCGGCCGGCACGCCGCAGCTAGTCGCGCTCCCGGTCGACCAGGCGGTGCCGCGCCTGACCCAGGTGAAACTGCATCGCGACGCGCGCGCGCTCGCCATCCTGCTCGCGGATGGCCGACAGGATCGCGGCGTGTTCGTCGGCGACGCGCTGCGCGCGCTGGCGCGAACCGGTCCGGGTCAGGCTCAGGCTCAGTCGCATGAAGCCGCTGATGGCCTCATGGATGTTCTCGAGCACGCCCCAATAAAAATCGTTGCCGCTCGCGTCGGCAATGCTGGCATGAAAAGCCAGATCGGCTTCGGCCGACACCTGGCCCTGCTCCAGCGCGGCGACGAAGGCGCGATGCGCGGCCGCGATGCGCTCGAGCTGCTCGTCGTTACGGCGCAGCGCGGCGAGCCGCGCCGCATCGCCTTCGAGCGCCACCCGGACCTCCTGGGCGCGCAGATAGGCACCGACGTTCTGGACGTCAGGGAAGGTTTTGAGGCGCGGCGCCGGTTGATGGCTCACGAAGGTGCCCAGGCCCTGATGCGCGGTCACGAGCCCATCGGCGCGCAGGCGCAACAGCGCTTCGCGCACCACCGGGCGGGACACGCCGAACTGATCGCAGATCTCGTGTTCGGACGGCAGCTTGTCGCCGACATTGAGCCGGCCGGACGCGATGCTTTCGAAGATCTTGCCATAGAGCTGATCGGCCAGGCGCACGCGCTGGCCGCGCTCCAGCGGCGCGGCCTCGGCCACCATCACGGGCTCGGCTTGCTTCTCGGACGAGGTCTTACGGGGCACGCGGACTCCTGTACATCTGAACGGCGAACGCTATCGTAGCCTCCGCCGCGCACCTGCGCTTGAATGCAACGCGTGGAGAGCGGCGCGCGGCGAGCGGCGCGCGGCGAGCGGCGCGCCGCTAGCGGCCAGCCGCCCTCAGGCGGGCACCGCCTCGCGGTCCCAGGCGTAGAGCGCACGCGCCACCGGCTCGACGCGCTTCTTTTCATCGGCCGACAGATTGCTCAACAACGGCAGCATCGGACCCATGTCGGCCACGCCGGCCAACGTCACCGCGTCGTGCAGCACGCGCAGCGGGCTGATCTCGTCGCGGCAATCTTCCAGCGCCATGTACTGCTCGCGCAGCGCGTCGGCCTCGTCGAAACGGCTTTTATGCAGCAGCTGCAGGATGCGCATCGAGCCGCGCGGCGCCAGGCACACCGAGCCCGAGGTGAAGCTCTTCAGACCGAAATGACGGTAGTGCTCGACCGCCGGACGCTCGCCGATACCGCTCACGATCCAGCGCGATTCCACCTCGGCCAGCAAGGCCGTGAGATAGGGATCGCGCGAAGGATCTTCGCGCACGACGGCGTACTTGAGCGCAACGATGCGCCCTTCTTCAATCAGCTTCGCCACCGTGTCCGGACGCAGATAATCCGCCGCCTTGATGTAGACCACCGCCGGCTTGCCCAGGGCATCGGAGAAGCGCCGCACGCCGTCGGCCAGGCCCGCATCCGTGTACGGGAACGACATCGGCAACAGCATGGCGGTCGGAAATGCGCGGCTGCGCAGGATCGCGGCCTGATCGATCAGCTTGCCGTAGTCGGGACCGGCCGAGGGCAGCACCCAGGTATCCGGGCCGGCCGCTTCCGCCAGAAAATCGACGATGCGCACGTACTCGCTCACGGCAACGTTGTAGAAATTCGCATTGCCGCCGTACATCACATTGCGCACCCCGCCCGCCTCGAGATGGCCGAGCAGCTTGCGGTTGGCCTCTTCGTTGAGCGTAAGGTCCGCGTGGCGCGCCAGCGGCGGCACGGCAATCACGGAACGCTGCAGGTCGGCGGGGGTGACCGGGGTGGTTTTCATGAGCCTGAATCCTCGTATCGGACGGCGCACGGCGGCGCGAAAGTGGCGGCCAGTATGCGGAAAAAACACTTGATTGACAAGTTTGCGCTGCCTACCTATATTTGTTTTACAAGCAGGCCGATTCACCCCGACGGGCGTCCACGCTCGCGGGGCACACCACACGATGCGCCGGCACAGCACAGGCGCACATCCGGAGACAAGATCGATGCACCTGACACTGCGCCGAGGCGCGCTCGCGCTCGCCACCTGTTTCGCCGCACTGGCCACCCCGGCAGCCCATGCCGATCCCGCCGCCAACTATCCCGACCGTGATGTCCGCATCCTCGTGCCCTTCCCGGCCGGCGGCACCGCCGACATCGCCGCGCGCACCGTGGCCGCCGAACTCGGCAAGCGCTGGAACCGCGCGGTGGTCGTCGACAACAAGGCCGGCGCCGGCGGCAACGTCGGCACCGCCGAGGCCGCACGCGCCAAGGGCGACGGCTACACGCTGTTGATGGGCACCGTCAGCACGCACGCCATCAACCAATCCGTCTACCGCGAACTGCCCTACGATCCGGTCAAGGATTTCGAGCCGGTCACGCTCGTCATTCCGGTGCCGAACGTGCTGGAGCTCAACCCGGCCTTCGCCAAACGCCACAACATCAACACCGTGGCGGACCTGATCAAATATCTGAAGGCCAACCCCGACAAGGTCAACATGGCCTCGACGGGCAACGGCACGTCCACCCATCTGTCGGGCGAGCTGTTCCAGACCATGACCGGCACGCGCATGACGCACGTGCCCTACAAGGGCAGCAGCCCCGCGCTGACCGACGTGATGGCCGGTTCGGCCGATCTCATCTTCGACAATCTTCCCTCCTCGATGGGCTTCATCAAGGGCAGCAAGCTCAAGCCGCTGGCCGTGACCACCGCGACCCGATCGCCCGCCCTGCCCGACGTGCCGACGCTCGCCGAGGCCGGCGTGCCCGGCTACGAGGCCTCGAGCTGGTTCGGCCTGCTCGCGCCCGCCGGCACCCCGCCCGCCATCGTCGCCAAGGTGCAGCGCGACGTGGCCGAGGTGCTGCAGCTCGAACAGGTGCGCGCGCAACTACTGGCCCAGGGCGCCGTTCCTTCCGGCATCAGCCCCGCGCAATTCAAGACCTTCATGGCGGACGAGACCAAGAAATGGGCAGCCGTCGTGCAGAAATCCGGCGCCAAGGTGGACTGAGGCCCGCGCCTCGGTCACCGGGCAACCGGCATAAACGCCCGCTGCCGATGCGCGCGGCAACGGGCATCACAACACCATACGCGCGCCAGGAGACACCGTGAAACGCTTCCACTTTGCCGCCGCGAGCCTCACGCTCGCCACTCTGGCCTGCGCCCCCTTCGCGCACGCCGCCGACGATGCCAAGTCCTGGCCCAACAAGCCGGTCACCATGATCGTGCCGTTCGTGCCGGGCGGATCCTCCGACATCACCGCGCGCTCGGTCACGCCGGGCCTGTCGAAGATCCTGGGCCAGACCTTCGTGGTCGAGAACAAGCCCGGGGCCAATAGTTCGATCGGCGCGCAGCAGCTCGCGCGCTCCACGCCCGACGGCTACACCATGATGGTGGGATCGATCGGCACGTTCTCGATCAACGAGGCCCTGTACGCGAACCTCGCCTACAACCCCAGCAAGGACTTCATCTACCTGACGCAGGCCGTGCGCAATCCCAACGTGCTGGTGGCGCCGCCCTCGTTCCCGGCCAACACGGTCGCCGAACTGGTCGAATACGCGAAGAAAAACCCCGGCAAGGTTTCGTACGCCTCGTCGGGCACCGGCTCCTCGGATCACCTGTCGGCCGTGATGTTCCGCCAGCGCACCGACACCACGGGCGTGGACGTGCCGTACCGCGGCGGCGGCGCGGCGATCGCCGATCTGATGGGCGCGCAGGTCAACGTGTCGTTCCAGAACCTCGGCGCGGTGCAGACGCACATCAAGGGCGGCAAACTCAAGGCGCTGGCCATCACCGGTGCCGAGCGCGTGAAGGACCTGCCCGACGTGCCCACGCTCGCGGAGGCTGGTGTGAAGGACATGGTGGTGTATTCCTGGCAGGGCTTCGCCGTGCCCAAGGGCACGCCCGCCCCCATCGTGAGCAAGCTGTCCGATGCGCTCATCAAGACGCTGCACGACGAACAGGTCGCCAAGACGCTGGCCGGCCTGGGCTTCGAGGTCGTGGCCAACACCCCGAAGGAGTTCGCCGCGTTTCAGCAACAAGAGGTCAAGCGCTGGAAGGACGTGATCGAAAAGGGCAACATCAAGCTCGAATGATGCAAGCCGCATGAGGGATGCCGATGCCCGCACCGGCATCCCTCGCGGTCGCTCGACCCCAGCCGCACCCGCCGCGCGCCCCTCCCGGCCGCGCCCTCTTCCCGCCGTGCGCTATGCCAGCGCCACGCGATCAAGTAGCATTTTCGTTTTGCCACCCCCAGATTCGATTCCCATGACTACCAAGCAACGCATCATCCAGGTCGGCTCGTATGCCGGATCTCCCAGCGCCAATGCCCGTCTGGCCGAAAGCTATGACGTCTTCGAGCTCTGGAAGCACGAAGACCGCAAGGCGGCGCTGGCCGAGCACGGCAAGGGCGTGACCGCGCTGGTGACCTCGGCCACCTTCGGCTGCAGCGCCGAGTTGATGGATGCACTGCCCGACCTGAAGGCGATCTGCAGCTGGGGCGTGGGCTATGAAACCATCGACGTCGCCGCCGCCAAGGCGCGTGGCATCCTCGTCAGCAACACGCCCGACGTGCTCACCGACTGCGTGGCCGACCTCGCCTGGGGCCTGCTCATCGCCGCCGCCCGCCGCATCGGCCAGGGCGAGCGCTTCGTGCGCGCCGGCCAGTGGGGCCAGGTGCACGGCAACATCCCGCTCGGCATGCGCGTGAGCGGCAAGAAGCTCGGTATCGTGGGCCTGGGCCGCATCGGCGACGCGATCGCCCGCCGCGGTCTGGGCTTCGACATGGAAGTGCGTTATCACAACCGCCGCCAGCGCGACGACGTCGACTACGGCTACGAGGCCAATCTGGTCGATCTCGCACGCTGGGCCGATTTCCTGATCGTGGCCACCGTCGGCGGTCCGCAAACCCGTCATCTGGTGGGCCGCGAGGTGCTCGAAGCCCTCGGCCCCAAGGGCATCGTCGTCAACATCGCGCGCGGCCCGGTCATCGACGAGACCGCCCTGGTCGAGGCCCTGACCAGCGGCAAACTCGGCTTCGCCGCGCTGGATGTGTTCGAACACGAGCCCAAGGTGCCGGAAGCCCTGCGCACGGGCGACCAGGCCGTGGTCCTGCCGCACATCGGCAGCGCCACCTACGAGACCCGCATGGGCATGGAAGACCTGATGCTCGCCAACCTGAAGTCGTACTTCGAAACCGGCACGGTGGTCACGCCGGCCGAATAACGCGGGCCGACCGCCGCGCGCCCGCGTGCCGGGCCGGCGGACGCCCCTCGCAGGAAGGCAAAAGCCGCCGGGAGTCACGCTCCCCGGCGGCTTTTTTTCGTGGGCGCGGCGCACAAGGCGGCGCGCCGTCCGGGCGGGACGGTCACGGCCGCCCGCGGGATCAGATTTCCCGTTCTTCGGTCTTGAGCTGGTTGTCGCGCGCGAAATCGACCACAAACTTGTAGGCGAGCGGTTCGAGCTCGCGCAGACGCAGATCGACCACGATGCCGCGCACGCCGTCGATCACGACGGGCAGCACATAAGGCGAGTAGGTCAGGTGATTGCCGGCGCTGCCGGGCGGACGGAACTGGGCCATCACGCCGGCGAGGCGTTCTGCCCAGTCACTGGGACGAAAGCGTGAGCCACTCTCGGTCACACCATGAATAACGAATTGTTTGACGCGATTTGCCATGGATTCTTCACTGCGGGCTGCGCGCGCGGACGCCGGATCGGCCGCGTCTCAAACATGCGACCCGCGCCGCGAATTGTATATGATTGATCCTTTGCCCTCCTGTCAGGCAGGTGCCGACAGGGGACGGAAGGTCCCGACCCGCCCCCCGCCACCGGGGCATATCCGTGGAGATGATCGCGATGTCTACCCCTCTGGCCAATATCTATTCACGCCTTCCCGTGTCGTTCACGCATGGCAAGGGCGTGTGGCTGTGGGACCCGCAAGGCCGCAAGTATCTCGATGCCCTGGCGGGCATCGGCGTATCGTGCCTCGGTCACGACCATCCCGGTCTGGTGCAGGCGATCACGCAGCAGGCCGCGCGCGTGATCCACACGTCCAACATCTACGAAGTCCCGCAGCAGACGCAGCTCGCGGCGCGCCTGAACGCGCTGTCGGGCATGGAAGAAGTCGCCTTCAACAACAGCGGCTCCGAGGCCAACGAGGCGGCCATCAAGCTGGCCCGCTACTACGGCTATAAAAACGGCAATACGCACGCCCACATCATCACGATGGACTCGTCGTGGCACGGCCGCACGCTCGGCACGCTGGCCGCCACCGGCAGCGAAAAGGCCCGCAAGGGTTTCGAGCCGCTGCCCACGGGCTTCATCCAGGTGCCCTACAACAACCTCGCCGCCGTGCGCGAGGCCGGCGACCGCGAACCGCGCGTCACCGCCGTGCTGCTCGAGGTGCTCCAGGGCGAAGGCGGCATCCGCCCCTCCGACACCGAATACCTGCGGTCCCTGCGCGCGCTCTGCACCGAGCGCGGCTGGCTGATGATGATCGACGAAGTCCAGTCCGGCATCGGCCGCACCGGCAAGTGGTTCGCCCATCAGTGGGCCGGCATCGAGCCCGACGTCATCACGCTGGCCAAGGGCCTGGCGGGTGGCGTGCCCATCGGCGCCATGCTGGCGCGCGGCCCCGCGGCGGGCGTCTTCACGCCCGGCAGCCACGGCACGACCTTCGGCGGAGGCCCGCTCGCGTGCGCCGCCGGCCTGGCCGTGCTCGACGCCATCGAAAAAGAAGGGCTGCTCGACAATGCCGAACGCATCGGCGAGTACCTGAAACAAGCCCTGGCCAGTGCGCTGGCGGGGCTGCCCGGCGTGACCGAGGTGCGCGGCCGCGGCCTCATGCTGGGCATCGAGCTGGCCCGGCCCTGCGGCATCCTGGCGCTGCGCGCCATGGAAGCGGGCCTGCTCATCAACGTGACGCGCGACAAGGTCATCCGACTGCTGCCGCCGCTCATCCTCACGCAAGACGAGGCCGACCAGATCGTCGGTATCCTCGTGCCTCTCATCAAACAGTTCCTGGCCGAACAAGCATAATCAACGGCGGGCGGCGCCACGCGCCCCAGCCCGCACAAACGACCTGTGACATCGAACATGACTTCTCCCTCGAATCAGAACGGCCCGCTGCGGCACTTCCTGCAGTTCAAAGATCTTTCCGCCGCCGAAATCGGCTACGTGCTCGAACGCGCCCGCATCATCAAGTCCAAGTTCAAGCGCTACGAACCCCACATGCCGCTGCACGACCGCACGCTGGCGATGGTGTTCGAGAAAGCCAGCACCCGCACCCGCGTGTCGTTCGAGGCCGGCATGTACCAGATGGGCGGTTCGGTCATCAACCTGACCTCCAATGATTCGCAGCTGGGCCGCTCCGAGCCCATCGAGGACACCGCGCGCGTGATCTCGCGCATGGTCGACATCGTCATGATCCGCACGTTCGAGCAGACCCGCATCGAACGCTTCGCCTCGCACTCGCGCGTGCCGGTGATCAACGGCCTGACCAACGAGTTCCATCCCTGCCAGATCCTGGCCGACCTGTTCACCTACATCGAGCACCGCGGCCCGATCGCGGGCAAGGTGGTGGCATGGGTGGGCGATGCCAACAACATGTCGTACACCTGGCTGCAGGCGGCCGAGCTGCTGGGCTTCACGCTGCATGTGTCCACGCCGGCCGGTTATCAGCTCGACCCGGCCCGCATCGGCACGCCGCCCCCGTCCGTCCTCAAGCAGTTCAAGGATCCGATGGAAGCCTGCCAGGGCGCGCACCTGGTCACGACCGACGTCTGGACCAGCATGGGCTACGAAGCCGAAAACGAAGAGCGTCGCAGCGCCTTCGCCGACTGGTGCGTGGATGCCGAGATGATGGCCGTGGCCGATCCGCAGGCCGTGTTCATGCATTGCCTGCCCGCCCACCGCGGCGAAGAGGTCACCGGTGAGGTCATCGACGGCCCGCAAAGCGTCGTCTGGGACGAGGCCGAGAACCGCATGCACGCCCAGAAGGCGCTGATGGAGTTTCTGCTGCTCGGCCAGTTGCCCTGAGACCGCGTATCCGTCCCCCCCGGGGCCGCGCCGCGGCGAGGCCCGCCTCAAACGCGCTAAAATAGCCCGTTGATTTCAATCTCGCGCCGCCTGCGGGCGGCGCGCGTCGTGCGGCACGTCGCCGTCAGTCCTGTTGGCGCTCTCGATCACACAATGACTACCATTCTCCCGAACCTTCCCACCGGCCAGAAGGTCGGCATCGCCTTTTCCGGCGGCCTGGACACCAGCGCGGCCCTGCTGTGGATGCGCGAAAAGGGTGCGATTCCCTACGCCTACACGGCCAATCTCGGCCAGCCCGACGAGCCCGACTACGACGACATCCCCCGCCGCGCCACCCAGTACGGCGCCGAGAAGGCCCGCCTGGTCGACTGCCGCGCGCAGCTCGTCGCCGAAGGCATCGCCGCCCTGCAGAGCGGCGCGTTCCACATCACGACCGCCGGCATCACCTACTTCAACACGACCCCCATCGGTCGCGCCGTGACCGGCACCATGCTGGTCGCCGCCATGAAGGAAGACGGCGTCAACATCTGGGGCGACGGCAGCACGTTCAAGGGCAACGACATCGAGCGCTTCTACCGCTACGGTCTGCTCACCAACCCCGACCTCAAGATCTATAAGCCCTGGCTCGACCAGCAGTTCATCGACGAGCTCGGCGGCCGCGCCGAGATGTCCGAGTACATGCAGAAGGCCGGTTTCGACTACAAGATGTCGGCCGAGAAAGCCTACTCCACCGACTCGAACATGCTGGGCGCCACCCACGAAGCCAAGGATCTCGAGCAGCTGAGCTCGGGCATCAAGATCGTCAAGCCCATCATGGGCGTGGCCTTCTGGCGCGATGACGTGGTCGTCAAGGCCGAAGAAGTCACCGTGCGCTTCGAAGCCGGCCAACCGGTCGCGCTCAATGGCGTCGAATACGCCGACCCGGTCGAGCTGATGCTCGAAGCCAATCGCATCGGCGGCCGCCATGGCCTGGGCATGAGCGATCAGATCGAAAACCGCATCATCGAGGCCAAGAGCCGCGGCATCTACGAGGCCCCGGGCCTGGCGCTGCTGTTCATCGCCTACGAGCGTCTGGTCACCGGCATCCACAACGAAGACACCATCGAGCAGTACCGCGAAAACGGCCGCAAGCTCGGCCGACTGCTGTACCAGGGCCGCTGGTTCGACCCGCAAGCCATCATGCTGCGCGAGACCGCCCAGCGCTGGGTCGCCCGCGCCATCACCGGCGAGGTCACGGTCGAACTGCGCCGCGGCAACGACTACTCGATCCTGAACACCGTGTCGCCCAACCTGACGTACGCGCCCGAGCGTCTCTCGATGGAGAAGGTGGAAAACGCCCCCTTCACCCCGGCGGACCGCATCGGCCAGCTGACCATGCGCAACCTCGACATCGTCGATACGCGCGAGAAGCTCTTCACCTACGTGCAGACTGGCCTGCTGGCACCGTCCAGCGGCGCGTCGCTGCCGCAGCTGAAAGACACCGGCAACTAGTAAGTCCTTGCCGCGTCAGCAAAAACCGGATCTCGCGATCCGGTTTTTTTTTCGCCGGCGATCTGACGGCATCGCGCGCGGGTACCTGGCCGGGTCCGCCCTCCGGGTCGATGGAACCACCGATCTGGCCCTCTAAAAATCGACGGTACTTTTCATACAAAACATTAAAGACCGGCGCCCAAGCTGACGTTAAGGGTGCGCGGCCCTCCCTTCTCTATTCCGGGTCGCGCTTACTGGACCCGACATGCCCCGCTTAACCCTGCGTCAAAAACTCTGGATTCCCCTGGCCATGGCCTGGATCGGCCTGCTGGCTGTCACGGTCTTCAACGCCTTTCAGGCGCGTTCGCTGCAACTCGCCGAACGCCGCCAGGATCTGTCGAATCTGGCCGAAGCCGCCCACAGCCTCATCGTGGATTCGATGAAGCTGGGCGAACAAGGCAAGCTCACGCCCGAGCAGGCTCGCAAGCAGGCCATCGAGCGCGTGGGCGCACTGCGCTACGGCAGCGACGGCTATGTCACGCTGACCGACGCGCAGTCCAACATCGTGATGCACCCGATCAACGCGAGCCTGAACGGCAAGAACATGTCGAGCTTCCGCGATGCCAAGGGCGGCGACCTCTACGGTGAGATCGCGCGCGCTGGCGCAAGCTCGAGCGGCAACGGCTATCTCGAATACTGGTGGCCGCGCCCCGGCGCCAAGGAAGCCAGCCCCAAGCTCGGCTACGTGATGCGCTACAAGCCCGCGTCCTGGGACATCATCGTGGGCACGTACATGGACGACATCCAGGAAGCCTTCATGAGCGCGCTGATGAAGTCGATCGGCCTCCTGGCCGGTCTGGGCCTGCTGATGTCGTGGGTCGCCGCGCTCGTCGTGCGCAGCATCCAGCGCTCGGTGGGCGGCGAGCCCGACGTGGCCGCCCAGGTGGCCGGTCGCATCGCGGCGGGCGACTTGAGCACGCGCGTCACGCTGCGTCCCGGCGACGACCAGAGCGTGATGGCGGCCATTGCGCACATGCGCGATCGCCTGGCCGAGACCGTGGGCAAGATCCAGATCGCGGCAGGCTCGATCGACGCGGCCGCGCGTGAGATCTCCGCCGGCAATACCGACCTCTCCTCGCGCACCGAAGAGCAGGCCGCATCGCTCGAACAAACTGCCTCGAGCATGGAAGAGCTGACTTCCACGGTGCGTCAGAACGCCGACAACGCACGCGAAGCCAGTGAGCTGGCCTCGCAGGCCTCCAACGTGGCGGCTCAGGGCGGCCAGGTCGTCAACCAGGTGGTCGACAAGATGCGTGGCATCACCGCCAGCTCGCGCAAGATCGGCGACATCATCGGCGTGATCGACGGCATCGCCTTCCAGACCAACATCCTGGCGCTGAACGCCGCGGTCGAGGCCGCGCGCGCCGGCGAGCAGGGCCGCGGCTTCGCGGTCGTGGCGGGCGAGGTGCGCAGCCTGGCGCAGCGTAGCGCCAGCGCCGCCCGCGAGATCAAGGACCTCATCGGCGAATCCGTCGGCCAGGTCGAAACCGGCTCGGCGCTGGTGGAACAGGCGGGCGCCACCATCGAGGAAGTCGTGCAGGCGGTGCACCGCGTCACCACCATCATGGGCGAGATCGCGACGGCCTCCTCCGAACAGACGCGCGGCCTCGAAGAGGTGAACCGCGCGGTTTCGCAGATGGACGACGTCACGCAGCAGAACGCCGCACTGGTCGAGGAAGCCGCCGCCGCGGCCGGCTCACTGGAAGACCAGGCGCAGCAACTGCAGCGCGCCGTCGCCATCTTCCGTCTCGAGCAGGCCCCGGTCGCCACCGCCCTGCCCGCCCACGCGGCCCGGCTGAGCTGGGAGCCGCAGGGCGCCTGAGCGGTTCGACGCGCACGGCAAAAAAGAGAGGCGGTCCGCACTCAGGCGGACCGCCTCTTTTCATTGATGGCCGGATCGGTTCAGAGCTCGACCTGCATGCCCATTTCGACCACGCGGTTGGGCGGAATCTTGAAGAACTTGGTGCTGCGCGTGGAATTGCGCGCAAGGAAAGAAAACACCGCGCGGCGCCAGCCCGAGAGGGCCGGACGGCGCGCCGCCACGACGGTCTGGCGCGACAGGTAGAACGAGGTGCGCATCGGCTCGAGATCGATTTCCGGATAGGCCTCGGTCACCAGGCGCAGGGCCTCCGGGACATCGGGATCTTCCTTGAAGCCGTAATGGATCACCACGGTCCAGCTCGAGGCACTGATCTTCTCCACCACGAAGCGTTCGTGCGCGGCGATGTAGGGCACGTCGGCGACCTTGATGGTCAGAAAGATGACGTGCTCGTGCAGCACCTTGTTGTGCTTGAGGTTGTGCAACAGGGCCGGCGGCACGTGATCCGGATTCATGGTCATGAAGATGGCCGTGCCATGCACGCGGGCGGGCGGATAGGCTTCGAGCTGTTCCATGAACGACACGAGAGGCTGACGATCGCGCGCCTGCATCTCGGCCAGCAGATGACGGCCACGGCGCCACGTCATCATCAACGTGAATACGACGATGCCCACGACCAGCGGCAACCAGCCGCCCTCATGGATCTTGAAGATATTGGCGCTGAACAACAGGATATCCACCACCAGCAGCACGCCCAGCGCCACCAGCCACAGCACGCGCTTGGCGCCGCTGCTGCCGCGCGGCAGCACCGCGAACGCAAGCACCGAGGTGGCGAGCATGGTGCCGGTCACGGCGAAGCCATAGGCGGCCGCCAGGCTTTCGGAGTCCTGGAACAGCACCACCAGCACCAGCACGGCGCACAGGAGCAGCGCGTTGACCTGCGGCAGGTAGATCTGACCTTTCTCGATGGCCGAGGTATGCAGGATCTGCATCCGCGGCCAGAAGCCGAGCTGCACGGCCTGGCGCGTGACGGAATATGCGCCCGAGATCACGGCCTGCGAGGCCACCACGGTCGCGATCGTGGCAAGCACCACGAGCGGCACCAGCCCCCACTCGGGCGCCATCAGGAAGAACGGATTGCGAATCGCCGTGGGGTCGCGCAACAGCAGCGCGCCCTGGCCAAAATAGCAAAGCGTGAGCGCCGGCAGGACCGCGGCGAACCAGGCACGCCGGATCGCCGGCCGCCCGAAATGCCCCATGTCCGCGTACAGCGCCTCGGCGCCCGTGAGCGCGAGCACCACGGCGCCCAGCAGCAGAAAACTCATCATGGGCAGCTCGACGATGAAGCGCAGGCCCCAGATCGGATTGAGCGCCGCCAGCACCTGGGGCGCCTGCCAGATCTGCCATCCGCCCAGCACCGCCAGCGTCAGGAACCACACGCCCATGACGGGCCCGAACAGCTTGCCCATGGCGCCGGTGCCGCGCGACTGGATCACGAACAGCGCGATCAGCACGATGAGGGCCAGCGGCACGATCCAGGGGTCGAGCGTGTGGGACACGATCCCGATGCCCTCGAGCGCGGACAGCACCGAGATGGCGGGCGTGATCATGCTGTCGCCGTAAAACAGCGCCGCGCCGAAGATACCCAGCACGACGAGCAGCCAGCGCGCCTTGCCGGTGCGGCCGCGTACCGCCAGCTCGAGGAGCGCGAGCGTGCCGCCCTCGCCGCGGTTATCGGCGCGCAGCACGAGCATCACGTACTTGAACGACACCACCAGCATCAGCAGCCAGAACAGGATCGACAGCACACCCAGGATGTGGGCCGGCTCGAGGTCGGCGAAGCCGGTGAGACAGGCGCGCAGGGTGTAGAGCGGGCTGGTGCCGATATCACCGTACACGACGCCGAGCGCGCCGAGCATCAGCGCGGCCTGCCGCGAAGGAACGTGCGCAGGCACGCCGGCCCCGGGCGTGACGCTGGAAGAGGTCTGGCTCATAGCAGTCGTTCTTGACGCGAGAGTTGAGTGCCCTTGCGCGGGCCGGGAAACACAACGGACAGGCGGGTGCCCGAAAACTCGGGGCGGCTTACCAACTTCCACCACGCGCCATGCGCATGGGCGATTTCTCGCACGATGGCCAGGCCCAGACCGGAGCCGTCGGCGGTGGCGCTGGGCGAACGGTAGAACGCCTCGAAGACGCGTTCGCGCTCGTCCGGCCGGATGCCGGGGCCGTCGTCTTCGACGGTCAGGGCCGGCGGGTTCTCACCGACGGTCAGGACGATGCGTCCGGCCGGCTGGCCGTAACGCAGCGCGTTGTCGATCAGATTGCCCAGCAGCTCGTCGAGCAGCAAGGGATCGCCATCGATCCAGACGGGATGCTCGGGCGCCGCGAGGTCGATCTCGACCTGCGACAAGCGCGCGTGCGGAATCCATTCGGCGCCGCTGGCGCGCACCCATTCGCAGAGGTCGAGCCGCACGAAGCGGTCTTGCGGACGGGCATTGGGATCGGCCTTCGCGAGCACCAGCAACTGCTGGCCCAGGCGAATCATGCGGTCGCTCACGGCCTTGATGCGTTCGGCCCGGGCGCGCACGTCGTCGGGCAGCGGGCGGGCCAGCATGAGCTCCGATTCGAGCCGCAGGCCGCTCAGCGGCGTGCGCAATTGATGCGCCGCATGGCCGATGAAACGCCGCTGGGCCGCGAGCGATGCATCGAGGCGCAGCAGCAGATCATTGATGTGGGTGACGAGCGGCGCGATCTCGGCGGGCAAGCCGTTGACCGCCATGGCCTGCATGTCATCGATCGAACGCAGGCGGATCTCTTCGGCCAGATGATTGACCGAGGCCAAGCCTGAGCGCACGCCCTGAATGACGACCCAGGCGAACAGCGCCACCAGCAGCACCTGCCCGACGACCATCAGCCAGAAGAAGTCTTCCAGCATCCAGACCGACATGTCGATCTTGTGGGTAATGACCCAGGTCGCGGCGAGATCCAGCAGGACGAGCAGCAGAATGGGCGGCATGAGCCGCACGACGAGATGCCGCGCGAGCGAGCCGCGCGGCAATCTGAAGCCGCTATGCATGGATGGCGGGGGCAGCGGAGTCTGCGTATCCGGCATGGGAATGTAAGGCGGTCAGGGTTGCGTGAGCATGGAGCCTGGTCCGCCGGAGGGCATCACGCCGGTTCGACGTCCAGCATGTAGCCAAAGCCACGCACCGTCTGGATGCTGGCGCCGGTGCCTTCGAGGCGCTTGCGCAGACGATAGACATAGACTTCGACGGCATTTTCGCTGAAGTCGGCGTCCCAGGCGGACAGGGAATTGACGATCTGGCGCTTGGTGACGACGCGGCCCACGCGGGCCATCAGCATCTCGAGCACGGACAGCTCGCGCACCGACAGCGCCAGGCGATGCCCATTGGCGCGGACTTCGCGGCCGACCGTGTCGAAGACCAGCGGACCGACTTCGATCAGCGGCTGCGCCTGACCCGTGCGACGGCGGCCGAGGGCGCGCACGCGGGCGGCGAGCTCGGGCAGGTCGAACGGCTTGGTGACGTAGTCGTCGGCGCCGGCGTCCAGGCCGGCCACACGGTCGTCGAGACCATCGCGGGCGGTGAGGATCAGGACCGGGACCTGGTTGTTTTCCTGGCGTACCTGACGCAGCACCTCGAGGCCGCTCAGGCCAGGGAGGTTCAGGTCCAGCAGCAGCAGGTCGTAGGGCTGCCCCGCCAGTGCGCCCTGGACTTTGTCACCTTCGGTGAGCCAGTCGACGGCATAGCCCTGGTCGGACAGGAATTCCTGGAGCGCGTGGCCCAGGGTGGTGTCATCTTCGATTACGAGAACTCGCATGCTGCGATTCTAGCGCGAACCGGGGCCGGACACTCAACTGTCTGAGATTGTCCGGCCACCGGATGGCCGAGCGGGTCAGCGGGCCGGGGCGGGGGCGCCCGCCGCGGGTGCGCCCGCCGCGGGAGCGGCCGGTGCGCCGGCAGCGGGTGCGCCTGCCGCCGGTGCGCCGGCCGCCGGTGCGCCTGCCTCGCCAGGGGCGGTCGCGCCCGGCTGCGTGATGAAGCCGATGCGCGTCATGCCGCTGCGGCGAGCCGAGGCCATGACCTTGGCCAGGGTTTCGTAGCGCGTGTTTTGGTCCGCGCGGATACGGATCTCGGGCTGGGGCTTGTCCTGGGCGAGCGCACGGAACCGATTGGGCAGGTCGTCGAGCAGGACCGGCTTTTCATCCCAGAAAAGCGCGCCCGACGCATCGATCGCCAGATCCACCGTCTTGGGATCTTCCTGCACCTGTTCGGCGCTCACCTGCGGGATGTTGATCTTGATCGAGTGCGCGAGCAGCGGCGCGGTGATGATGAAGATCACCAGCAGCACCAGCATGACGTCGATCAACGGCACCATGTTGATCTCCGACACGGTGTGGCCGCCAGAGCCCTTATTGTCGAAGCTGCCGAAGGCCATTACTCGCTCCCACGCGCGCCGGGTTGCGTACCCTGACGACGCAGCGCACGGACCTTGCCATCGGACACGGCGACTTGCTGGCCGGTCGTGAGGAAGGCGAACAGGTCATGGGCGAATGCGTCGAGGCGCGACAGGAACACGCGGTTGTTGCGCACGAACGCGTTGTACGCCAGCACCGCCGGGATGGCCACGGCCAGACCCAGACCGGTCATGATGAGCGCTTCGCCCACCGGACCCGCGATGCGGTTGATGGTCACGCCATCCGACAGGCCGATGCCGACCAGTGCGTGATACACGCCCCACACCGTGCCGAACAGGCCGACGAACGGTGCCGTCGAGCCGACCGAGGCCAGGATCGTCAGGCCGTTTTCGAGCTTGGCGGTTTCTTCGTCCATCACCTTGCGCATGGTGCGGGTCACGAATTCGCCGTTGCTGCCGGCCTCTTCGAGCTTGGTCGCACCGTACTTGGCGTGGTGGGTCTGGGCATGGATCGCGTGGCTGGCCAGATGAGAGAACGGATCGCGCGCGCCGTGCGTGGCGATTTCGTTCTGCACCTGCTCGAGCGAGCCGGACGACCAGAACTTGTTCAGGAAGTCGGCCGAGCGCTTGCGCATGGACAGGTTCGAGAACGCCTTGACGACGATCAGGTACCAGGTGACCAGCGACATGATGATCAGGATGATGAAGAGCGTCTTGCCGACGAAGTCGCTCTGCGCGATGAAGTGCATGAACCCCATGTCGGGGGCCGGCGGCGCTGCCGGCGGCAATGCGGCGGCAGCCGCGGGCGCGGCCGACGATGCGGCGGTATTGAGCGTATCGGCGGCCTGCTGCACGGTGCCGGGCGCGGTGGCGCCCGCGGCCGGTGCGGTGGCGCCCGGCGTAGCGACGCCCGACGTGGCGGCGCCCTGCCCAGCCGGCGCGGTGGTGCCCGCCTGAGCCATCATGAAGATGGCGTTCTGGATCGCGTTGAACATCTTATTTCCTCAGTACGAAATCGAATGGGAGTTTTGCCTTGGCCGGGAGGGCCACGCCGTTACGCATCAACGGCTTGAATCGGGCCTTGCGGGCAGCGGACAGCGCGGACTCATCGAGACGCGAATAACCGGACGACGAGTCGATGGACGCCTTGTCCACCGTACCCTGCGTGTTGATCTCGACCAGCACCACCACACGGCCCTCTTCCCTCAGGCGTTGGGACGACATCGGGTACGTCGGCGCGGGGCGCGCACCCACGTACTCCACCTGCGACAGCATGATGGCCTCGTCGGGCGGCGGGCCCTGACGTGGCGCCTGCGTGACCTGCGCGCCTTCGGGCGCGCCGGTGGGCGGCGTGGGCGGGGTCTCGGGCTTCGGCTCCTGCTTGATCTCAGGCTTGGGCTGCGGTTTGGGTTGCGGCTTGGGCTTGGGCTTGGGTTTGGGCTTCGGCTTGGGCGCGGGCTCCGGCGGTTTCTCGATCACCGGGGGAGGCTCCGGCTCCGGTTCCGGCTCGGGCTCGATCTCGGGCTCGGGTTCCGGCTCGATCTCGGGTTCCGGCGGCGGCGGAGGCGGCTCTTCGACCGGGGGTTGGGGGGGCTCGGGCGTGGGTTCGGCCTTGGCGACCTGAGGCGTGGGCGCCTCGATCACACTGACCATCACCGCCTCGGGTTCGAGCAACACAGGGGGGCTGTCGGGGGTGGCGAAGAAAATAGCGCCAACCACCGCGGCGTGAGCCGCTACGACGAGTGTGCCGGCCCCTGCGCGCAATGCGAAAGTCACCTGCGAAGTATTCCGACCGCTTTGAACGCTAGGCATGAATCAGCCAAAATCATTGATCAATGCCGCACCGCAACACCCTCGGGGCGCGCTACGACCGTAAACACGGCACGATATATCAAATGCGAATGATTCGCAAGTTAGTTTAATAAATTGATCGTACCGCAGCGCGTCGCCGCGCGGCAAACGCGGTCTACCCGGCGCGCGGGCCGGGGCTCGAGTTCGACCAGATGCCGCTCGTCCCAGGTTTTGACAGTGCACGCGCGTCCGCCCTGCCCGCACACGGTTTGTTCAGCGATCCGGGCACGGCGCAGCGCAAACCGCGATGAAGCGCATGGGCGAAGACGAACACGACGAAGCAAAGCGTGGCGCACGGCGTTGCGTGGCAAGCGAAGGACGAGCAACGAAAACTTGAGAGCGCCCGAACGGGCGAATGACGCACGGCGAACAAGCAGAACCCAACACGCGCGGATCACGTGGGATCGTGCGAGGGTAATACGGAGGGAGCTTGGAGATGGGTCGCGGAACCGGGACTGTGCAGTCGGGCTCGGACGCGGAGAATTTGAAACCGGGAGATTGGTGGGTGCTACAGGGGTCGAACCTGTGACCTACGCCTTGTAAGGGCGCCGCTCTACCAACTGAGCTAAGCACCCCGGGATCAAACGCGGCCCGCAGTATAGCGGACCGCATTGAAGTCGGCAAATGACGCGGATGATCTGATCGATCTGCGTCGAGCCGACGGGCACGTCATTAGTTGACGGCGTCCTTCAGGGCCTTGCCCGGACGGAACTTGGGCACCTTGGCCTTCTTGATCTTGATGGTTTCGCCGGTGCGCGGATTGCGGCCCGTGCGGGCGGCGCGCGACGAGACGGCGAAGGTGCCGAAGCCCACCAGGGTCACCGTGTTGCCCTTCTTCAGGGTCGTTTTGACGCCACCGATCAGGGCGTCAAGCGCGCGGCCGGCGGCGGCCTTCGAGATATCAGCCTTGCTGGCGATGTGATCGATGAGTTCGGTTTTGTTCATTCAGGTTTACCCCTCACAAGGTATGGCTTTCGCGGCCTTGGCGCAAAAGCTCGCGACGGCGACTGCGCAGGCCGGAGATAGAACGGACGGTGTGGAAGAAATAGTTCTTGCGCTGCAAAGCACAACTTTTTAACTGCTGCGTCGCAGTTCTCAGGGTGCCGTGAAGGGTGCCCGGATAGCTGCGACGCAGAGTGATATTAAGCCTCGCGCGTCTGCGGCTGTCAAGGGAAAACCCAGCGGGAAGCCGCGCCAATACTAGCTTTTAGAGCTTTGCGCAATAAACAAAAACGCCTAGCAAACACTCGCGCACACTTTGATGCAAGGTCCAATCTCAAGCAGAAAACGTGCGTGAGCGCCACGCTCGCAGCGCACACAAAAACCTCGAGCGCGCATGACACTGGACGTGACGAGCGCCGCATGAAGCGGCGCTCGAGATGGTGCAATGCGCGCGGCGAAGCGAGGCGGATCAGGCCATCGCGCCGTTGAGCGCCTGGTCGAAATCGTGCAGCAGATCGGCTTCGTCTTCGATACCGACCGACACGCGGATCAGGCTGTCGGCGATGCCCATCTGCGCGCGCCGTTCGGCGCCCATCTCGTAATAGATGGTGTGCGCGGCGGGCAACGCGAGGCTGCGCGTGTCGCCGAGATGAGTGGCGTTGAGCACGATGTTCAGCCGGTTGAGGAAGTCGAAGCAATCGATGCCGTCGGCCAGCTCCACGCCAAGCAGGCCGCCGAAACGGCCTTTGAAGAGCTGCTTGGCGCGTGCATGCTGCGGATGGCTTTCGAGACCCGGATAGTGCACGCGCGCCACGCCGGCATGCGAGGCCAGCAGGCGCGCGAGCGCCAGGGCATTGCTGCTGTGGCGATCCATGCGCAGCGCGAGGGTTTCGGCGCCGATCGCGATGCGGTGAGCCGGCTCCGCCGCCAGCGTGCCGCCCATGTCGCGCAGACCCTTCTTCTTGATCTGCGTCAGGCCCCAGCCGGTGGACGGACCCTTTTTGTAGGCGTCGTAGATGTTGGCGTAATCCTGCCAGTCGAACAGTCCCGTGTCGGTGACGGAGCCGCCCAACGCGTGGCCGTGACCCGCGATGTATTTGGAGAGCGAGTTCATCACCAGCGACGCGCCCACATCGCGACCCTGGAACAACCAGGGCGAGGTCAGCGTGTTGTCGACCACGTACACGAGGCCGCGCTCGCGGCACAGCTCGCCCATGCCGGCGAGATCGGCCACTTGGGTGCCGGGATTGGCGATGGTTTCGGTGAACACCATGCGCGTGTTGGGACGGATCGCGGCACGCACCTGCTCGATATCCGTCGCGTCGACCGACGTGATCTCGACGCCGAGCTCGGTCAACGTGCCCAGCAGGCTGTTGGTATTGCCGAACACGAACTGACTCGACACCAGATGATCGCCACGGCGCAGCAGCGTCGTGAAGATCGCGGCCAGCGCCGCCATCCCGGTCGCAAAGCTCACCGTGCCCTTGCCGTTTTCCATGCGCGAGATCTTGGCCTCGAGCGCCGTGGTGGTGGGCGTGCCCTGGCGGGCGTACGTGAAACCCGCCTTGCCCTGGAACACCGCGGCGAGCTCATTCGCATCGGCGTAGGCGAACTCCGACGACGGGTGCATGGGCTTGTGCACGGCGCCATGCTCGACGCCTTGATCGCGGTCGGAATGAAGAATCGTGGTGGTAAAGCCGTTCTGATGCATGATGATCTGGACTCGGAGATGACGATCGGCAGCCGCGACGGCTGCCCGCGAAAAATCAGCCGCGGCGCTGGCGCACGGTCTCGTACAGGCAGACGGCGCTGGCGACACTGACGTTCAGGCTCTCGACCGAGCCCTGCATGGGGATGCGCACCAGCTCGTCGCAGGTCTCGCGCGTGAGGCGGCGCATGCCCTCCCCTTCGGCGCCCATGACCCAGGCCATCGATTGCTTGGCATCGACCTGATGGATGTCGTGGTCGGCCTGATCGTCCGTGCCCACGAGCCACACGCCGCGGTCTTTGAGCTCGCGCATCGTGCGCGCCAGATTGGTGACCGTGATGTACGGAACGGTGTCGGCCGCACCGCAAGCCACGCGCTGCACCGTGGCGTTCAGGCCCACCGCACGATCACGCGGCGCGATGACGGCATGCACGCCGGCCGCGTCGGCCGTGCGCAGGCAGGCGCCCAGATTGTGCGGATCGGTCACGCCGTCGAGCAGCAGCAGAAACGCGGGACCTTCGATCACGTCGAGCACTTCGTCGACATCGACTGCCAGCTGGCGCTCGTCGGCCAGCGCGACCACGCCCTGATGGCGCGTGCCGCGCGCGATGCCGTCGAGCCGCTCGGCCGATACGGGATGCACCCGGCAACCGGCCTTGTTTGCCTGCTCGATGAGGCTTTGCATGCGCTTGTCGCGGCGCGATGCCTCGACGTAGATTTCTTTGATGGACTCGGGCGCGTGACGCAGACGTGCGACGACCGCGTGAAAACCCGCCAGAACCTGGGCCGACGCCATGATCTCGACTACCTATATTGGAATGACTACAAACCCCGCCCGAGGTGGGCGGAACACGCCCGCCGGCGAACCGGCGGGCGTAGACGATTCCGCAATGTTACCGCGCCCGCGTCAGCGGCGGGTACGGCTCGCCTTCTTGGCCGCGCCGCCGCTGCGCGACGCGGTCTTGGGCGTCTTGGGCGGCTGGCTGGCCTTTTTGGCCTCGGCACGACGCTGCTTGGCCGTCTGGCCCTTCAGCGCTTCGGGCTTGGGCGCGGCGGCCTTCTTGACGCGGCGCGGCTCGTCGGGATTGCGACGGGCCTCTTTGCGCAGGGCGTCGAAGCTCGTGCCCTTGACCAGGCGGAACTCGATACGGCGCGCCTCGAGATCGACACGCGACACCTGGACCTGTACCTTGTCGGTGAGGCGGTAGCGCATGCCGGTGCGCTCGCCGCGCAGCTCATGCAGGCCGTCGTTGAACTGGAAGTACTCGCCGCCGAGCTCGGAGACGTGCACCAGGCCCTCGACGTGCAGCGTATCGAGCGTGACGAAGATGCCGAAGCTCGCGACCCCGGTGACGGTGCCGCTGAAGTCTTCGCCCACGCGCTCTTTGACGAACCAGGACTTGAGCCAGGCTTCGACGTCGCGCGAGGCCTCGTCGGCGCGGCGTTCGCTCGCAGACAGCAGCAGACCCAGCTTTTCCCAGATCGCGTGCTCGTGCTCGCGCTGTCCGCGGCCGATGACCAGCGGCTGGCCCTCGAGCTGCGGCACATACCGCTTGCCCTGCAGCAGCGCCTTGATCACGCGGTGCGTCAAGAGATCGGGATAGCGGCGGATCGGGGAGGTGAAATGGCCGTAGGCTGCGTACGCGAGGCCGAAGTGGCCCATGTTGTCGGGACTGTAGACGGCCTGCTGCATCGAGCGCAGGCACATGGTCTGCAGCAGCGGGAAATCAGGACGGCCCCGCACGGAATCGAGGAACTCGCCGTAATCCTTGGCCGTGGGCGTCTCGCCACCGCCGAGCGACAGACCCATCGTGCGCAGGAAGTCGCGCAAGGCCTGCAGGCGCTCGGGCGTCGGGCCTTCGTGAATGCGGAACAGGCCCGGATGCTTGCTGCGCGCCATGAAGTCGGCGGCGCAGGTGTTGGCGGCCAGCATGCATTCTTCGATGAGCTTGTGCGCGTCGTTGCGCACCGAGGGCACGATCTGTTCGATGCGGCCCAGCTCATTGCAGACGATCTTGGTCTCGACCGTGTCGAAATCGATGGCGCCGCGCTTCTTGCGATTCTGGACCAGCAACTGGAACAGCTCGTACAGGTGCTGCACGTGCGGCATGATGGTCTTCATGGCAGCGGCGGCGGGGCCACCCGGCTGCTGCAACGCTTCCCAGATGCTGGTGTACGTGGTGCGTGCCTGCGAGTGCATCACCGCGTTGTAGAACTGATAGGCCGTGACCGAACCCGCCTTGGCGCCCGTCGCGGGGATCACCATGTCGCACACCAGCACGAGGCGGTCGACGTTGGGATTGAGCGAGCACAGGCCGTTGGAGAGCGACTCGGGCAACATCGGAATCACGCGGCGCGGGAAGTAGACGCTGGTGCCGCGCTCGAGCGCGTCGTCGTCGAGCGGCTCGCCCGGCTGCACGTAATGGCTGACGTCGGCGATGGCGACGATGAGACGCCAACCCGGCCGCTTGCGCTGACCGGTGCCGAGATCCACCGGCTCACAGTAGACCGCATCGTCGAAGTCGCGTGCGTCTTCGCCATCGATGGTGATGAGCGGCACATCGCGCAGGTCGATACGACCCTTGAGGTCGGTCTTGCGCACGACGTCGGGCAGGCGCGCCGCCTGCTTGCGCGCGGCCTCGCTGAATTCGACCGGCACGTCGAACTTGCGCACCGCGATCTCGATCTCCATGCCGGGATCGTCGATCTCGCCCAGCACCTCGAACACCTTGCCCAGCGGCTGGGTGTGACGCGTGGGCTGCTCGATGATCTCGACGGAGACCACCTGGCCATGCTGCGCGCCGTTGGTGTCGCTGGGGGGAATCAGGATGTCGTGCTTGATGCGCTGATCTTCGGGCACGACGATGGACAGGCCATGCTCGTGCAGGAATCGGCCCACCAGTTTGTTGGTGCGGCGCTCGATGACCTCGACGATCGTGCCCTCGGGCTTGCCTCGGTATTCACCGGAAGGCTTGACCAGCACGCGGTCGCCGTGCAGCACCTTGAGCATTTCGCGCGGCGACAGAAACAGATCCTGGCCGCCATCATCGCGCACCAGGAAACCGAAGCCGTCGCGATGGCCCTGCACACGGCCCGCCACGAAATCGAGTTTGGTCGCGAGCAGCAGCACGCCCTTGCGGTTGGGCATCAACTGACCGTCACGCTCCATCGCGCCCAGCCGGCGGTCGAAGCCCACGCGCGTGGCTTCCCGCTCGACTCCCATACGCTGCGCCAGCTCGTCAGGCGACAAAGGCGCCCCGGCCGATCGCAGTGCCCGCAAAATGTCTTCGCGAGAAGGCACATCAGGATCGAAATCGGGCGGCGCCTCGGGCATTACGGAAGTTGATCTGTTGTTATTGGAGTCGTTGTTCGATCGTTTTGCCAAAGGTGAAAATCCCGTTTATACTGCGCAGCTCTGCGGTTAGCCCAACGGCGATAACAACGTCAATAACTGCAGCAATAAAGTAGTACTGAAAGAGTGATGCTTGATGTGAAGCACAGTAGCTAGTCTACATGAGCCAATCACAAAAGAGATTGCACCACTCCTCGATCCGACGATATCGAATTGCCGAAAGACAAATCATTGAATCAATCGAGACATCAGGCCAGCGCGAAGCCCGACCCCGTGTCAGCGCCCAGCAACGCTTGATCTTTGCCCAGGTGGCGGAATTGGTAGACGCGCACGGTTCAGGTCCGTGTGCCGCAAGGTGTGGAGGTTCGAGTCCTCTCCTGGGCACCATAAATTCCCAAAGAGCCCGCAAAAATGCGGGCTCTTTGCTTTTCAGCGCCCAGGAAGCAAAGCGCCTGCGCGCTTTGCGTGAGGACGAGAAGGGCCGCGCGTGCTCGCGCGGCCGGGGTCGCGCTTGTGTGACCGAGTCCTCTCCTGGGCACCATAAATTCCCAAAGAGCCCGCAGAAATGCGGGCTCTTTGCTTTTCAGCGCCGCCCTGCCCGATTGCGCGCGCAACCAGACGACGCCGCTACGATTTGCGGCGCGTGCCGGTCCGGTCCACGTGGTGGCGCTGGTACACATCCTCACCCATCGCCGCGATCTGCTGGGCCACGAGGCGCTCGAATGGCGCGAGCAACGCGTCGTAGCGGGATGTGCATTCGAATGCGTTCAATGCCGCGCCGATGGCCTCGATGGTCGACAGCGCACCGGCCGCATCGGCATGCCGCACCCGATATCGCGTGACGGTGCCCTCGGCCAGCGTGATCCGCGGCAGCGCCGCCAGGGCCGGGTTGTCGCGCAGAAGCGCGCGCGCATGGCGCCACGTGCCGTCCGGCACGATGAGAAGTCGCTCATGTCCGTCCGCGATCGGCGTGGCCAGGTCCTGCGCTGTCCGAGCGCCCTCGCCCGGAAACAACAGATAGCAATCGCGCTGCGGGCGTTCCCAGAGAGCGGCGTCGAAGCGGGTGCCGGTGACCAGCTCCGCATGTTCGAGCCCGAGCACAGCAAGGCGCGCCGTGTTCAGCGCATGCCGCGCTTCGTCGGGGTGCTGCAGCACCAGGACGCGCACGGCATTGTCGAGAGCGGGAATGTCCGCGCACAGGCACAGAGGCACGGGGCGCAGGCAGCGGGGGCAGGCAGGACGGGACATTGAGGTTGAACGTGACGAAAGGGTCGGCGCGGCCAGGATCCGCGCCGACACCGCGTCGCGCCCTGACCGCGCAGCCGCAAGGATAAACCCCCGCCCCCGCGCCGCCCGTCGCAGCCTGACGCAATGACCGTGACGGGCTGGCCTCTTGCGCATGGAATGAAAAATTCCATGACGGAGTTGCACAAACGAAAAAAACTGTGCATAATCTCGCTTCTGTTGATTTTGACGGCAACGCCAAAACACAGAGCCCAGGTGGCGGAATTGGTAGACGCGCACGGTTCAGGTCCGTGTGCCGCAAGGTGTGGAGGTTCGAGTCCTCTCCTGGGCACCATAAATTCCCAAAGAGCCCGCAGAAATGCGGGCTCTTTGCTTTTGTGGCGCGATAGTCGAAGCGGTTGATTCGAAGCGGTCGACTCGGGTCTGCGGCTCTGAAAAGGCCGCCCTGCCCTGCCAGAAAAAATATTTTCGAGAAGTCCGCGAATTCGCGTGCACGTTTTTAAAAATGTGTGCATAATTCGCCTCCTGCTGATTCGACGCGACGGCAACGCCGCAGAAGATCAACAGAGCCCAGGTGGCGGAATTGGTAGACGCGCACGGTTCAGGTCCGTGTGCCGCAAGGTGTGGAGGTTCGAGTCCTCTCCTGGGCACCAATAATTCCCAAAGAGCCCGCAGAAATGCGGGCTCTTTGCTTTTGAGCGCCCAGGAAGCAAAGCGCCTGCGCGCTTTGCGTGAGGACGAGAAAGGCCGCGCGTGCTCGCGCGGCCGGGGTCGCGCTCGTGTGACCGAGTCCTCTCCTGGGCACCATAATTCCTCAAAAGGCCCGCAGAAATGCGGGCCTTTTGCTTTTGAGCGCCCAGGAAAAAGCCCGCTCGATGCGGGCTTCGATAATGTGGCGCGGCGAAACTCAGCGCGTGAGCTCGCGCGTCATCACGACGTGCGGGATGCCCGCCTCCATGAATTCGTCGCCGTCGGCCTGAAAGCCGTGCGCCTCGTAAAAGCCTTTGGCGTGGCTCTGCGCATGCAGCACGAGCATGCGATGCCCATCGCCATGGCCCTGCTCGATCAGCGCATCGAGAATCTGACCGCCGACGCCGGCGCCCCGCGCGATCTTGCGCACCGCCATGCGGCCGATATGGCCATCCGGCAGCAGACGGCCCGTACCCAGCACGCGATCGTTGGCGTCGTACGCCACGGCGTGCACGCTCACGGCATCGTCGTCGTCGAGCTCGATCTCGGGCGGCACGGCCTGTTCCTGCACGAACACCTCGAAACGCACCGCACTGGCGTCATCGCGCAGGCGGTCCCAGGTGCCCAGCACGACGCGGACTTCAGCGGGAGTGATCATGTCTCTTCCTTTGCAGCTTGGATTCATAAGGCAGCGCACATTGTCGCACTCCCGCCCGACGCCGTGCACGCCGCCCGCGCGCGCTGACAGTAGAATGGGCGCCTTCTTCCACCGCCTGCCGCGCTTCGATCGCGCGCCTGCCCGCACCCCATGTCCGCTGTCGTCAATGCCGCCTTTCCGGTATTCGCCCTGATCCTGACGGGCTGGCTGGCGGCTCGCGCGAAGATACTCGGCGAATCCGCCACGCAGGCGCTCAACCGCTACGTGGTTTACCTGTCGCTGCCGGCGCTGCTGTTTCGCGCCATGGCCAACGCGGATCTCACCCAGCTCAATCACTGGGGCTACATCGGCGCCTTCTGGGGCGGCATCTGCGTGACGTTCGTGCTGGCCTTCGTGCCGCTGACGCGCCGGGAGTCGGGCACCGCGTTCTCTGATCGAAGCCTGCAGGGCCTGGCGGGCGCCTACGCCAATGCCGGCTACATGGGCATCCCGCTGTGCCTGGCGCTGCTCGGGCCCGCCAGCCTGCCGCCCGCCATCATCGCGACCCTGTTGACCGCCTGCGCGCTGTTCGCGGCCACGATCGCCCTGATCGAATTCGACCAGCATCGCGACCGCCATTGGGCCGCCACGCTGACCAAGGTCGCACGCGCGCTGGCCCGCAACCCGCTGCTGATCGCACCGGTGACCGGCCTGGTGCTCGCGTTGGCCGGCCTGCAGGTGCCTAGCGGCGTGGATCACTATCTCGAGCTGCTCGGCGCCTCGGCCAGCCCGTGTGCCCTGGTCACCATCGGCCTGTTTCTCGCACAGACGCCCGCCGCCGGCGGCAATCACAGCGTCGGCCGCATGGTGCTGGCCAAGCTGCTCGTTCAGCCGGGCGTAACGGCGCTGCTGGCATTCTGGGTGTTCGACATGCCGCCGGTCTGGGCCTGGACCGCCGTACTGATGGCCGCCCTCCCGATCGGCACCGGACCTTTCATGCTTGCGCAAATGTACGGTCGTGACGCCACGCCCACGTCGCGCGCCATCCTCGTTTCCACCCTCGCCTCCGTGGTCACCGTCAGCCTGCTGGTTGCGTGGATCAGCCGGCACCCCCTCGTCTGAACGCCATGTTGCTCGCTCTCTCGCTGTTCGTCTTTACCCTGGTCCTGGTGATCTGGCAGCCGCGCGGACTGAACGTGGGATGGAGCGCATTGATCGGCGCGGGCCTGGCGCTCCTGACCGGCGCCGTGCATCTGAGCGATATCGGCGCGGTCTGGCACATCGTCTGGAACGCGACGGCCACCTTCATCGCCATCATCATCACCAGCCTGATCCTGGACGAGGCGGGCTTCTTCGAATGGGCGGCGCTGCACGTGGCCCGCTGGGGCCGCGGCAGCGGCCATCGCCTCTTCATCCTCATCGTGCTGCTGGGCGCGGCCGTGACCGCCCTGTTCGCCAACGACGGCGCCGCGCTCATCCTCACGCCCATCGTGATGGAGATGCTGCTTGCGCTGGGCTTCGGCCCGGGCGCCACGCTCGCCTTCGTGATGGCGGCGGGCTTCATCGCCGACACGGGCAGCATCCCGCTGATCGTGTCGAACCTCGTGAACATCGTGTCGGCCGATTTCTTTGGCCTGGGCTTCGGCGAATACGCGGCGGTGATGGTGCCGGTCAACGTGGCGGCCGTGCTGTCGACGCTGGCCGTGCTGTGGCTGTACTTCCGCCGCGACATCCCGGCGCGTTTCGATACCGGCAGCCTGCCGGACCCGCGCAGCGCCATTCGCGACCCGGTGACCTTCCGCGCCGGCTGGGTCGTGCTGACCCTGCTGCTCGTCGGCTTCTTCGTGCTCGAACCGCTCGGCATTCCCGTGAGCGCGATCGCCGCCGTGGGCGCGGCCGGCCTGCTGCTGGTGGCGGGCCGCCAGCATATCGTGGGCACGCGCCGCATCATGCGCGGCGCCCCGTGGCACATCGTCGTGTTCTCGCTGGGCATGTATCTGGTGGTCTATGGCCTGCACAACGCCGGGTTCACCGCGTGGCTGAGCCGCGCGCTCGCCTTGACCGCCGGCATCGACGCCGACGGCGCCGGCGGCAACGTCTGGGGCGCGGCGCTGGGCACGGGCTTCATCACGGCCCTGCTGGCCTCGATCATGAACAATCTGCCCACGGTGCTGGTGGGCGCGCTCGCCATCGCCGACGTGCATACGACGGACGCCGCCGTGCGCAGCGCGATGATCTACGCCAATGTGATCGGCAGCGATCTCGGCCCCAAGATCACGCCGATCGGCAGCCTCGCCACGCTGCTGTGGCTGCACGTGCTGGCGCGCAAGGGGCTGCACATCTCGTGGGGCTATTACTTCCGCACGGGCATCGTGCTGACCCTGCCGGTGCTGTTCGTGACGCTCGCCGCCCTGGCCTTGCGCCTGCAGTTCTCCTAGGCCGCCCCTCGTTTTATTGCTTTTGGTTATTTAATTAGACGAATTCAATTCTTCACGGAATTAAGGGTTATCCCTAGACTAAGGCATCTTTCCGAGTCGGGTGCCGCCCTGCGCGCGCCCTACCTTGCCTGGAACGCGCCATGAGCACACCCGCTTCTACCCTGCCCTTTCCTTCGTCTCTCCCGCCCATTCAGATCAACCGCAAGCCGCTCTGGGTCGCGCTCGCGCTGCTGGCCGTGGGCGCGGTCTATCTGCTGCAGACGGTGAGCCTGCGGCAGAGCGCCCTGTGGATCATCGGCGCCCTGCTGGGCGTGGCGCTCTACCACGCGTCGTTCGGCTTCACCCAGGCCTGGCGCGTGTTCGTGGCCGACCGGCGTGGCGCCGGCCTGCGCGCGCAGATGTTCATGCTGGCCCTCGGCGTGCTGCTGTTCTTCCCGGTGCTGTCGCAAGGCACCCTGTTCGGCCAGCCGGTGAGCGGCTTCGTGTCGCCCCCGGGCGTGTCGGTCGTGCTCGGCGCATTCCTGTTCGGTATCGGCATGCAATTGGGCGGCGGCTGCGCCTCGGGCACGCTGTTCGCCGTCGGCGGCGGCAACACCCGCATGCTCGTGACGCTGCTGTTTTTCATCATCGGCTCGGTGATCGCCACGGCGCAGTTCGACTGGTGGTCGAACCTGCCCGCGCTCGCGCCGACCTCGCTGGTCAAGTCCTGGGGGCTGGGCACCGCACTCGTGGCCAACCTCGCCGTATTCGCCTTTATTGCGTGGTTCACGACCTGGCTCGAAAAGCGCCGTCACGGCCAACTGATTTCGTTCGCGTCGCGCACCGCGCGCCCGGGCTCGTTCCTGCAGGGGCCGTGGCCGCTGCTGTGGGGCGGCGTCGCGCTGGTGCTGCTCAACTTCGCCACCCTCGCGCTGGCCGGGCGCCCGTGGGGCATTACATCGGCCTTCGCACTGTGGGGCGCCAAGGCCTACGACGCCGTCGGCGGCGACGTCGCCACCTGGAGCTATTGGGTCAAACAGCAGGCCTCGCTCAACGCGCCGCTGCGCCAGGACGTGACGACCGTGATGGACATCGGGCTGATGCTCGGTGCCCTGGCCGCCGCCGCCGCGGCGGGCAAGTTCGCGCCGATCTGGAAGGTGCCGGCACGCTCGCTCGTCGGCGCGGTGGTCGGCGGCCTGCTGCTGGGTTACGGCGCGCGCCTCGCCTTCGGCTGCAACATCGGCGCGTACTTCAGCGGCATCCTGTCGGGCAGCCTGCACGCCTGGATGTGGCTGCCGGCCGCATTCGCGGGCAGCGCCCTCGGCGTGCAGCTGCGCCCGCTGTTCGGCCTGGCCGTGGAAAAGACGCCTCCCGCCGCCAGCTGCTGAGCGCTACCGGCTCTGCTAGCCACAAGCCCGGCGCCGCCGGGCTTTTTTGCATCCGGGCGGCCCCCGCGCATGGCGCGCCCGGCGATGGCCTCTGTTATGGTGAAGCCCCCTGCCGCACGAGGAGAACAACCATGGACAGGCTGTTTGGCCGCTACACCGCTTTTGCCTTGATCGTGATTGCCGCCGTGGTGACTGCCGCGCTGGGCTTCCGTGGCGCCTGGGGATGGTTTTGGGCCGCCCTGCCGCTCGCCGCGCTGAGCGTGCTCGGCGTCTACGACTTGGTGCAGACGCGCCATGCCATCCGGCGCAACTACCCCGTGATCGGCAACCTGCGCTTTCTGTTCGAATTCATCCGCCCGGAAATCCGTCAGTATTTCCTGGAAGACGACACCAATGCCGCGCCGTTCTCGCGCGCGCAACGCTCCATCGTGTATCAGCGCGCCAAACAGGATATCGACAAGCGCCCGTTCGGCACGCAGGAAGATGTGTACGGCGACCGATACGAGTGGATCAACCATTCGCTCACGCCTGCGGCCATCGAGGATCCCGATTTCCGCGTGAGGGTGGGCGGTCCGGACTGTACCCAGCCCTACTCGATGTCGGCGTTCAATATCTCGGCGATGAGCTTTGGCGCGCTGTCGGCGAACGCGGTGCTGGCGCTCAACGAGGGCGCCCGCACCGGCAACTTCGCGCACGACACCGGCGAAGGCGGGATCAGCCGCTACCACCGTGAACCCGGTGGCGCGCTCGTCTGGAACATCGGCTCCGGCTACTTCGGCTGCCGCGATGCGCACGGCAATTTTTCCGACGAGGCTTTCGTGCGCAACGCCACGTTGCCGCAAGTGAAGATGATCGAGATCAAGCTGTCGCAAGGCGCGAAGCCCGGGCATGGCGGCATTCTGCCGGCCGGCAAGGTCACGCCGGAGATCGCCGAGGCGCGCGGCGTTGCAGCCTGGCAGGACTGCAACTCACCGTCCAGTCACAGCGCCTTCGACACGCCGATCAGTCTGCTGCATTTCGTGGCGAAGCTGCGCAAGCTGTCCGGCGGCAAACCGGTCGGCTTCAAGTTCTGCATGGGGCATCCCTGGGAATGGTTCGCCATCGTCAAGGCCATGCTCGAGACCAACATCACGCCCGACTTCATCGTGGTCGACGGCGCGGAAGGCGGCACCGGCGCGGCGCCGGTGGAGTTCGTCGACCACGTGGGCACGCCGCTGCGCGAGGCGCTGCGTCTGGTGCACAACACCTTGATCGGTGTGAACCTGCGCGACCGCATCCGCATCGGCGCCTCGGGCAAGATCATCACCGCCTTCGACATGGCGCGCGTGATGGCGATGGGCGCCGACTGGTGCAACGCCGCGCGGGGCTTCATGTTCGCGATCGGCTGTATCCAGGCGCAGGCCTGCCATACCGGCAAGTGCCCCACCGGGGTCACCACCCAGGATCCGCTGCGTCAACGCGCGCTGGTCGTGCCGGACAAGGCGCAGCGTGTGATGCACTTCCATCGCAACACGCTGCACGCGCTGGCCGAGCTGCTGCAGGCCGCCGGGCTCACGCATCCCAGCCAGCTGCGGCCGCACCATATTGCGCGCCGCGTGTCCTCGTCGGAAGTGCGGCTGCTGTCCGCGCTGTTTCCCGAGCTGGCGCCCGGCGAATTGCTGCGCGGCGAATTCCGCCACAACGTGTTTCTGGTGGGCTGGACGATGGCGCGCGCGGATTCGTTCGCGCCCGCGACCGACATCACGTCGGCCCTCGCCCAGGCGCATCAGCCGGCCTCGGCGCCGATCCGCCCCGACCTGCCGGCCCCTGCCCCCGCCTAGGGCTTGCCGCAGGGCTTGCGCACGTCGATCCGCGGCCCCGGGCCGGGGATCGCGTTTTCAGAGCCAGCGCTCGAACATGCGCGAGAAGAATTCTTTGAAACGGTCGTCGGCCGCTCGCTCTCGCCAGGTCTGCGGGTCGATACGCACGGAGGCGGCGACGTCTTCGCGGAACAGCGCCTCCATCTCTGCGCCGAATCCCGGCCCGAGAATCACCGCGTTCAGCTCATAGTTGATCGCGAAGCTGCGCCAGTCCATGTTGCTCGAGCCCACGGTGGACCACACACCATCCACGACGGCCGTCTTGGCATGCAGCAGCGCGTCGCGGCGCTCGTAGATCTGCACCCCCGCCTCGAGCAAGTCCTGATAGTGGGACCGCCCCGCATGAAACACGAGACCCGAGTCACTGAAGCCCGGCAGCACGAGGATCACCTCGACGCCGCGCTGCGCCGCCTGCGCCAGCGCCCGAATGAATGCCGGATCGGGCACGAAGTAGGCCATAGTGATGTGAATGGATTTCTGGGCGCTTTCGAACGCCGACATCAAGGTCAGATAGACCGCATAGCCATCCTCGGTATCGTCGGGGTCGTTGGCCAGGATGCGCACGGACAGATCGCCCTGGCGCGGCACGATGCGGATAAAGCGGTCGCCCTCCAGCGGCGGGCCCTTTTGCGCGGCCCAGGCATCCAGAATGACCTCTTCGATTTCGGCCACCGCGGGACCGCGGATCTCGATATGCGTATCGCGCCACGGCATGCTCGAAGCATCCGGTTGCGGGCCATCCGCACCGGCCCCACTGGCGCCGCGGCCGCTTCCGCCCCCACTGCGCCCGCTTCCACCACTGCTTCCGCGCGAACTCGACGAATAGACGCTGCTGACGTTGATACCGCCGAGAAACCCGACCTCGCCGTCCACGACCAGCAGCTTGCGATGGTTGCGTTGATTGATCGACCAGCCTGCCCGCGCGGCGACGGGGTTGACCGGATTGAACACGACGACTTGCACGCCCGCGTCGCGCATCCGCGCGAAGAGCGCATCGGGCGTACTGATCGTGCCGACGGCGTCGACCATGACGGCGACGCTCGCCCCGCGTTGGCGCGCGGCGATCAGCGCACCGGCAAACCGGCGCCCTTCCTCGTCGTCTTCAAAAATATACGTCTCCATATGGACGTACCGCTGGGCGCGCGCAATCGCCGCCAGCATGGCCTTGTACGTCGCGGGGCCGTCCGCCAGCAGCTTGACGCCATTGCCATCGACCAGCGGCGCGCCGCTGATGGCCTGCTCCACCGCGAGGTGGCGCGCCATGAACGACGCCTCGTCACCCTTGCCGCCCTTGGAAGAGGACGCGACACGCGCGGCGATGTCATGGCCGCGCTGATAACTATCCCAACCCGAATCGGCGGACAGGCCCGCCTGCGCCCGCCGCTCGCTCAGGGCCTCGGGCCCCGGCACGCTGGCGCAGCCGGCGGCAAGCAATAAGGAACCTACCGCCAGCCATTGCGCGACCCGGCGCATCAGCCATCCACGCTCGCACCCGCCCGCGGGCGCCACCAATGCGACAGGGCTCATTCAGGGCTGCCATTGAGTATGATGCGCCGTCGCCGGCTTGCTGGTCACCATGCGGCGACCCGGTTCACGTTCTGCCCAACGGCCCGCGCGCCAGCGGCCGCGTTCGCGCTGAATATGTTGGCCGCCCGCGTCGCGCAACAGGGTGACCGCGCCGAGCTCGGCGCCCGGCTCCGACTGCACGGCCAGCAGCACCACGCGCTCGGCGAGCGCTTCGTCCTCGTCCTCGGCCGTCAGCGCACGCCGCAGGCCGGTCAGGACCCAGACGGTGCCCGCGAGGGCGCCCAGATAAGCACCTAGCGCCGCACCCATGACGAGCGCCATGCTGCCCGGGTCTTGCAGGGTCAACATGGCCAGCGCGCCCAGGATGGCGCCCAAAGTCGCCAGCGCAGCCGCGCTCGCCACGGCGCCGTAGCGCGCGGCGGGAGAACTGAGATCGGGTCCACCGGTGCGCCGCTGGCGCGACCCCTTCGGTGGATCTTCATACAGGATGCTGATCGCATCTTCCCGATACCCATCCGCCAACAGGGCATGTGCCGCGCTGCGTGCCGATGGGACGCTGTCAAACCGTGCGACGACGATTGTGGTCATGGTTCGCCTCCTGGCTCAGAGTCAGACTAGGCTAGGCGCCTCTATGACCTTATTCTCGTCCCGTCACTTTTTGCTGTCCTCAGGTTTGGCAACCAGCCGTAAAGCAGTATTTCTGCCGCAACCAATTCTTCACAGTGGCCGGGCCCGCACACGGTTGCACGAGGCAAAAGCGGCGACGCCACGGATCCGCCCTGACCACGGGGTTTTGCCATTCGTAAAAGTCCATTGCTGCGCGCAGGGCTCGCCTTGACACCCCGCGCCCGTCCGCACGCACAATAGCCCTTCAGTCGCGCGCTACGACACCATTCCCAGGGGAATACCACATGGCTCACCCGCAGAAGAAGCTGAACGCCGACCTCGAGGCCGACGCCGGCCAGGGGCCCTCCCACGAAGTCCGTAGCGCAATCAGCGAAGGCCTGCTGCGCGAGCAGGCGCTGATCGAACCGAAGTTTCTGTACGACACGCTGGGGTCGAGCCTGTTCACGGCCATCACCCAGTTGCCCGAGTATTACCCGACGCGCTGCGAGGCGGAGATCTACGCCACGCATGCGCAGGCCATGGCGGATCACATCGGCACGGTGGAATCCCTGATTGACCTCGGCGCGGGCGACTGCGTCAAGGCGGAGAAGCTGTTCCCCACGCTGCGCCCCCGGCGTTACATTCCGGTGGATATTTCGGCGCAGTATCTGGACCAGGCGGTTGCCCGTTTGCGACGCACCTGGCCGGACATCGCGATCACCGCGCTCGGACTCGACTTCTCGCAGGGCCTGCGCCTGCCGAGCTCGGTTCCGCCCGCCGGACGCCTGTTCTTCTATCCGGGCTCGAGCATCGGCAACCTCGACCCCGACGCCGCGCTGGCCATGCTGGTGCGCATCCGCAACCAAAGCCCGAACGGCGGGCTGCTGGTCGGCGTGGATCGCATCAAGTCGCGCGACATTCTCGAACCCGCCTACGACGACGCGTTGCACCTCACCGCGGCCTTCAATCTCAATATGTTGCGCCACGTGAATCAGCTGCTGGGCAGCGATTTCGACGTCAACGACTGGCAGCATCGCGCTCATTTCAACACCGAAGAAAGCCGCATCGAGATGCATGTGGTCGCTCGGCGTGACCTCGTCCTGACCTGGCCTGGCGCCACGCGCGTCTTTACCGCCGGCGAGACGATCCACACCGAGAATTCCTACAAGTATTCGGTCGAAGGCTTCACCGATTTGCTGGAGCGAGCCGGCTTTCGCGGCATCCGTCATTGGTCGGATCAACGCGACTGGTTCAGCGTCTTCAGCGCAAGGACCTGATCATGATGGCGCGCCGCACGTTCTCTCCCGATGCTCCCGTGTTGGACAGCTCCTGTGCCCTCACGCATCCGCCGGCGATGCGCGCAGGCCCGCCCACGCTGGCCGAACGCTTCCACGCCGTCCGTACGCAGTCGCGCACGCTCGCGGCGCCCCTGTCGCCGGAAGACTGTCAGGCCCAGTCCATGCCAGACTGCAGCCCGGTGAAGTGGCATCTGGCGCACACCACCTGGTTCTTCGAGACCTTCGTGCTGGCGCGCTACTACCCGGCTCATCAGCCCGTGAATCCGCAATACCGCGTGCTGTTCAATTCGTACTATCACGGCGTCGGCGAGCGTCACCCCCGCCCGCAACGCGGCCTGCTCACCCGCCCCACGCTTGCCGAGGTGCTCGAGTACCGCGAACGCGTGGATGCCTCCGTGCAGGCCCTGCTGCGCAAACTGGGCGATGACCCCGACGGCGAGCCCGCGCGTGCGCTGATCGAACTGGGCTTGCATCACGAACAGCAGCATCAGGAACTGATCCTCACCGACGTCAAGCACCTGCTGTCGTGCAACCCGATCGCGCCCGCCTACGCCGACGCGCCGCTGCCCGCCCTGCCGCCCGGCACGCCGGCCGGCTGGACCCGCTACGACGGCGGCGTCGTACGCATCGGCCATCAAGGCGATGGGTTCGCGTTCGACAACGAATCGCCGGCGCACGACGTCCTGCTCCAGCCCTTCCACCTGGCCAATCGGCTCGTCACGCAGGGCGAGTATCTGGCGTTCATGCTGGACGGCGGTTACCGCCGTCCGGAGCTCTGGCTCTCGCTGGGCTGGGATCAGGTCAGCGCCCAGGGCTGGCGTGCGCCCATGTACTGGCAGGGCCAGAAAGACGAGTGGCAGGCCTTCACGCTGCACGGCATGCAGCCCCTGGACCTGCAGGCGCCGGTGGTGCATGTCAGCTATTTCGAGGCCGACGCATATGCGCGTTGGGCGCGAGTGCGGCTGCCCCGCGAAGCCGAGTGGGAATACGCCACGCGCTCGCGCCAGGGCGCGGCGCCCGGCGCCGACGCCCACGCCAACTTCCTCGAGAGCGGTCGCCTGGGCCCCTGCCCCGCGCCCCGGCCCAATGCGGCGGGCGGGCCCGTGCAGCTTTACGGCGATGCCTGGGAATGGACCAGCAGCAGCTACGACGCCTACCCGGGCTTCACCGCGCCGGCGGGCGCCGTCGGCGAATACAACGGCAAGTTCATGTGCAACCAGTACGTCCTGCGCGGCGGCTCCTGCGCCACGCCGGAAAGCCACATCCGCGCGAGCTACCGCAACTTCTTCCCTGCCGATGCGCGCTGGCAGTTCTCCGGGATCCGGCTGGCGCGCGACGCCTGACCAGCCCTGTGCCCACGATCAGCTCGCAGAGATGTCATCCTTGTTGCACGCACAAAAAACTTTGTGCTAGAATTTCGTTCTTCGCTGATCACGCAATCACTTGCGGCGATCAAACAGCGAGATGGCGCATTAGCTCAGCCGGTTAGAGCGACGGAATCATAATCCGCAGGTCCCCTGTTCGAATCAGGGATGCGCCACCAGAATTTAAGCGGCCCGCAGAGATGCGGGCCGTTTTGCATTGGCTTCGCAGTTCGCGCGCCCTCCTCCAAGCTCACCGCGCCCGCAACGCCTGCGGCGCATCGTCGATGCGGGCCACCCGCTCCAGAAAGGCCGCAAGCGCCGGGTTCTCGTGCTGGGCGTGCCATGCCAGATACATGTCGGCGTTGAAGTTGCGCACCGATAGCGGCCGGTAGTGCACGCCGTCGAGCCGTAGTTCGCGGGCGGAATCCGGCACGATGCCGACGCCCAGGCCGGCGCGCACCAGCGCGAGCAGCGTGTGGGTCTGGCCGGCACTCTGCACGAATCGCGGCTGCACGCCCGCCAGCCCGAACGCTCCCACGATGCGGTCGTAGAAGAACTTGCCCTCGCGCGGCGAGTACAGCACGAACGGCTGCCCGTGCAGTTGCTTGAGCGTGATCGACTCATGTTCGAGCAGCGCATTGCCGTCGGGCAGTGCCAGCACCAGCGGCTCGCGCACGATGAGCCGCGCTTCGACCCCCGGCTGTTGCGGCACGCTGCGTGCCAGGATGGCATCCACCTCGCGCGCGAGCAGCAGCCGATTGAGGTCGGTGGAGACGGTCTCGCGCAGCTGGATCTCGACGTCGGCGAGCACCTTGCGCGCCTGCATGATCATGGCCGGCATCAACCGGTACGACGCCACCGCCGTGAATCCCAACGTGATATGCCCCGCCTCGCCGCCGCTCGCGCGACGCGCCGTGGCGGCCGCACGGGCGGAGTACTCCAGCAGGTGGCGCGCATCGCGCAGGAAATGGCGTCCCGCCGCGGTGAGTTCGACCTGCCGGCTGTTGCGCTCGAAGAGCGTGACGCCCAAGGCCTGCTCCAGCAGTTGAATCTGGCGCGACAGCGGCGGCTGCGTCATGCAGAGGCGTTCGGCCGCGCGGCCGAAGTGCAGCGACTCGGCCACGGCGACGAAACATTCGAGCTGGCGGAATTCCATCGATTCAATCCTGGTATTGATCAATGCTATTTATAGCTCAAATGGCTATCCATGACATCGCCTCCCTATACTGGCCCGGCATGCAGACGGGTGCCCCGGAAGGCCTCGATGCAGGCGCCCCGCGGCCCACCGCCGCCCAAACACAAAGAGAAGATCATGGAGACAACCCAACCCGCGCGTTCGCGCATCCGCCTCGTCGCGGCGGCCCTGGTAGCGAGCGTCTGCGCCGCGCTGCCCGTGGCCGCGCAGGCCGAGTATCCGGACCGCCCCATCAATCTGATTGTGCCGTTCTCGCCTGGCGGCGGGACCGACATCTCGGCGCGCCTGCTCGCGGCGGCGCTGCAGCAGAAGCTCGGCGCGTCGGTGGTTGTCGACAACCGCCCGGGCGCGGGCGGCCAGATCGCCGCCGACCTGGTGGCGCGCGCGCAGCCCGATGGCTATAGCCTGCTGTTCGCGAACTCAGGCATGCTGGCGATCAACCCCTGGATCTACAAGCTCAACGCCGAGCCGACGAAGGCCTTCGCGCCGGTGTCCTTGTTCTCCGATCTGCCCTTCGTGCTGGTCGTGCCCGCGACCCTGCCTGCCAAGAATGTGCAGGAGCTGGTCGGCCTGGCGCGCAATGCGCCTGGCAAACACACGTTCGCCAGTTCCGGCACGGGCGGCGCACCGCACCTGTCCGGCGAGATCTTCCAGCAGGCGACCGGCACCGAGCTCATGCACGTGCCCTACAAAGGCGGCGGTCCCGCCATGACGGATCTCATGGCCGGCCGCGTCGACATGTTGTTCGCGTCCGTGCTCGAGACCATGCCGTACGTGAGCGCGGGCAAGCTGCGGGCGCTGGCCGTCACCGGCGCGGCGCGATCCCCCGCCATGCCCGATGTGCCCACGATCGACGAGGCCGGCGTGCGCAATGCGCAGTCGGGCTCGTGGACCGCCGTCCTGGCGCCGGCCGGCACGCCGCAGCCGGTGATCGACAAGCTGTCGCAGGCCATCCGCGACATCGCGGCCGATCCCGCCATGAAGGCCAAGCTCGAGGCCCAGGGCGCGGTGGCGCATGGGTCGACGCCGAAGGAACTGGCCGACCTCGCCGCCCGCGAACGCGCCCGCTACGGCGAGATCATCAAGAGCCGGAATATCCAGACCAATTGAGCGCACGACCGCGGCGCCGAGTGGCTTGTCTCGCTCGGCGCTGCCCGACTTTACGCTTCGCCTCTTCTTTCAATCCACCAAGCTGCACGCCATGACCGATACCCCGCGCCAAACCTCGACCGAGATTCTGATGGTCGGCCCCCTGTTGCCCGATCTGATCGCCACGCTCGAAAGCCGCTATCGCGTGCACCGGCTCTGGGAGGCGCAGGACCCGGCGGCGTTCCTGCGCGAACACGGCGCACGCATCCGTGGCATCGCCACCAGCGGCCGCTTCGGCGCCACCCGCGAGCTCATCGACGCCCTGCCCGCGCTCGAGGGCATCTTCAGCTTCGGCGTGGGCTACGACAGCATCGACATCGAGGCCGCGCGCGCACGCGGTGTCGTGGTGACCAACACGCCGGGCGTACTGGATGCCTGCGTGGCCGATACCGCGCTCGCGTTGATGCTCGCGGCCACGCGCCGCATCGCACAGGCCGACCGCTTCGTGCGCGCCGGCCGATGGACCAAGGAAGGCTTCGAGCTCGGAACGCGTTTGACCGGCAAGCGCTGCGGCATCGCCGGGCTGGGCAACATCGGCCGCCAGATCGCGCGCCGCGCCGAGGCCTTCGACATGGAGATCTCGTATTTCAATCGCAGCCCGCGCGCCGACGCGCCCGCGCATTACCGCTATTGCCCCGACCTGCGCACGCTGGCGGCGCAATGCGATGTGCTGGTGCTGGCGGTGCCCGGCGGCGCGGACACCCGGCATCTGGTCGACGCGGCCGTACTGGACGCGCTCGGCCCGAAGGGCTGGCTCATCAACATCGCCCGCGGCACCGTGGTCGATGAAACCGCGCTGGTGCGGGCGCTGGTCGAAGGTCGGATCGCCGGCGCGGGGCTGGATGTGTTCGAACACGAGCCGCAGACGCCGCCCGAACTCAATGCCATGGACAACGTGGTACTGCTGCCGCACATCGCAAGCGGCACGCACGAAACCCGCCGCGCCATGGCCGACCTGATGCTGGCCAATCTGGATGACTGGTTCTCCGAGGGCCGCGTGCACACGCGCGTCGTCTGAGCACGCGACAGTAGGCTGGCGAGGCGGGTTTGCGGTATCGTGCGCTCACCTCCACCACGGATCTCAGGATTTTCATGAGCGACATCGATACCGGCGACCTCGCCCCGGGCGCCGCGGCGCCGCAGACGGCCGCGCAATCCGGCCCGCAGGCCGACGCCTTTCTGCAGTTTCTGGTCAACCTCGTCAACAGCGGCACCGCGCTGCAGAGCGTGGGCGTCACGCTGCAGATCGACGGCATGCTCGTCGCAGGCCATATCGTCTCGGGCGCCGAATACTTCGACCGCTTCGCGGTGGCGTTCTCCGACGCGCTCACGGGTGAGCAGGCGGGATCGCGCGAAGCCGTGCGCACCGCGCTGGCCGGGTTCGGCGATGTGTTCCGCCAGGAGCAGCCGGCATCGCCGCTGCCCAACTACATTCACCTGACCAACGCCCAGTTCTTCACGACCAATGGCGAGCCGATCTCGCATCAGCCCGTGCTGTGGCGCGGCCGCCTGGCGGAAGTCGACGGGTTCGTGCTCGGCAACCTGCAATGGACGAACACGCCCGCCGGCAATAGCTGATCGTCGTGTCGCCCGACGGCCCCGCGCGGCACCGCCGCGCGGGGCCGTTTTGCGTTCAGCGCTGGAGCGCGCCGTCTTCGACGACCACGCGCTCCAGGCGTTCGAACAGGACGGGGTCCGTGTGGCCTCCCGCCTCCTGCGCCATGATCGTCATGATCTCGTCGTGCGCGAGCGCGGGCCGATAGACGCGCGGCTCGCCGAGCGCATCGTAGATATCGCAGACCGTCAAAATCCGCGCGCCCAGCGGAATGTCGTGGCCCCGCAAGCCATCGGGATAGCCGCTGCCGTCGAAGTGCTCATGGTGCCAGCGCACCAGCGCCGCGACCTCCTCGCCACGCGGCAGGCCGGCCAGCCGGACGATCTCCTCGCCGATCACCGGGTGCTGCTGCATCACCTTCCATTCCGCGTCGTCGAGGCGGCCGGGCTTGTGCAGGATGGCGTCCGGCACGCCGATCTTGCCCAGATCGTGCAGACGCGCGGCGAGTGCCAGCGGCGCGAGGTCGCGTGCCCGCACGCCGCTGCGCCGCGCCAGCCCCAGCACGAGGCGATTCACGCGATCGCAATGGTCATGGCAGGCGATGTCACGGGCCCGCACGACGGCGGACAGGGCGGCGCTGGCGGGATGCTCGGCGGAAGCGGACGATGAAAGCGGATCGGACAAGGGCGAACTCGGGCACGACGGAACAACAAGCCGCGATTATCCCGGGATTTTCTCGAGCCTGCCAAAACACGCGGCCGAATATAAAAAACACAAAATAGAAAAATGCGGCGACTGCAATAATCAATTCAAAGCAATTTACTTTGATGCGCTCATTTGCTCACCTATGCGCAATATTTCCGACCTTGCCGTAATATTTCCTTACCGAATTGGGGCGATTCGGGCAGGTGGCCCAGACTCGTAAATAAGCGGATTTTTAAGGGCTTTTTTGCGATTTTCGCTTCCTATCCAGCAAGAGACTGCGTTACGATACGCTTCAGCATCACCCCTGTTACATAGCCCCGACGTAACCATTCCGTCGTCGCTGTAACAAAAAAATAAAACGAATGCCACAGGAAGCACCTCCCACCGGAATTCCAAAATTCCGTTCGGCAAGATAATCCTCGAGGGCGAAGCGAATATTCATGCGCGCGTATCAGACCGCGCATTCCGGGGATGCACGCCAGGGGATTTCCATATATTCCCGGCACCTGCAAGACCGAGGCACCGTACCTGGCTTACACCAAGATCAGCCACGTTTGCACATCGCTACTTCCGGGAGTCATGATGAATCGCCACTTGCTGTTCCCATCGATCGCTACGATGTCGCCCGCCCGGACCCGCCAAGGCGGGACGCGGGCGCAGCCAGGCCGTCACGTCGACCGCCGTTCGGCGCGCTGAGCGCCACACGCCGCAATTCGCCGGCACGCGCCTTGGCGCTGGCCGGCAGCCTGAACGGGCGTGCCTCACCGCACGCTGCAGGCACGTATTGCGCCCGACGCAGACTCCGCCGTGACTCTCTCACTCAGCGCCACTCAAGTCCTCACACTGGGCAGCCCCGCGATTGCCCTGGTGCTGTCGGGCTGTTTCCTGTGCATCTGGAGATTTTTCGACCGCCGGTCGTATCTCCCGATGCTGGCGCTCGCCTTTCTGTTTTACGCCGCCGGCGCGGTGATGCAGATCCTGGCCTGGCCGGTAGACCCGGAGATGAACTCCGCGCTCTCCGCGGGCATCTATCTGGCCAGCATCGGCTGCATGGCCGCGGGCATTCTGCGGCGCTACGGCGTGCGCGCCGAACTCGCGCTGACCGCCGCCTGTGTGCTGCTGTTCGGGGCGGTGGCCTACTACCACTTCGGCAGACCCGACCTCAACGGCCGCACGTACACTCTGAATTTTGGCATCGGCACCGTGCTCTGCGCGGCCGCGTGGCGCATCCGCCGCGCGACGCGAACCACCCGCATCGACCGCTGCATTTTCTGGGTGTTCGCGCTGTTCGGCATGAGCTTCTTTCCGCGCACGCTGCTCACCATGGCGCTGCCCTTGCCCTTCGTACCCAACGTGGTCGGCAGCGCGACGTTCTGGTTGCTGCTGCAACTGACCCTGGTGCTCACGGGCCTGATCCTCGCGCTGGCGCTGCTGGTCGCGAGCCTGGCGGACATGATCGCGCGGCTGCGCGACGACCGGGACATCGACGGGCTCACCGGCCTCTGGAACCGGCGTGCGCTCGACGAGCGCGCGGCCGCGATGATCGGTCACGCCGGCCTCGCCGAGCACGCCCTACTCCTGATCGACATCGACCATTTCAAGTCCATCAACGACCGCTACGGCCACGCCACCGGCGATCATGTACTGAAAGTGTTCGGCGGCATCATCCGTGACACCGTCGGCGCGGACGGACTGGCCGGCCGCGTCGGCGGTGAAGAGTTCGCGGTCGTCGTGCAGCGCGACGTCGACGCGGCCCACGAACTGGCCCAATGCCTCGCCGACCAGCTGCGCGAGGTGCGGCTGGCCGAGTTCGCGCACGACCACGTCATCACGGCCAGCACGGGCATATCGATGCTGGTGCCGGGTGATAACGTGTCCAGCTGGATGCGTCGTACCGACGCCCTTCTCTATCAGGCCAAACGCGACGGCCGCAACCGCGTGGTTCGCCAGAGCCCCGACGCCGTCTCCGAATTCGGCATGACCTGATACCGCGCATTTCGCCCGCGCGGCGCGCAGCCCGCGCCCGCGGCCATCTCCATCCCGCCCGCGCGGCTCGAAGCCGCCGGGCCATACGTTGCTCCGATTCTCCGCCGTGCCCAAGCTCTCCACCGAACTTCTTGCCCAACGCTGGAAAGAAACCTGCGCGCCTTACGGCGCCACCGAAATTGCCCTGGCCCAGACCCTGATCGAGGCCAACACCGTCGTACTGGCCGATTACTTCTACAACCGGATGCTGATCGACCCGAACGCCGCCTTTTTCCTGTCGGACCAACTGGTGCGCAACAAGCTTCATGCGTCGATGCAGGACTGGCTGCGCGCCGTATTCGCCGCCGCGCCGGGCGGCCAGTTCGAGCAGGCCGTGGCGTTTCAGCGCCGCGTCGGCGAGGTCCATGCCCGCATCGAGATCCCGGTGCACCTGGTCATGCGGGGCGCACGCGCCCTGATCCGGCGCATGCACGAGTTGCTCGCCGCTCACCGCGATATCGACCTGGACACCCTCATCCAGACGTCGAAGTACATCAACGACGTCACCCTGATCGCGATCGAGATGATGTGCCATGCCTACGCCGTGTCGCACGACCGCAATGCACGCGCCGAGGAAGGCTATCGCCTGCTGGCGCTGTCGCAGAACGTCGGCGCCGAAAAGGAACGCCAGCGCGCCGCGCTGCTCGACTGGGAGAACCAGCTGATGTTCGGCCTGTCGGTGGGCCAGCAATGGCGCGAACTGCCGCGACTGGGCAAGTCGGAGTTCGGTCTGTGGTTCACGCACAAGGCGGCGCATGCGTTCGACGGATCACCGGAAGCGCGCGACGTGCGCGGCCATATCGAGGCGATCGACCAGCGGCTGGACCGCATTCGCGACGACAGCGGTGAGGCCGCCGAGCGCATCGAATTGCTGCATGCGGTGCGCGACACGACCAAGGCCATCGGCTTTCTGGTGGACGATCTGTTCGAGCAGGCGAGCAATCTCGAATCGGGCCGCGACACGCTGACCCATCTGCTCAATCGCAAATATCTGCACGTGGTGATGAGCAAAGAGGTCGCCTACGCCCGCAAGACGGGCGCGCCGCTGTCGGTGCTGGTGGCCGATGTGGATCACTTCAAGAAGATCAACGACGAGCACGGCCACGACGCGGGCGATCTCGTGCTGCAGCAGACCGCCTCGCTGATCTCCTCATACAGCCGCGGCGGCGACTACACCTTCCGGCTCGGCGGCGAGGAGTTTCTGGTGGTGCTGGTGGACGCCGGCGCGAGCCAGGCGCTGAACGTGGCGGAATCGCTGCGGCGCCGGGTCGAAGACAAGGCGATGGTGTTGCCCGATGGCGCCCATGTGCGCATTTCGCTCAGCGTGGGCGTGGCCGCCCATGACGGCCATCCCGACTATCAACGGCTGCTCAAGCGTGCCGACCGGGCGCTGTACTGGGCGAAGGACGAAGGGCGAAACCGCTGCGTGCTGGCGGACGACCGCCATGACCCGAACCTGCACGGCGACGAGGGCGCCTGGCAAGGGCCGCCCATCGAAGCGCGCTAGATCAGTGGCTGCTGGCCTTCCAGTTGCCTTCGGGCTGGCGGCAGAACCAGAAAGACCAATCCTCCTTGCCCCCGCTCTGCGTGAAGCGGCCGTGCAGCATGCGGCAACGATCGGCTTTCTGGGTCTGGGTGGTCTGGGACGGCGTGAGCGCCACGCTGACGGGCGCGCGGCCACGCTGCTTCGTGCTGGTCCAGTTCGTGGTCTGGCCGTCGGCCGAATCGTTGAGCGCCTGGCTGACGGCGGCGCGGAACGAGGGCAGGTCGGCCTTCGGGATATTGACGATAATGCTGTGGTTCAGATACACGGGCGGGGCTGCATGCACGGGCGCGATCACGCTCGCGAGCAGCAACAATCCAGCAAAAACCTTGGGGCCAGTCATGACTCACTCCTCAGGCAATCTGAACGGGCACTATATACCAAGCCCGTGACCACTTTCACATTTTTGCGAGTGTCTCACTCGCCTCTGAATTCGCTCCGGAAGTTGCCTTCATGTACGACCTGATCAAGCTGGTTGCCCTGTTCGCCGTCACGGCGCTCTTCGAGATCGTGGGCTGCTACCTGCCGTGGCTGGTCCTGAACCAGGGGCGATCCTATTGGCTGCTCGTGCCGGCGGCCGTCGCGCTCGCGCTTTTCGCCTGGCTGCTCACGCTGCACCCCGCCGCGGCCGGGCGCACTTACGCCGCCTATGGCGGCATGTACATCGTGATCGCACTCGTCTGGCTGCGCGTGGTCGACGGCGTCGAGCTCACCCGCTGGGACGCCGCAGGCGCGGTGCTGGCGCTCGCCGGAATGGCCGTGATCGGCCTGCAGCCGGCACGCGCCTGAGTCGGCCTCGCGCGGCGGCGAGGCCGCGCACGACTGGCACCCTGCAACGACACGGGCCGGCTGAAACAGCCGGCCCGATCACACGTCTTTATTCGGTATCGCGCGCCCGCGCGGGTATGGGCGGCGGTGCCGTGGGCACCTCGGCGTCGCGTGCCTCCGACCCATCGGCATGGGGCGGCGCGAACAGGTCCCAGCACGCGACGAACAACGCGGCCACCAGCGGTCCGATCACGAAGCCGTTCAGACCGAACAGCGCCATCCCGCCGAGCGTGGAAATCAGCACGACATAGTCGGGCAGCTTGGTGTCCTTGCCCACCAGCACCGGGCGCAGGACGTTATCGACCATGCCGATGACCAGCACCCCGAACGCGATCAGCACCACGCCCTGCCAGATCGCGCCCGTGAGCAGGAAGTAGATGGCGACGGGAGCCCAGATGAGGCCCGCGCCGATCGCGGGCAGCAGCGACAGGAACGCCATCACGACGGCCCACAGCAAGGCGCCCTGGATGCCGAGCACCCAGAAGATCACGCCACCCAGCGCGCCCTGGCACGCGGCCACGGCGATGTTGCCCTTGACCGTGGCGCGGATGACCGTCGTGAACTTGCGGAACAGATGCTGCTTCTGGTGCGTCTCGAGGGGCACGGCCGCGCGCAGGCGGGCCGACAGATGCCGGCCATCGCGCAGCAGGAAAAACAGCAGGTACATCATCACGCCGAACCCGACCAGGAACTGGAAGGTGTCCTGACCGATGTTGACGAGCTGGGTCGCGAAGAACTGGCTCGCCGCCATGGCACCCGAAGACAGCTTTTCCTGGATGCTGCCGAGGTCGGCCAGATCGAAGCGCGCCAGCATGTCGTGCACCGAGGCCGGCATCGCGTCCATGGCCTGCTGGAAATAGCTGCCGAAGTTCAGGTTGCCCGACTTCATGCGCTGATAGAGACTGGCGCCCTCCTGCACGAGCGAGCCCGTGATGGCAATGAGCGGCAGGATCACGAGCAGCAGCACCATCAGCAGGGTGATCAGCGCCGCCAGGTTGTTGCGCGTGGGCATTTTGGCGAGCACGCGGCGATGCACGGGCGCGAAGATGATGGCCAGGATGGTGCCCCAGAACACCGCCCCGTAGAACGGCCAGAGAATCCAGCCGAACGCGATCGTCACCAGGATCAGAAGCGCGATGAAGGTGCGGTTATGGAGCAACGTGGGCTGATTCATGGGTAATCTCGAGTGCGGCAAGCCGCGGTCGCGTAATTGTATCCAAGCGCCTTGTCAGCGCGCACACGATTGCGGGTTCAGCGCGCAATAGCGTTGCCGCGCCTGGCCGAGTTCATCGGCATGCTGGTTGAAGGCGGCCAGCCGCGCGTTGAGCGCGTCGCGCACCGACGGGTCGCGCACCTGCGTGAGCGGCCCCTTCGTGGCGATCTCGCCCTGTCGCAGCGCGACGAAATCGGCGGCGTCCAGCGCGCTCGCGAGCGTCGACTCCAGCAGCGGCCAGAGCGGCTCGAGCTCCCGCGCCGGCCGTTCCACCGCGGCCTCGAAAGCCTGGTCGTACACGGTCTTGAGCTCGGCGGCCTGCATCAGATCGGCACGTGCCTGCCTGGCCTGAGCCAGCGCACGGGGCAGATCCGTTGCCTGCCGGTGCACCTCGGCCCGCAGGTTGAGCCATTGCGCGCGGCGCTCGAGCAGTTCTTCGACGGTGTGCACGCTCAGCGTCTGGGTGGCCTCGTCCGAGGTGCGCAGGGCACCCCGAACGCTGGCCTGGAAGACCGTGAGCACCTCATAGTGCTTGTCGTAGCCACCGATAGCCTCGCGCAGCTCCGGCGTGAGCGGCGGCGCGATCACGCCCTGCATGACCACGACGTGATCGCGCAGAAAGGCAATGAAGGCGGCGCGCTCTTGCGGCTCACGATTGACGCAGGCCACCAGAAGGCCAGCGACCACGATGCCGCAAAGGCCACGGGCAAGCGCGCGCCAGCGTGGCATTGAGAACAACGGACGAACCACAAAATCGAGCACGGGCATACACCTGCGGCGCCCCTCGGCAGCCAAAAAAAGGGATGCATCGAGCTTAGCGCAGCGCCCGGGCCAGCCTCCCATTCGCCCAGACTTTGTTGCCATCGAATCGCTCTGTGACACGGCCGGCGCCTAGCGCCGTTCGAGACCACCGGACGCCGGGTGAGCGCGCGCGATGCCACCTGTCGCGTGCCTGCCGGCCGGCGTCGCGCTCGGCACCCTGATGCCGAGCGCAAACAAAAGCCTTGACAGAACAAAGGCTTAGAGATATGATCGCAGTCTTGCCTGTATTCTTGGCGCGGCCGGCATGCATCTCATGCACCGGATTACGCCAACTTCCTGGCCCTGCGCCCTGCATCACTGCCATTGCAGTACCGCACCCGCAGCACGCCGCCGCAAGCGAACGACTTCTCTCGATCGACCTTCTCTCGATCGACCCTCTTTCGGATAGCACCGTCAGAAGCATGGCCTCCAACCCCACAGAGGCCTTGCCAGAGCATCGTTTACCGGCACCCGCTTCGAATCTCGTCGCGTCCGACCCCGAACCCGAACCCGAACCCGCCGCGCTACCCGCACACCCCGCGCTCATTTGCGTCACGGGAATGTCGTTCAAGCCGTAGCGACCGCGCACCCTACTCCGATAACCATCCCGGTGCGCAAGGGCAGCTCGAAGACGTCGCGCTCGATTTCCAACCCAGCCAGGGCGGCTTAGCCGACGTGGCTTTTAAACCTCGTGCGACTCACCCAACGCACGAGCAGGCCGAGTTCCGCGTGTTTCCAGAACGCGACCCGCCCGGCCTTGTGGCGCGCCTTTTGCCATCGGCATCGGACGCGCCTGTCGACCGCTGCACTGTGCAGCGGGTCCGTCTCTGTCCCGACCCTCCGTGGTCAGAACGGCGACACCCCGGCACCCGCCGGAGCCAGGAGGTCGGCGCCCGCCGCCTCCGAAGCATCCCGCACTGCCGTTTCCACAACTAGAACTTGAACGAGGAAACTCATGAATTCGCTTTTCAACATTAAAAATCTCGTGCGCCGCGCAGATCGCTCCGCACTCGACAACATGCAGATCAACGTGGGCGATGTCGTCCATCTGCAAGTGGCCGATGGCCCCGCCATTCGCGCCAAGGTGATCTACAACGCGCCGTACAACGGCACGACCACCTACACCACCGACCTGGTGTGCGCCGGCAACGGCGCCGGCGCTCGCGCCGCCCGCATTCGCTTCCGTCACGAACACGTGCATCGGATCGAGTCCGTACGTCACCAGCAACACGCGTAAACGGCCATGGCTGCGTGCTAAAGTGCGGCGATCTATCGCCGCCCTTTACCCGCCATGTCCGCTTCCGCCGTTCGTATCTGGGATCTCCCCACCCGACTCTTTCACTGGGCCCTCGCCACCTGTGTGATCGGCGCCCTGGTCACGGTGAAACTGGGGGGCCTCTATATGGACTGGCACGTCCGATTCGGGCTGGCCACGTTCGGCCTGATCCTGTTCCGCCTGATCTGGGGCTTCGTCGGCCCGCGCTACGCACGGTTCACCACCTTCGTGCGCGGCCCGAGCGCGTTGCGCGACTACCTGCGCGGCGCGCGTCAGGCCGGGCACAATCCGCTGGGCGCACTGTCGGTCATCGCCATGTTGCTGGTGCTGGGCTTTCAGGCCGCGAGCGGTCTGTTCACCACCGACGACATCATGATCCAGGGCCCGTTGTATAGCTACGCGAGCGAAGACCTGGCGGCCACGCTGACGTCGCTGCACAAGCAAAACGAATGGATCATCTACGGCCTGCTGGGCCTGCACCTGCTGGCGGTGCTCTGGTATGCCCTGGTGCGGCGCCAGCGGCTGGTGCGCGCGATGATCACCGGCAACGCCCCGGTCCACGAGCTGCCGCTCGACACCACGCCCGCGCGCGATGGCTGGGGCACGCGCTTGGCGGCGCTGGTGCTGGCCGTTGCCATCACCGCCTTCGTCCTGTGGCTGCGCACCCTCGAGGTCGTGCCGAGCTACTGAACCCGAGCCTCCAAAGACAAACGCCCGTCGGCATCGCTGCCAGCGGGCGTTTTTCATTGCGGTGCCAGAAATCCGGTGGGGCTCCTGACGCTGCGGCGTCCGATCACTTCTTGCGATAGGCGTCGTGACAGGCCTTACAGCTGGCGCCCACATCACCGAATGCGGCACGCACCTTGTCGAGGTCACCCGCGTCGGCGGCAACCGACAGCTTATTGACGTTGTCGATCAGACGCTGTTGCTTGGCCTTGAAATCATCGGCGTTGCTCCAGATCTCGGGCTTGGCGTCGCCGCCTTCGGTGCCCGGACCAAACGCGGCCCAGGGCAGCGTGGCGAGCGTCTTGAGGACGTCCACGTTGGCCTTGATCTGGGCGGCATCGTAAGGCGCCTGGCCGCGCACGACGGGCTGCATGCGGCCGAAATGCGATGCGATGAGTTTGAACGAGGCTTCGCGGTACTTGACCGCATCCTCGGCCTTGGCGAACTGGGCATGCGCCGGCGCGATCATGAGCGGCGCAAGCGACGTACAGACGAGCGCGGCAATCGCGGACAACTTCTTCATGGGGCTCTCTCCTGAGACGGCAATGGGACCCGCTGGCACGGCCCTCAAGAGGCCATGCCAGCGTGGCCACACTATACCGTTCGGGCGAGCTTCGCGGCCAGTCCGATATAGCTGCGCGGCGTCATGGCGAGCAGGCGCGCCTTGGGCTCTTCGGGCAGCTCGAGACCGGTAATGAACTCGCGCAGACCTTCTTCGTTGATGCCCTTGCCACGGGTCAGGGCCTTGAGCTGCTCGTAGGGCTGGGGCAGGCCATAGCGGCGCATGACAGTTTGCACCGGTTCGGCCAGGACTTCCCAGCACGCATCGATGTCGGCGTCGATCGCGGCCGCGTTGACCTCGAGCTTGCCCAGGCCACGCATGCACGAATCCCACGCGACCAGGCAGTAACCCAGACCCACGCCCAGGTTGCGCAGCACCGTGGAATCGGTCAGGTCACGCTGCCAGCGCGACACCGGCAGCTTCTCGGAAAGGTGACGCAGCACGGCGTTGGCCAGCCCCAGATTGCCTTCGGAGTTTTCGAAGTCGATCGGGTTGACCTTGTGCGGCATCGTGGAGGAACCGACCTCGCCTTCTTTCAGGCGCTGCTTGAAGTAGCCCAGCGCGATGTAGCCCCAGATGTCGCGATCCAGGTCAAGCACGATCACGTTGGCGCGCGCGATGGCGTCGAACAGCGCGGCCATCCAGTCGTGCGGTTCGATCTGGATCGTGTGGCGGTTTTGCGTGAGACCCAGGCCGGCCAGGACCTTGCGGCTGAACTCGGGCCAGTCGATCTCGGGATAGGCCGACAGGTGAGCGTTGTAGTTGCCGGTGGCGCCATTGAGCTTGGCGAGCGGCTCGACGGCCTCGATCGCGCTCACGGCACGCGCCAGACGGGCGGCCACGTTGGCGAATTCCTTGCCCAGCGTGGTGGGGCTGGCGGGCTGGCCGTGGGTGCGCGAGAGCATGGGCTGGTCGGCCTGAGCGGTGGCGATCTCGTTGAGCTTGGCGACCATGTCGCGCAGGCGCGGCACCACCACCTGATCACGCGCGCGAGTGAGCATCAGCGCATGCGAGGTGTTGTTGATGTCTTCGGAGGTGCAGGCGAAGTGGATGAACTCGGCCGCGCGCGCCAGCTCGGCGTCGTCGGCCACGCGCTCCTTGAGCCAGTATTCAACCGCCTTGACGTCGTGGTTGGTGACGCGCTCGATGTCCTTGATGCGCTCGGCATCCGACTCGGAGAAGTCGCGCACGAGCTGGGCCAGGCGCTCGCGGGCGGCCGGCGTGAAGGACGGCAGCTCGGGCAGGCCGGCATCGGAGAGCGCGATCAGCCACGCCACTTCGACCTCGACACGATGGGCCATGAAGCCGGCTTCGGACAGCAGCCCCCGCAGCGCATCGCCGCGCGACGCGTAGCGCCCGTCGAGTGGCGAAAGGGCATTGAGTTGGGTAAGCTGGGCGGCAATCTGCATGATCATCAAAAATAGCGGTTGGGAGGCGGGCCACGATTTTATCACCCGCCCTTCTGTAACAATCTGGCGTCGCCCGGATTGGCCCCTGCGACAAATGGGGGTCGGTCCTGCGCTATACTGCGCCCGCTTCGACTACGCCTTACAAAAATGAAACTCATCGGCTCGCTTACCAGTCCTTACGTGCGCAAAGTGCGCGTCGTCATGGCGGAAAAAAAGCTGGATTACAAGCTCGAGCTCGAAAATGTCTGGTCCGCGGATACGCAGATCCAGCAATACAACCCGCTGGGCAAGGTTCCCTGCCTGGTGATGGAAGATGGCGGCGCGCTGTTCGACTCGCGCGTCATCGTCGAGTATCTCGATACCCTGTCTCCCGTGGCGCGGCTGATTCCGCAGTCCGGCCGCGACCGCGCGGCGGTCAAGTGCTGGGAAGCCATCGCCGACGGCCTGCTCGACGCCTGCGTGACGATCGTGCAGGAAAACAAGCGTCCGGCCGCCGAGCGCAGCGCCAGCTGGATCGAGCGTCAGTACGCCAAGATCCACGCCAGCCTCGACGCCATGAACAACAGCCTCGGCGACAACGTGCATTGCATGGGGGTGAACTACACCCTGGCCGACATCGCCGTGGGCTGCGCCCTCGGCTATCTCGACCTGCGCTTCGCCGAGCTCGATTGGCGCGCATCGCAGCCCAACCTGCTGCGTCTGCACGAAAAGCTGAGCGCGCGCCAGTCGTTCATCGACACGCTGCCGCCCACCGCCTGACCTGAACGACGCAGGGCGCTCGCGCCCCGTCATGCAAAACGCCCCGGATACCGCATTGCGGCGTCCGGGGCGTTTTGCATGGGGCCTCGGGCAGGCCGGGCAGGGCCCCACCCTCACCCACGGCGCGCCCGTGGGCGCGCCGCCGCCTCGTCAGGCAAATGCCTGCCAGGCCTTGAACAGCATGTAGGCCGCCAGTGCGAACAGCAGGAAGGCGAACACGCGCTTGAGCGTGACCACCGGCAGGCGATGCGCCATGCGCGCGCCGAAGGGTGCGGTCAGCACGCTGGTGCAGATCAGCGCCAGCAGCGCGGGCCAGTAGATGAAGCCCAGCATGCCGGGGCGCGAGATTTCTTCGTTCAGGCCCGAGATGATGTAGCCCACGCTGTTGGCCAGCGCAATGGGAAAGCCCAGGGCCGCCGACGTGGACACCGCGGTATGCAGCGCCACGTTGCACCACACCATGAACGGCACGGACAGAAAACCGCCGCCCGCCCCGACCAGCCCCGACAGGAAGCCGATACCCGCGCCGGCCGCCGTCGTGCCGACCACGCCCGGCATCTGCCGGGTGGGCTTGGGCTTCTTGTTGCGCAGCATGCTCCAGCCCGAGTAGCCGACGAAGATCGCGAACACCAGCGAGAGCCAGCCCGTATTGAGGGCGGCGAAGACCGCGCCGCCGGAAATCAGGCCGCCGATGATGATGCCGGGCGCCATCGCCCCGACGATCTTCCAGTTGATCGTGCCCTTCTGCTGGTGCGCGCGCACGCTCGAGACGGACGTGAACAGAATCGACGTCATGGAGGTGGCGATCGCCACGTGCACGACCAGATCGGGCGCCATGCCCTGCCAGGTAAACAGCATGGTCAGGAACGGCACCAGCAACATCCCACCGCCGATGCCCAGCAAACCTGCAGCAAATCCCACCAGCGCGCCCAGCGCCAACAGGCAAATCACCAACGTCACATCCACGACCTTCCCCTCTCTATCGATTTATGAAAATCGGGGCCCGCCATCGCTGGCCGGCCCCTTGGAACCTGTCGGTCTTCCCCTCGAAGACCGGCATTGCAACATCGCAGCCACCGTCGGGTGGCCACGCGTCAGGCGATGATGCCACCGCCCAAACAAACTTCGCCATCGTAAAGCACCGCGGATTGCCCGGGCGTGACGGCCCACTGCGATTGCGCGAACTCGAGCGTGAATCCCTCGCCGTCGGCCTGCGCCAGCCGGCACGCGGCGTCGGTCTGGCGATAGCGGGTCTTGGCGCCGAACCCTCGCGCCTCGGGTGCGTGTCCCGCCACCCAGCTCGCATCCTGCGCGTTCAGGCGGCTGGACAGCAGCCACGGATGATCGTGCCCCTGCACCACATAGAGCGTGTTGTTCTCGAGGTCTTTGCGCGCCGAGTACCAGGCGTCTGCCGTGCCGTCGTCGCGCTGGCTGCCCTTCACGCCGCCGATGCCCAGGCCCTTGCGCTGGCCGAGCGTGTAGAACGACAGGCCGTGATGCGTGCCCACGCGCTTGCCCTCGGGCGTCAGAATCGGACCCGGCGCCGTCGGCAGATAGCGATTCAGAAACTCGCGGAAGGGCCGCTCGCCGATGAAGCAGATGCCCGTCGAGTCTTTCTTGGCGGCATTGTGCAGGCCGATCTCGTGCGCGATGCGCCGCACCTCGGTCTTGTGCAGCTCGCCGAGCGGAAACAGCGTGCGCGACAGCTGCGCCTGGTTGAGGCGATGCAGAAAATAGCTTTGATCTTTCGAGGCGTCGAGCGCCTTGAGCAACTGGTATTCGGTGCCCTGCCCGCCGGCCGCCTCGACCGCGCGCACGCGCGCGTAGTGGCCGGTGGCGATGTGCTCGGCGCCCAGCGCCATGGCGTGATCCAGGAATGCCTTGAACTTGATCTCGGCATTGCACAGCACATCCGGGTTGGGCGTGCGGCCCGCCGAGTATTCGCGCAGGAAGTCGGCGAACACGCGGTCTTTGTACTCGGAGGCGAAATTGACGAACTCGAAGTCCACGCCCACGAGATCCGCGACGCTCGCGGCATCGAGCAGATCCTGGCGGGTGGAACAGTATTCGGAATCGTCGTCGTCTTCCCAGTTTTTCATGAAAAGGCCGACGACCTCATAGCCTTGTTGTTTGAGAAGCCAGGCCGTGACCGACGAATCGACCCCGCCCGACATCCCGACCACGACGCGGCCTTTCTTGGTGGAGGTATGAAGCATGATGACTCTATTTTAGTGCGATGGCGTCCGTGGCGGCCGGCACGGGCTCGGCCGCGCGCGACACCTCCATCAGCCAGGCCCGGAATGCCTGCAGCGTGGGCAGGTTGGCCTTCTGCTCCGGGTAGCACAGGTAGTAGCCCTGGCGCGCCCGGATGGGCAGCTGAATGGGCACGACGAGCTTGCCGTCGCGCAGCTCGTCCTCGATCAGACAGCGCGGAATCAGCGCAATGCCGAAGCTCGCGGCCGCGGCTTGCGACAGCAGCGAGTATTGATCGAAGCGGGCGCCTTCGAGGCTGCGGCGCGTGTCGCAGCCGGCCTGCTCGAACCACTCGAACCAGCCCTCGAGCGCCGAGGTGTGGTGCAGCAAGGGATAGCGCAGCAGGTCGGCCGCGTCGTCGCAGCCCTCGGCAATGAGACGCGGACTGCACACGGGCACGATCTCGCGGCCCACGATGTAGTCGGCGCCGCTGCCGGGCCAGATACCCTCGCCGAATCGCACGGCCGCATCGAGCTCGGGCGTGGAAAAGTCGTAGCCCTGCCGGTGCGGCATAAATTCGACGTGGATATCCGGACGCAGGCGATTGAAGGCGATCAGCCGCGGAATGAGCCAGCGCGCGCCGAAGGTCGGCATGGCGGTGAGGTTGAGCGTGCCGCCGCGCCCCTGGTGGGCGATGAGCTCGACGGTGGCGGCCTCGATCTGCGACAGGCCCGCCTGCACCTTCTTCAGATAGCTGCGGCCCGCCTCGGTCAGGACCAGCCCTTGCCTGATCCGCAGGAATAGCTCGACACCGACGAACTCTTCCAAATGTTTCACTTGTTTGCTCACGGCGCCCTGCGTCACGCAGAGCTCCTGGGCGGCGCGGGTAAAACTGCTATGCCTGGCAGCCACTTCGAAGGCCTGCAGGTCGGTCAGCGAGGGACAGAATCGACGCATACTTCGCAATACCGCCAGATTTGCTTACAGCTCTGGCATGAGTAAAAGGAATAGCTTACGGAGAATCTTTCGTTTGTGCAAACCAGGGGCAGCTTTCAGAATCGACGGGTTTGCTTATGCATCCGAACTAATTTCCTACAGGGGAAACTCATGCAACGTCGCAATGTCATTCTGGGCCTGTCCCTCGCCGCTGCTGTCCTGGCCTCGCCGTTTGCCGCCGGTGTCGCCCACGCGCAAGACAGCTATCCGAACAAACCCATCCGCCTGATCGTGCCCTTCCCGCCGGGCGGCACCACCGACATCGTCGGCCGCCTGTTCGCCGACAAGCTGACCAAGGAACTCGGTCAGACCGTCGTCGTCGAGAACCGCGGCGGTGCCGGCGGCTCGATCGGCAGCGCCTTCGTCGCCTCGAGCGCGCCCGATGGCTACGTGCTGGGCATCGCCACCGTCAGCACGCACGGCATCAACCCGGCCATCTATCACAACCTGCCGTTCGACGCCGAAAAGGACTTCAGCCCGATCTCGAATCTGGCTGCCGTGCCGAACGTCATGACCGTGAATCCGAAGGTGCAGGCCAAGAGCATGGCCGACTTCGTCGCGCTGGCCAAGAAAGAGCCCGGCAAGCTGACGTACGCCTCGGCCGGCAACGGCTCGGTTTCGCACATGATGGGCGAAATGTTCAAGATGGCTTCGGGCACCGATCTGATGCACGTGCCTTACCGTGGCGTGGGCCCCGCGCTGAACGACACGCTGGCCGGCCAGGTCGACGTGCTGTTCGACAACCTGCCCTCCTCGCTGCCGCACATCCAGCAAGGCGCCCTGGTCGCGCTGGCCGTGGCCGCGCCCCAGCGCGTCGCCGCGCTGCCCAACGTGCCGACCTTCGCCGAAGCGGGTCTCGCGCCGGTGAATGATTCGTCGTGGTTCGGCCTCGTGGCCCCGGCCAAGGTGCCCGCTCCGATCCTCGAGAAGCTGCACGCCGCCGTCGTCAAGGTCAGCGCCGAAGACGACGTGAAGAAGCGCCTCGAAGGCCTGGGCGCCGCGCCCGTGGCGAACACGCCGGCCGAATTCGCGCAGCAGATCGCTACCGAAATCGCCAAGAACAAGCGTATCGCCAAAGAAGCCAACGTGAAGATCGACTGAGCGATCGGGTCCCCGCCCCCGGGCGGGGACCATCACCCCTTTTCGTAGCACCCGTTTCGTCATGCCTATCATCAAGCCCCTGTCCTACCGACTCGATTCGCCGCAGAACTACCCGGACGCGCCGCTCTGCGCACCGCTGGTGCTGGACTCGCCGCACAGCGGCACGACGTACCCGCCGGATTTCGCGCCCGCCGTCGGCTTCGGCGCCCTGCGCACCGCGGAAGATACGTGGGTGGATGATCTGTGGGGCGATGCGGTGGACCTGGGCGTGCCGCTGCTTGGCGCCTCCTTTCCGCGCGCCTATATCGACGCCAACCGCGGCGCCGAAGAAATCGACCAGCTTCTGCTCGACGAAGCGTGGCCCGATGCGATCAGCGAGTCGCCCAAGGTGCGCCTGGGCAAGGGCCTGATCTGGCGCATGCTCGACGACGGCACCCCGCTGTACGACCGCAAGCTGTCGGTGGCCGAAGTGCGTCATCGCATCGAAGCCTGCTGGAAGCCTTACCACGCGCAACTCGGCACCCTGCTCGACAAGGCGCACGCGCGCTTTGGCAAGGTCTGGCACATCAACTGCCACTCGATGCCCAGCGTGGCCGGCGCCTACGCGACCGACAAGCCCGGCCTCGTGCACCCCGACTTCGTGCTGGGTGACCGCGACGGCGCGACGAGCGACCCGGCCTTCCGCGAGTTCGTCGCGGCCTGGCTGCGCGAGCGCGGCTACAACGTGACGGTCAACGATCCGTACAAGGGCGTGGAACTCGTGCGCGCCTTCGGCCGCCCCGCCGAAGGCCGTCACAGCCTGCAGATCGAGATCAACCGCAAGCTGTATATGGATGAAGTGTCGCTGCAACCCAGCGAAAACTACGTTCGTCTTAAAAACCATCTGCGCGAACTGACCATCGCGCTGGTTGACTGGACGCGCGCGCAGACGGCCTGACGCCGGACGTTCTGCACGCACGCGATGCCGCGGCCACGACCGCGCATCGACCCCACGCCCCTCGCGCCGCAAGGCCGAGGGGCGTTTTTTGTCGCCGGGCCGCCCCAAGACAAAAACGCCCCCCCTCGGGGGGCAGCAAGCCGAAGGCGCAGCGTGGGGGCATTTTTGTCGCCGGGCCGCCCCAAGACAAAAACGCCCCCTCGGGGGGCAGCAAGCCGAAGGCGCAGCGTGCGCGATGCCGCCCCTCGTGTATAACTACGCTCACCCTTCGAGGAGGAGCGTCGATGCAGATCGGGATACCTAAAGAAACCCGAGACGGGGAAACCCGTGTCGCCGCCACGCCGGAGACGGTCAAGAAGTACGTCGCCAGTGGCCATGCAGTTGTAGTCGAACACGGTGCGGGTCAGGCCGCGCATTATCCGGACAGTGCATTCGAGACTGCCGGCGCCCGCCTCGCCGATGCCGCACAGGCATTGGGCTCGGAGCTGGTTCTCAAGGTGCGGCCCCCGGATGCCGCCGAGCTCGCGCAAATGCGCAGCGGCGCGGTACTCGCCGGTATGCTCGACCCGTTCGATGCCGAACAGCTCCAGCGGCTCGCCGCCGCCGGGCTGACGGCCTTCGCGCTCGAAGCCGCGCCGCGCATCACGCGCGCGCAAAGCCTGGACGTGCTGTCGTCGCAGGCCAACCTGGCGGGCTACAAGGCGGTGTTGCTGGCCGCCAATCAATACGGCCGCCTCTTTCCGATGATGATGACCGCGGCGGGCACGCTCAAGGCCGCGCGCGTGGTCGTGCTCGGCGCCGGCGTTGCCGGGCTGCAGGCCATCGCCACCGCGCGCCGACTCGGCGCCGTGGTCGAGGCCTCCGACGTCAGGCCCGCCGCGCGCGAGCAGATCGAATCGCTGGGCGCGAAATTCATCGACGTCCCCTACGAAACGGACGAAGAGCGCGAGATCGCGCAAGGCACGGGTGGCTACGCCCGCCCGATGCCGCCCGCCTGGATGGCGCGTCAGGCCCAGCGCGTGGCCGAGCGCTGCAAGGATGCGGACATCGTCATTGCGACCGCGCTGATTCCGGGTCGGCCGGCCCCGGTCCTGCTCACGGCCGAAACCGTCGCCTCGATGAAGCCCGGTTCGGTGGTGGTGGACCTGGCGGTCGAACGCGGCGGCAACTGCCCGCTGTCCGTGAAGGGCGAGATCGTGCAGGCGCACGGCGTCACGCTGATCGGGCTCACCAACCTGCCCGGCCTGCTGCCCACCGACGCGTCGGCGCTGTATGCCCGCAATCTGCTCGACTTCGTCAAGCTGATTGTCGATGCCCAAGGCGCGCTTGCGATCAAGCGCGATGACGAAATCGTTGCGGCCTGCCTGATGTGCGAGGGCGGCCAGGTCTTGCGGAGGACCTGAACATGGAAGCCATCAGTCCCACCCTCATCAACCTGATCATCTTCGTGCTGGCGATCTACGTCGGCTACCACGTGGTCTGGAACGTCACGCCGGCCCTGCACACCCCGCTCATGGCGGTGACCAACGCGATCTCCGCCATCATCATCGTCGGCGCCATGCTGGCCGCCGCGCTGACCGAAGGCGGCCTGGCGCGCGCGATGGGCGTGCTCGCCGTGGCGCTCGCCGCCGTCAACGTGTTCGGCGGTTTCCTGGTCACGCGCCGCATGCTCGAGATGTTCAAGAAGAAGGAACGCAAGCCCGCGCGGGAGGGCACGCAATGATCTCGCTGAACCTCGTCACGCTTTTCTATCTGATCGCATCGATCTGCTTCATTCAGGCGCTCAAGGGCCTGTCGCATCCGACCACCTCGCGCCTGGGCAACGCCTTCGGCATGGCGGGCATGACCATCGCCGTGCTCACCACCGGCGCGCTCATCCACAGCCTGTCGGGCGGCGGTCCCGCCGCGCTCGGCCTGGGCTGGGTGGTGCTGGGCCTCCTGATCGGCGGCAGCGTCGGCACCCTGATGGCCCGCCGGGTCGAGATGACCAAAATGCCCGAGCTGGTGGCCTTCATGCACAGCATGATCGGTCTGGCGGCGGTGGCGATCGCCGTGGCCGTGGTGGCCGAACCGCACGCCTTCAACATCGCCGCGCGCGGCGCGCCGATCCCGACCGGCAACCGCTTCGAGCTGTTCGTCGGCACCTTCGTGGGCGCGATCACGTTCTCCGGCTCGGTGATCGCGTTCGGCAAGCTGTCGGGCAAGTACAAGTTCCGGCTGTTCCAGGGTGCGCCGGTGGTGTTCACGGGCCAGCATTTCGTCAACCTCGCCCTGGCGCTGGCCATGCTGGGCTGCGGCTTCTGGTTCATGGCGACGCAGGCCTGGCTGCCCTTCGTGCTGATGACGCTGCTGGCCTTCGTGCTCGGCGTGCTTATCATCATCCCGATCGGCGGCGCCGACATGCCGGTCGTGGTGTCCATGCTCAACAGCTATTCCGGCTGGGCGGCGGCCGGCATCGGGTTCTCGCTCAACAACCCCATGCTCATCATTGCCGGCTCGCTGGTGGGCTCGTCGGGCGCGATCCTGTCGTACATCATGTGCAAGGCGATGAACCGATCGTTCTTCAATGTGCTGCTCGGCGGCTTCGGCGCGCAGGCGGGCACGGGCGGCCCGGCCGGCGATGCGCAACAGCGTCCGGTGAAGTCGGGCAGTGCCGAAGACTCCGCGTTCCTGCTCGCCAATGCCGAGAGCGTCATCATCGTGCCGGGTTACGGTCTGGCGGTGGCGCGCGCACAGCATGCCCTGAAGGAACTGGCGGCCAAGCTCACCGAGAAAGGCGTGACCGTGAAGTACGCGATCCATCCCGTCGCGGGCCGCATGCCGGGCCACATGAACGTCCTGCTGGCCGAGGCCGAGGTGCCCTACGATCAGGTATTCGAGATGGACGAGATCAACGGCGAATTCTCGCAGACGGACGTCGCCCTGATCCTCGGTGCCAACGACGTGGTGAACCCCGCCGCCAAGAACGACCCGCAATCGCCCATCGCGGGCATGCCGATTCTCGAGGCCTACCGCGCCCGCAATGTGATCGTAAACAAGCGTTCGATGGCGGCAGGCTATGCGGGCCTGGATAACGAGCTGTTCTACATGGATGGCACGATGATGGTCTTCGGCGACGCCAAGAAGGTGCTCGAAGACATGGTCAAGGCGGTGGAGTAGACCGCCGCGACGGGCGCCGCCGGTAGCTTATGCCGGCGCGCCGCCCGCGCCGGCGCTGCGCGAACGGCCGGGCGCCCCGGCCTCCGCGCCGCCCAGATGCGCGCGCAACTGTCCCGGCGATACCCCGTAATGGCGCCGGAACGCCGTGGCGAAATTCGCCGGGCTGTTGTAGCCGGCCAGCCAGGCCGCCTGCGCCACGGTCACGCCGTCACGCTCGAGCGCCACCCGCGCGCGCTGCATGCGCGCCTCGCGCAGAAACTCGAATACCGTGCAGCCCCAGGCCGCGCGGAAATGCCGCTGCAAGGTGTTGGCGCTGACGCAGGCCTGCAGCGCGATCTGTTCGAGCGACATATGGTCGGCCGCCCCGCTCTCCAGCAGATCCCGCACGCTGCGCATGCGTAGCCAATCGCGTTTGCCGAGTCCCGAGCCTGCCTGCAGCGAGGTATCCGAGGCCTGCCCGAGCTGGCTTGCCGCCTCGACCAGCAGATCGAAGGCGCGCGACCGCAGATAGAGCCGCGTGGTCGCGGCATCCAGCGCCGGCGGCCGCAGCATCTGCTCGACGTTGGCCAGCGCCTGGGCCGAGGGGGTCCAGGTGCGCGTGGCAAGGTGGGTCCGTGCGAACGCGACGATTGCGCTGTCATCGCCGAAGTGGTCGGCGAGCCAGGTGGCGCCAAAAGCCAGATCGACGGTGCGCTCGACATCGCCGCGCCGTGACTGGCGCGAGAAGGTCGCGGGCTCGTGCAAGGCCATCATCCACGCCGTGATCGGCGCGCCCCGTCCGGGACCGGTGGGCAGCGCGCGGCAGGCGATCGCCATGTTGGCGTAGCCCCCGATCGTGAAGCCCAGCCGCAGCGCCGGTTTGAGCGTGGCCCTGACCGTGCTGCCCTGCACGTCACGCACGTCGATCCGATGCGCGATCAGTCCCGGTTCGAGCGCGGTCACGTCGAACACCCCTTCGAACACCGGGCGATCCTCGCCGGGGACGGTCAGGTAATGATCGGCGGCGGTCTGGCGCACCAGGGTATCGACAGTCGAGCAGGACACCGGCGCGGCATGGTCGCGCGGCCGGTCGGAGAGCGCGGTCGGCAGAGACATGGACATCGAACGGAAGTGCGGGATATGGCGCCGGCGCAAAGACGGTTGGTTTCCGCACAAAGCTGAGCCGCCGCGTTCCCTGACAGAATCATGAAAAATCAAACGGTATTAAAAATCATTCCCAACTAAATAGCAAATCGCCGGCCCGCCCTGGCGCCGATCACGCCTGCGCCGCCGCTTTGCACCGCACATGGAGTTTTCTCGTATGTCTTGCCGGTATCCGCTGCACTACGCCAGCGCCGCCCTCGTCATGGCCTGGTCCGGCCTCGCCCATGCCCAGGCCACCCAGATCCAGGATCCGTCGCAGATCCAGGAGATGGCCACGGTGCAGGTGCTCGGCACCGCCGAAGAAGAAGTGAAGGAGTCGCTGGGCGTCTCGGTGATCACGGCCGAGGAGATTGCGCGCCGTCCGCCGAGCAACGATCTCTCGGATCTGATCCGCCGCGAACCCGGCGTGAACCTGACCGGCAACAGCGCCAGCGGTGCGCGGGGCAACAACCGCCAGATCGACATTCGCGGCATGGGCCCCGAGAACACCCTGATCCTGATCGACGGCAAACCCACGTCCTCGCGCAATGCCGTGCGCTACGGCTGGAACGGCGATCGCGACACGCGCGGCGACACCAACTGGGTGCCGGCCGAAGAGGTCGAACGCATCGAAGTGATCCGTGGCCCGGCCGCCGCGCGGTATGGCTCGGGTGCGATGGGCGGCGTGGTCAACATCATCACCAAGCGCCCCACCGACAAGCCGTCGGGCTCGATCACGTATTACCTGAACCAGCCCGAGGACAGCAAGGAAGGCAACACCAATCGCGTCAATGTCCGCCTCGCCAGCCCGTTGAGCGAGAGCCTCTCGATGCGGGTCTATGGCAACTACAACAAGACCAACGCCGATGCCCGCGACATCAACGCCGGCCGCGCCGCGGCGGGCGCCAACGGCACGACCAGCACGGCCGGACGCGAAGGCGTCATCAACCAGGACCTGAACGCTCTGTTCTCCTGGAAAGCCAACGCGCAGAACACGTTCGACCTGGATCTGGGTTACAGCCGCCAGGGCAACATCTACGCCGGTGACACGATGAACAACGCCAACAGCGACTTCAGCGACAGTCTGTATGGCGAAGAAACCAACATCATGTACCGCGAGAACTACGCGCTCACGCATCGCGGCAGCTACGACTGGGGCACGACGCGCGCCTCGCTGGGCTACGACTACACGCGCAACTCGCGCCAGCAGGAAGGCCTGGCCGGCGGCCCCGAAGGCGCGCCGACCGACCTCGGCTTCGCCACGGCCCGACTGAAGAACTGGCGCGGCGCCGCCGAGGCCAACGTGCCGTTCCATCTCGGCTTCGAGCAGGTGGCGACGGTCGGCGTTGAATGGCTGCGCGAGAGCCTGGACGACCCCAGCGGCCTGCGCCAGACGTACACCGGCGGCACCATCGGCGGCACCAGCGCCGAGGGCCGCGACTCCAAGACCAAGCAGAACAGCTACGCCCTCTTCGTCGAAGACAACATCGAGCTGAGCACGCGCGCCATGCTGACGCCCGGCGTGCGCCTGGACTACAACAGCGAGTTCGGCAGCAACTGGAGCCCCAGCCTGAACGCCTCGTACGCGGTCACGGACGCGTTCAAGATCAAGGGCGGCATCGCGCGCGCCTACAAGGCGCCGAACCTGTACCAGTCCAACCCCAACTACCTGCTCTACAGCCGCGGTCAGGGTTGCATTGCCGCCGAGACCAACACCAACGGCTGCTACCTGGTGGGCAACGCGGATCTGTCGCCGGAAACCAGCGTCAACAAGGAAATCGGCTTCGAGTACGACCCGGGCACGTGGCGCACCAGCATGGCGTACTTCCGCAACGACTATCGCAACAAGATCGTCGCCGGCACCGACATCGAGTACCGCCTGACCAACGGCGCACGCGTGCTGCAGTGGACCAACAGCGGCAAGGCCGTGGTCGAGGGCTTCGAGGGCAATCTGTTCATCCCGCTGGCAAGCACCCTGGACTGGAACACCAACTTCACGTACATGATGCAGTCCAAGAGCAAGAGCACGGGCGAGCCGCTGAGCGTGATTCCGAAGTACACGATCAACAGCACGCTCGACTGGTTCTACACGCCGCAGCTGTCGTTCCAGGCCAACGTGACCTACTACGGCAAGCAGGTCGGCCCGAGCACCAACGTGCGCACCGGCGCGACGCTCACCGACGGCGGCCGCCAGCAGCTCAGCCCCTACGCACTCGTGGGTCTGAGCGCGGGCTACGAGGTCAACAAGAACCTGCGTTTCCGCGTCGGCGTGAACAACCTGTTCGATAAGCAACTGTATCGTGAAGGCAATGCCGCCAATGCCGGCGCCGCCACGTACAACGAACCGGGCCGCGCCTACTTCGCGACCGCCACTGTGTCGTTTTGACGCAGCGCACGGCGAGGCATGCCCTCGCCGCCCGCCGATGCGCGCCGAGGGGCGCGCATCGGCGTTTTACCGTTTGATGGAGTTGAAGATGCGAGCCCGCGCCGCACTGCTATTGTCGATCCCACTGCTCGCCGCCGCCGGCGAGGCCGCGGCCCAGCCCGCACGTCAAACCCTCAGCCCCGAGCAGGTGCGCGCACAGCTCGGACGCCTGGGCTTGGTACAGCAAGAGGTGCTGCCGCGCGCGGCCGGACTGCGCGCGGTGCGCCTGATGCTGTCGGTACCGCCGGGGCCGGCGCCTGCCGGCGGTTGGCCGGTCGTGTACCTGCTCGACGGCAATGCCGCCATGCAGGCGCTGGCCGAGCGCGACCGCGGCGACCTGACCGCCGGTGTCGTGCTGGTCGGGATCGGTTACGACACCAACGAACGGGTGGACGGTGATGCGCGTGCATGGGACTACCTGCCCGCCCTCCCCGGCGCCGGTCCACAAGGTACGCCCGATCCCCGCAACCCGCTGCGACGCAACGGCGGCGCGGCCGACTGGCGCGCGTTCATCGAAAACGAGGTCAAGCCCTGGGCCACGCGCCACGCACCGATCGATCCGGCGCGCCAGACGCTGTACGGGCATTCGTATGGCGGCCTGTTCGTGCTGGACACGCTGTTCACGGCGCCCGGCAGTTTCCAGCGCTTCGTGGCGGCCAGCCCGTCGATGTGGTGGCAGGCGCCTTACATGATGGACCGCGCACGCGAGTACGTGGCGGCGCCCCGCCCGGGCCCGGCGCCTGAGGTCGTGATCATGGTGGGCGATGCGGAACATCTGCGCAAACCGATCCCCGGGGCCCCTGCCGCGGAGATCAGGCAGGTGCCCGCGGGTCAGGCGGCCGGGCTGGCCGGCCTGCTGCGCACGCGCGATCCGGAGGTCGCGTACATCACGTTTCCGGGCCTGACGCACGGCCCGATGTTGCCGGCGTCCGCCGAGCGCGCGGTGGAAATCGCCGCGGACCGCCCTGCCACTCAGCCGCGGTAGGCCCGCGCACCCGGGCGGGTCGCGGCCACCGACTCAGCGCGGCCGCGCGCTCAGGCGCTCGTCGACCACCTCGACCCAATGCCGCACCGGCACCTCGGTGCCGCTCTGGAGGTGGCCGATGCAACCCATGTTCGACGACACAATGACCTCGGGCTCGGTGCGCGAGATCTCGGCAAGCTTGCGGTCGCGCAGGCGGGTCGATATCTCGGGTTGCAGCACCGAATAGGCACCCGCCGAACCGCAGCACAGATGCGATTCGCCGAAGGGCTGCAAGACGAAGCCCAGCTCCGCCAGCAACCTTTCGGACAGCGGCCGCAGGCCTTGCCAGTGCTGCACGGTGCACGGCGGATGGAACGCGGCACGCGGCGCGGGCCCCAGCTGCGCGGCGAGCCGGTCGGCATGCGGCGCCACGATCTCGGCCACGTCCTTGATCCGGTCGGCCAGCTCGGCCGCGCGCGCGGCGTACACCGGCTCGTGCCGCAGGTGATGGGCATATTCGCGCACGGTCGCGCCGCAGCCCGACGCATTGATCACGATGGCTTCGACGGCGCCATCCTGCAGCAGCGGCCACCAGGCATCCACGTTGGCGCGCATCTGCTGCAAGGCGTCTTCCTGCGCATCGAGGTGGAAGCTGAGCGCGCCGCAGCAGCCCGCTCCCGGCGCCATGCGCGCGCCGATGCCGATGGCATCGAGCACGCGAATCGTCGCCGCATCGATGCTCGGCATCATGGCCGGTTGCACACAGCCTGTCAGCAGCAGCACCTGGCGCGCGTGCCGCTCGGGATCGGGCAACACCCCGGCGTCGCGCCGCGCCGGCACCTTGCGCCGCAGCGCCTGCGGCAGGAGGGTTCTGACGCTTTGTCCCACCCGCATCGCCGGCGCGAACAGCGGCGAGGTCAGCCCGCGCCGCAAGAGCCAGCGCCTGAGGCGGTCGGGCCAGCGCCGCTGCACGCGTTCATCGACGATGGCGCGGCCGATGTCCACCAGATGCCCGTACTGCACGCCCGAGGGGCAGGTGGTTTCGCAATTGCGGCACGTGAGGCAGCGGTCCAGATGCTGCTGGGTGGCCGCGGTCGGCTCCGCCCCTTCCAGCACCTGCTTGATTAGATAGATGCGGCCGCGCGGGCTATCGCGTTCGTCGCCCAGCACCTGATACGTGGGACAGGTCGCCGTGCAAAAACCGCAATGCACGCAGCGCCGCAGGATGGCGTCGGCTTCGAGCCCCGCCGAACGCTCGCGCGCCCATTGAACAAGATGCGTCTGCATGGTCTAGAGCTCCGGCACCAGACGGCCCGGGTTGAACAACCCGACCGGATCGAATTCTTGTTTGAGCCGCCGCGTGATCGCGGCCACCGCGGGAGACAGCGGATGAAACACGCCATCGGCCGGCGCGCCGCCCGCGGCGCGAAACAGCGTGGCGTGCCCCCCTGCCGCCTGCACCGCGGCACGCAGGGCCGATGGGTCGTGCCGCGCGCTCAGCCAGCGCTGTCCGCCGCCCCACTCGATCAGGGTGGGGCCGAGATTCAGCGCGGGGGCCGTCGGCGGCACCGCCAGGCGCCACAGCGGCACGCCTCCCTGGAAGAACGGATGGGTCTGCTCCCGCAGGGCCAGCCACCAGTCGTTGGCCGCCACCGCGTCGAGCGGCTCGCCTCCGATACGCGCCCGCGCCGCGGAGATTGCCGGCGGCGCGCCCGACAGCCGCACGGCACAGCGGCCGGGCTGGCCCGGCTGCGCGGCCGGCACCCAGCAGGCCGCCGAGATCGGCAGCGGCTGGCTGCGCCAGCGCGCGAAGGCGTCGAGTGCCTGCGCTTCGTCCAGCGCCAGACACAGTGTGAGTTCTTCGGCGGGCCGTGGCACGACCTTGACCGATACCTCGAGGATCGCGCCGAAGATGCCGAGCGAGCCGGTCAGCAGACGCGCCACGTCGTAGCCGGCGACGTTCTTCATGACCTCGCCGCCGAAGGCCAGCAAACGGCCCTGCGCATCGAGCAGGCGCGCGCCCAGCACGAAGTCGCGCACGGCGCCCGCGGCCATGCGGCGCGGCCCCGACAAGCCACTCGCGACGCAGCCGCCGATCGTTGCGGACGGCTCGAAATGCGGCGGTTCGAATGCCAGCATCTGGTTGTGCTCGGCCAACGCGGCCTCGAGCTCGACGAGTGTGGTGCCCGCACGCGCGGTCACCACCAGCTCCGAGGGCTGATAGTTGATGATGCCCCGGTAGGCCGACATGTCGAGCATGCAGTGGCCATCCTGTGGGGTCACGGGGCGATGATTGCCATAGAACGACTTGCTGCCACCGCCACACACAAACAAGGGCTTGTGGCCGGCGCGCGCCGTCATGACCTGCTCGCACAACTCGGACAGAACGAACTCCATCGCGGCCGGCCTCAGAATCGGGCCAGGTCGGGGAATCTCAGTTCACCGCCGTGCACGTGCATCTTGCCGTATTCGGCGCAACGGGCGAGGGTCGGGATGACTTTCTCGGGATTGAGCAGGCCAGGCGGGTCGAATGCCCGTTTGACGGCCAGGAACGCGTCGAGCTCTTCACGCGAAAATTGCACGCACATTTGATCTATTTTCTCCATACCCACACCGTGCTCTCCGGTCACGGTGCCTCCCACCTGCACGCACAGCTCGAGGATGGCGGCGCCGAACTTCTCGGCGCGCTCGACCTCGTCAGGCTTATTCGAATCGAACAAAATCAGCGGGTGCAGATTGCCATCGCCCGCATGGAAGACATTGGCGCAGCGCAGCCCGAACTCGTCTTCCATCTGCTCGATGGCGCCCAGCACGCGCGCCAGATGGCGGCGCGGAATCGTGCCGTCCATGCAGTAGTAATCGGGCGACACGCGCCCCGCGGCCGGAAAGGCGTTTTTGCGGCCGGCCCAGAAGCGCAGCCGTTCGGCCTCGCTGGCCGACACCTGGCAGCGCGTGGCGCCCGCCTCCTTGAAGATGGCCTCCATGCGCGCCACCTCGTGCGCCACTTCTTCCTGGGTGCCGTCCGACTCGCACAGCAGGATGGCCTGCGCGTCGAGGTCGTAGCCGGCCTGGACGAAGGGTTCGACCATGTGCGTCGCCTGGCGGTCCATCATCTCGAGACCGGCCGGGATGATGCCGGCGGCGATGATGCGCGTGACGGCGTTGCCGGCGGCCTCGACGCTCGAGAAGCTCGCCATCACCACCTGCGCGCAGGCCGGGCGCGGAATGAGCTTGACGGTCACCTCGGTGACCACGCCGAGCATGCCTTCCGATCCGATGAACACCGCGAGCAGATCGACGCCGGCGGCGTCGGGCGCTTCGGAGCCCAGCTCGACCACCTCGCCGTCGATCGTGATCATGCGCACGCGCAGCACGTTGTGTACCGTGAGGCCGTACTTCAAACAGTGCACGCCGCCGGAGTTCTCCGCGACATTGCCGCCGATCGAACAGGCGATCTGGCTAGAGGGATCCGGCGCGTAATAGAGACCGTAAGGCGCGGCGGCTTCGGAGATCGCGAGGTTGCGCACGCCGGGCTCCACCGTGGCGGTGCAGGCATGTGCGTCGATGTGCTTGATGCGGTTGAACTTCGACAGCCCCATGAGCACGCCCTGTGCGTGCGGCATCGCGCCCCCGGAAAGCCCGGTGCCCGCGCCCCGTGCCACCACCGGCACGTTCATGCGCTTGCACAGCTTCATCACCGCCTGCACCTGCGCCTCGGTTTCGGGCAGGACCACGGCGGCGGGCAAGGCCCGAAACAGGGACAGCCCGTCGCATTCGTACGGGCGGGTATCTTCTTCACGGTGTAGCACGCAATGCGTGGGCAACACCTGCTGCAGGGCGCGCACCAGCGATGCGGCGGAAAACGGCGCCTGCGCGTGGCTCAGGCCAGATTCGACCAGGGAGTTCATGAAGGAACGATAACAATCCCCCCTGCTTCGCACACGCCGGGATTTACCCGCAGGGGGCCGCACGCGACCCGCCCGCCGCACCCCGCGCGACCGCGCGCGCGCACGGCTCACGGCGTGGCGCAAAGCAAATGGCCGGCACCGCTCGCGCGGTGCCGGCCAGAAATTTGTGGCCCTCAGGCAACGGATGGCACGGATGCCACGCCGATCACCAGTTGATGATCTTGCCCGGATTGAGGATGTTGTTGGGGTCGAAGGCATGCTTCAGGCTGCGCATCAGGGCCAGCGCGTCTTCGCCATGCTCTTCGGCCATGAACTGCATCTTGTGCAGCCCCACGCCATGCTCGCCCGTGCAGGTGCCATCGGCCGCGATCGCACGGCGCACGAGATTGTGGTTGATGACCTCCGACTCCTGCCACTCTTTCTCGCTGTCGGCATCGAGCAGCATCAGGACGTGGAAATTGCCGTCGCCCACGTGACCGACGATGGTGTACGGGAAGCTGGCGGCGTCGAGCTCGTCGACGGTCTCGCGCACGCACTCGGCCAGGCGCGAGATCGGCACGCAGACGTCGGTGGTGCTGGCGCGGCAGCCGGGGCGCAATTGCAGGCCCGCGAAATACGCGTTGTGGCGGGCCGTCCAGAGGCGGTTGCGATCCTCGGGACGCTCGGCCCACTCGAAATCCATGCCGCCGTGTTCGGCGGTGATGGCCTGCACGGTCTCGGCCTGCTCCTGCACGCCGGCCGGGCTGCCGTGGAACTCGAACACCAGCATGGGCGATTCGGTGAGGGTGAGCTTGCTGTACTGGTTGACCGCCTTGACCGCCGCGCTGTCCATGAATTCGACGCGCGCCACCGGCACACCCATCTGGATGATCTCGATCACGCTCTGCACCGCATCGTCGAGCGAGGGGAAGTTGCAGATCGCGGCCGACACGGCCTCGGGCTGCGGATACAGCCGCACCGTGACTTCGGTGATGATGCCCAGCGTGCCCTCGCTGCCCACGAAGATGCGGGTGAGGTCGTAGCCAGCGGAAGACTTGCGCGCACGGCCCGCGGTGCGGATCACGCGGCCATCGGCGGTGACCACCGTGAGCGACATGACGTTTTCGCGCATGGTGCCGTAGCGCACGGCATTGGTACCCGAGGCGCGGGTCGCGGCCATGCCGCCCAGGCTGGCATCGGCGCCCGGATCGATCGGAAAGAACAGGCCCGTGGAACGGATCTCTTCGTTGAGCGCCTTGCGCGATACGCCGGCCTGCACCGTGGCGGTGAGGTCTTCGGCATTGACCGAGATCACCTGATTCATCTGGGACAGGTCGAGGCTGATGCCGCCCTGGATGGCCAGCAGATGGCCCTCGAGCGACGAGCCCGCGCCATAAGGAATCAGCGGCACATGATGCTCGTTGCACAGGCGCGCCACGAAAGCGACCTCGTCGGTGCTCTGCGCGAACACGACCGCGTCGGGCAGCATCGGCGGATACGGCGACTCGTCGGTGCCGTGATGCTCGCGCACGCTCTCCGACACCGTGAACCGCTCGCCGAACTTGTCTTTCAGCGCATCGAGACAGGCGGCGGGCACGGGACGGCGCAGCGTTTCGGGGTGCAAGGGAGCGTTCATGGCAGCTTGAATGAGTGGAAGGGAATCCTGCGATTCTACGCCTGCGGGCACGGCGGATCGGCATCGGCGCCCGCTTCCCGACCCAGGGACAACCCTAGGTCGGGACGGAAGCGATCACTTGCCAGTCGTCATCGTCACGCGGCGGCGCTCGCGCACGGCCTGCGCCAGACGCTCCAGCACCTGCACGGAAGCATCCCAGTCGATGCAGCCATCGGTGATGCTCTGGCCGTAGGTCAGCGGCTGGCCGGGAACCAGATCCTGGCGGCCGGCCAGCAGGTGGCTTTCGATCATGATGCCGACGATGCGGCCGTCGCCGCGCTCGAGCTGGCGGGCCACGTCGTCGGCCACCTGCGGCTGATTCTCGGGCTTCTTGCTGCTGTTGGCGTGGCTCGCGTCGATCATCAGGCGCTGCGCCAATCCCGACTTGGCGAGCTCCTGGCTGGCGGCCTCGACGCTGGCGGCATCGTAATTGGGCGTCTTGCCGCCGCGCAGAATCACGTGGCAGTCTTCATTGCCGGCCGTCGACACGATGGCCGAATGACCGCCCTTCGTCACCGACAGGAAATGATGCGGCTGCGACGCTGCCTTGATCGCATCGACGGCGATCTTGATGTTGCCGTCGGTACCGTTCTTGAAGCCCACCGGACACGACAGGCCCGAGGCCAGTTCGCGATGCACCTGGCTTTCGGTCGTGCGCGCCCCGATCGCCCCCCAGGCCACCAGATCGGCGATGTACTGCGGCGTGATCATGTCCAGATATTCGCACCCCGCCGGCACGCCTTTGTTGTTGATCTCCAGCAGCAACTCGCGCGCCACCCGAACGCCCTTGTTGATGTCGAAGCTGCCATCCAGATCGGGGTCATTGATGAGCCCCTTCCAGCCCACGGTCGTGCGCGGCTTCTCGAAGTACACGCGCATGACGATTTCGAGATCGGCCTTGAGCTTGTCGCGCAGGGGCTTGAGCCGGTCGGCATATTCCAGCGCGGCGCGGGTATCGTGAATCGAGCAGGGGCCGATGACGACGATCAGACGATCATCCATGCCGTGCAGGATCCGGTGCGAGCCCTGGCGCGCGGCGAAAACGGTTTCGGACGCGACGCGGGTGCAGGGGAATTCGCGCATCACATGCGCGGGCGGATTCAGCTCTTTGATTTCACGGATACGAAGATCGTCGGTGTTGTGCGACACGGTAAGGCTCCTGGGTGGTGAACCCGCCAGGCTGACGGCAACAAAAAAGCCGCCAGATCGCTGGCGGCTTTTTCGGGGGATTCTCTACATACTTCAGGTTGAGCGCGTCCCTTCCTCCGCCAGCGGCTTCAGAAAACCAAAAAAATAAAAATAAAAGGCGGGGGACGCGTATTTCATGGCGACAGACTCTAGCACAAAAAAAACCGCGCGTCGCGCGGTTTTTTTGAGCAGGCCGTCCCTCGGGGGGGCGGCCGCGGTGCGGGCCGGGACCGCTTATTCGGTGCCGCCGACGGTAAGACCGTCCATGCGCACGGTCGGCATGCCCACGCCCACCGGCACGCTCTGGCCTTCTTTGCCGCAGGTGCCCACGCCCGAATCCAGCGCCAGATCGTTGCCGATCATGCTGACCCGGTTCATGGCGTCCAGGCCATTGCCGATCAGGGTGGCCCCCTTCACCGGATAGGTCACCTTGCCATCTTCGATCATGTAGGCCTCGGACGCCGAAAACACGAACTTGCCGCTCGTGATGTCGACCTGGCCGCCGCCGAAATTCACCGCGTACAGGCCGCGTTTGACCGAACGCAGGATTTCTTCGGGCTCTTTGTCGCCGGCCAGCATGTAGGTGTTGGTCATGCGCGGCATGGGCAGATGCGCGAAAGACTCGCGCCGGCCGTTGCCGGTGGCGGCCGTCTTCATGAGGCGGGCGTTGAGCGTGTCCTGCATGTAGCCTCGCAGAATGCCGTCTTCGATCAGGACGTTGCGCTGCGTGGCATTGCCCTCGTCGTCGATATTGAGCGAGCCGCGGCGGCCTTCGATGGTGCCGTCGTCGATCACGGTCACGCCCTTGGACGCCACGCGCTCACCCACGCGGCCCGAGAACACACTCGAGCCCTTGCGGTTGAAATCGCCCTCCAGACCGTGGCCCACCGCCTCGTGCAGCAGAATGCCGGGCCAGCCCGAACCCAGCACGACCGTCATCTCGCCCGCGGGCGCCGGACGGGCCTCGAGGTTGATCATGGCTTCGTGCACCGCGCGCTCGACATAGCCGCGCATGATGTCGTCGGTGAAATAGGCCAGACCGGTGCGTCCGCCGCCACCCGCATGACCCATCTCGCGCCGGCCGTTGCGCTCCACGATCACCGTAAGCGAAAGGCGCACCAGGGGCCGCACATCGGCGGCAAGGCGGCCGTCGCTGCCCGCGATCAGGACCACGTCGTATTCGGCGCCGAGGCCGGCCATCACCTGGATCACATGCGGATCCTGGGCGCGCGCCATGCGTTCGATGCGCTCGAGCAGCGCGACCTTGTCGGGGGCCGACAGCGTGGTGAGCGGATCGACATCGTCATACAGACGCCGCGCGTCGTCGACGGGCCGGTGGGCCGCCACCTTGACGCGGCCGGCGCCGCGGCGCGCGATGCCGCGCACCGTCTGGGCGGCCGACATCAGCGCCTGTTGCGACAGCGAATCGGAATAGGCGAAGGCGGTTTTTTCGCCGCTCACGGCCCGCACGCCCACGCCCTGTCCGATCGAGAAGCTGCCGGTCTTGACGATGCCCTCTTCCAGGCTCCAGCCTTCGCTGCGCGTGTACTGGAAATACAGGTCGGCGTAGTCGACCTTGTGGGTGAAGATTTCTCCCAGCGCCCGCGCCAGGTCGGCTTCCGTGAGCCCCCAGGGGTCGAGCAACAGCGATTTGGCAGTGGCCAGGGATTGGATGGCGGGTTCGATCAGTTTCATTGGATTATCTTTCAGCCGAGAGGACTCGATGGCGCAGTGCGGGCAGGCTGGCCCGGACGTGCGCGATGCGCTCAGGCTCTATGGTACCGCCGATGACGCCCGGCCCTTCGGGCAACACATCGACGATTTCGCCCCAGGGATCCACCAGCATGGAATGGCCCCAGGTGCGCCGGCCCGTCGGGTGGGTGCCGCCCTGCGCCGGTGCCAGCACGTAGCACTGATTTTCGATGGCGCGGGTTCGCAGCAGCAATTCCCAATGCGCCTGCCCGGTCGTATACGTAAATGCGGCGGGAACCAGGATCAGGTTTACCGGTCCCATGGCACGATAGAGTTCCGGAAAACGCAGGTCATAACAAACCGATAATCCGACCTTGCCGGCCTCGGTATCGAAGGTCTGGACCTGAGCGCCCGGGCAAATTGCCCGCGCCTCGTCATAAGACTCTTCGCCCCGCTGGAAATTGAACAGATGGATTTTGTCGTAGCGCGCCGCGGGCTTGCCGTCCGGGCCGAACACCATGGTGGTATTGAAAACCCGCTGCGGTTCGGGGCTGGCCATGGGCAGGGTTCCGCCCACCAGCCAGATGCCGTGGCGCTGTGCGGTGCGGGCCAGAAATTCCTGGATCGGGCCAGCGCCGTCGGCCTCTTTGATCGCAAGTTTGTCAGTATCTTGACGGCCCATAAAACAGAAGTATTCAGGCAGAGCCACCAATTTGGCGCCGCTTTGCGCCGCTGTTTCGATCAATTGACCAGCGGTTTCGAGGTTTTCATGGAGATCGGGCGCGCTGACCATCTGGATGGCGGCAACCCGCATGGCGCTTGGCTCGGACGGAAATAGGCGGTCGGTCATTTGCTACAAATTCCTTCACAAAAGTCTAGAGACTGGTCGGAATAATTTCTGTATTATTGAAAAACAACTAAAGCATATGAAAGCAAGCCGGCGAATTTGAATCAATACCAGGAAACAAAAATCATGCCCCGTGAGACTTACGCAGCGCAGCAACTCAAGATCGAAAAGGAAATCAACAAACTCCAGAAGCGCGCCGAAGCCCTTCAGACCCGGCGCCGCAAGCCGGTGATCGCCTCGATCATCAAGTCGATGCGCGAATACAATATCACCCCCGAAGAGATCGTCGCCGCCCTGGGTTCGGCCAAAGCGCCGCGCAGTGCGCCGCGCAGCAAGAACACCTCCGGCGCGAGCTCCAGCGCCAAGCGCGCCGTGGCGCCCAAGTACCGTCACCCCAAGACGGGCGAAACCTGGAGCGGCCGTGGCAAAGCCCCGCGCTGGCTGGTGGCCGAAGAGAGCAGCGGCGCCGCCCGCGACAGCTTCCTGATCAAATGACATCGCCCGACACGATTTATTGTCGGCAAAAAAGCGCGTCTCGATGACGCGCTTTTTTTTCGCCCGCGCACTGCAATATTTCGGCGAATTGCCCAACATTTAACGGGCGGATTGATATATTTCCGCAACCCGGAACGCCGCCGTGAAATATCCGGTGATTTTCCGCAGGCGCGAGATTTTTGTCTCACCGCCAAAGTCAGTAAATCGTCAGGCAATACGGAACGCTGTGGGATTAAACAGACAGCGCCCGCCGTATTTTCACTGGTCTACCGGGAACGCCACCTGACGCTCCGCGCCGTTGTTGCCCGGGAAATTGTCGAAGATGGCACGCACCAGGTAAGGCATCGTGCGCACGAGATTGTCGCGCTCGGTGTTGATATAGGCCGACGAGCGATACACCTCGGCGCCGTTGCGCGCGTTGTCGAGGATGCGCAGGCTGAGGTGGTTGCGATAGGCCACCATCGGCACGTCGACCCACTCGGGGCCCCAGTAGCCGAAGCCGCCCCACCGCGGACCATAAAAACCGCCGTAGCCGCCGTAGAAATACGGATCGTACGCGCGGCGCACCATCACCTGGGTTTGCGCGACGCCATATTCGAACGACACGGTAAACCGCGCCGGGCCATTGCCCTGGGCTTCGACGAGGCCGGTGGCGCCGATACCGGCGCGAACGGTGTCGCGGTAAGACTGATATTCGAGATTATTGGCCTGGACCGGATCCACGGTCGCGAAGCGGTAGGTCTGCCCGGTGGCGTCCGCCGGCCACTGCTGGAAGGACGTGACCCGCGCGGCCACGGTGGGGGTGGCGCAGCCACTGATCACCGCGGCGCCCGCCAGGACGACGGACAAGCCGATCCAGCGGCACACCCGGGCGACGGCGGGGCCTGCGGCGCGTGCAATTGCGTATTTATTGAACATGTCAGCGTACATATCGGGCATCCAAAGACGAGCAGGCGAGCGCGTCTGTACAGTTGGACCGGCGCGACAGGCAAAAGTTTAACTCTTGCAATACCGTGTCCGATAGAGGATGACGGCCTGCGCCTACAATACGTCTTTGTCCTTCAGCCCTCGGGAAGCCATGCGCACTGATACGCCAGTCACCATCTATCGCAAGGACTACGTTCCGTATCCCTACACCATCGACGAAGTCGCCCTGACCTTCGATCTGGCGCCCGAGAGCACCGACGTGCACTGCGCGATGCTGGTGCGCCGCCGCGCCGACGCGCCCGCGAATGCCGCGCTCGAGCTCGATGGCGAAGACCTCGAACTGGTGTCGGTGTCGGTGGACGGCACGCCCTGGCCGGCCGAGCGCTGGAGCGTGACCGAGCGCCAGCTGGTGCTGCGCGACCTGCCCGACGAAGCGCGTGTCGAGACCCTGAGCCGCTGCCGCCCGAGCGAAAACTCCACGCTGATGGGTCTGTACGTCTCCGGCGGCAACTTCTTCACGCAGTGCGAGGCCGAGGGATTCCGCCGCATCACCTGGTTCGCCGATCGCCCGGACGTGATGTCGCGCTACCGCGTCACGCTGCGCGCCGACGAGGCCTATCCGCTGCTGCTGTCCAATGGCAACCTCATCTCGACGCAGCGCCTGCCCGACGGCCGCCACCAGGCCGACTGGGAAGACCCGTTCCCCAAGCCTTGCTATCTGTTCGCGCTGGTCGCGGGCAACCTGACCCACCGGGAGTCGAGCGTGCGCACGGCGTCCGGCCGCGAGGTGCTGCTGCAGGTCTACAGCGACCCGGGCTCCGAATCGCGTACCGAATGGGCGCTGGAGTCTCTCGAACGCGCATTGCGCTGGGACGAGACGCGCTTCGACCTGGAGCTCGACCTGGACCGCTTCATGGTGGTCGCGGTGCGTGACTTCAACATGGGGGCCATGGAGAACAAGGGCCTCAACATTTTCAATGCCGCGTATGTGCTGGCGGATCCGGACACCGCCACCGACGCCAACTACGACGGCATCGAGTCGGTCGTGGGCCACGAGTATTTCCACAACTGGACGGGCAACCGCGTCACCTGCCGCGATTGGTTCCAGCTGAGCCTCAAGGAAGGGCTCACGGTGTTCCGCGATCAGGAGTTCAGCGCCGACATGATGGCGCGCGACCTCGACGCGGCCGCCGCCGCGAGCGCGCGCGCCGTCAAACGCATCGACGACGTCGTGACGCTGCGCGCCGCGCAGTTTCCCGAGGACGCGGGTCCGATGGCGCATCCGATCCGGCCCGACAGCTACCAGGAGATCGGCAACTTCTACACCGCCACGGTGTACGAAAAAGGCGCCGAGGTCATCCGCATGCAGCACACGCTGCTGGGCGAGGCCGGGTTCCAGGCGGGCATCGCCGAGTACTTCCGCCGCCACGACGGCCAGGCCGTCACCTGCGACGACTTCGTCGACGCCATGGATTCGGTGTATCGCACCCAGCACCCCGGGCGCGACCTGACGGTGTTCCGCAACTGGTACTCGCAGGCGGGCACGCCGCGCGTGGCGGTCCAGATCGACCACGACGCGCAGGCACGCCGCGTCACGATCACGCTCACGCAGCGCTGCGCGCCGGTGGGCGTCGAGAAGCGCGCGGGCAACGGCCGCACCAAGCAACCGTTCCATATTCCTTTCGCACTCGGCCTGCTCGGGCGCGACGGCCGTGCGCTGCCGCTGCGCAGCGGCGGCCAGACCGTCGATACGGCGCTGCTCGAGCTCACCGCCGAATCGCAACAATGGACCTTCGACGATATCGACGAAGCGCCGGTGCCGTCGCTGCTGCGCGGCTTCTCGGCCCCGGTGATCGTCGAATACGACTGGACCGACGAAGAGCTGGCCCTGCTCTCGGCCCATGACAACGATCCGTTCGCCCGCTGGGAAGCCGGTCAGGAGCTCGCCACGCGCCAGATCCTCGCGCTTGCCGCTCAGCATCGCGAAGGCGCGCCGCTCGAGGTGGATGACGCCTTCTTCGAGGCATGGCGCGCCCTGCTCTCGGACCCTGAACTCGACGCCGGCTACCGCGCCCGCGCGCTGTCGCTGCCCTCCGAGAAAACGCTCGCCGAGCGCATGGAGCCGATCGACCCGCCGGCACTGGCCGCCGCGCGCGACTTTCTGCGCGCCGAGCTCGGCCGCCGGCTGGCCGCGCTGTGGCGCGCCGCGTTCGACGCCAACCAGACGCCCGGCGCGTATAGCCCGGCGCCCGGCCCCGTGGGCCGCCGCGCGCTCAAGAACCTCGCCCTGAGCCACCTGATGGCCGGTGGCATCGAGGGTGCACAGGCGCTGGCCCAGACCCAATACGACCAGGCCGGCAACATGACCGACAGCCTGGCCGCCCTCTCCTCGCTCGTGAATTACGCCGACGAAAAGGCGGCCGCGGCTGCGCTGGCTCACTTCTATCAGCGCTGGGAAAAAGACCCGCTGGTGGTCGACAAGTGGTTTGCGCTGCAAGCCACCGCCCGTGGCGCCGGCGTCGCGCAGATCCGTGCGCTGATGCAGCACCCGGCCTTCACGCTGCGCAACCCGAATCGCGCGCGCGCCCTGATCTTCCAGTTCTGCCTGAACAACGCCCGCGGCATGCACCACACGGACGCGAGCGGCTACGGCTTCTGGGCGGATCAAGTGCTCGCGCTCGACGCGCTCAATCCGGAAATCGCGGCGCGGCTGGCCCGCGCCCTGGACAACTGGTCCCGCTTCATCCCCGCGCTGCGCGCGCCGATGCAGAAGGCGCTCGAACGCGTTCGCCAGCATCCGGACCTCTCGCGCAACGTACAGGAAATCGTCTCGAAAGCATTGGAATTCGCCGCATAGGAGGCTCATTTGAAACGCAAAACCCTGACTCAATACCTGGTCGAGCAACAGCGCTCGGCCGAGGCCATCGCACCCGAAGTGCGACTGCTCATCGAAGTGGTCGCGCGTGCGTGCAAGGCCATCAGCCACGCCGTCAGCAAGGGCGCGCTGGGCGGTGTGCTCGGCAGCCTCGATAGCGAAAACGTGCAAGGCGAAGTGCAGAAGAAGCTGGACGTCATGTCCAACGAGATCCTGCTCGAAGCCAATGAATGGGGCGGCCACCTCGCCGCCATGGCGTCGGAAGAGATGGAAACGATCCATCCGATTCCCAACCGCTATCCCAAGGGCGAATACCTGCTGTTGTTCGATCCCCTCGACGGCTCGTCGAACATCGACGTGAACGTGTCGATCGGCACAATCTTCTCGGTGCTGCGCGCGCCGCACCACGTCGCGGGCGCCCCCGTGACCGAACAGGATTTCCTGCAGCCCGGCAGCCAGCAGGTCGTGGCCGGCTACGCCGTGTACGGCCCGCAGACCATGCTGGTCCTCACCGTGGGCCATGGCGTGGTGGGCTTCACGCTCGATCGCGAAATGGGTTCGTGGGTGCTGACGCACGACAACATGCGCATCCCCGCCGACACCAAGGAATTCGCCATCAACATGTCGAACATGCGCCACTGGGCTCCCCCGGTCAAACGCTATATCGACGAGTGCCTGGCCGGTGTCACCGGCCCGCTGGCCAAGGACTACAACATGCGCTGGATCGCCTCGATGGTGGCCGACGTGCATCGCATCCTGACCCGCGGCGGTGTGTTCATGTATCCCTGGGATGCGCGCGAACCGGGCAAGGCGGGCAAGCTGCGCCTGATGTACGAAGCCAATCCGATGAGCTTCATCGTCGAACAGGCAGGCGGCGCCTCGATCAACGGCGTGGAACGCATCCTCGACATCAAGCCGGACCAGCTGCACCAGCGCGTGAGCGTGATCCTGGGCTCGAAGAACGAAGTCGAGCGCGTCGGACGCTATCACCAGGAGGCCGCGGCGGGCTGACGTCCTTCCGCTGCTCGAACGAAAAGGCCGTACCCGCGCAAGCCGGTACGGCCTTTTCAATGAAAACCGCCCGCCGCTGGCGCCCCCTGGGGGCCGTCATCGGCGGGCGGATCGCAATCACCCGGCCATCAGCGATGGCCCGCGATCACTTGACCTGTTCCATGGTCTTCACGTCGTCCTTGTTCATCTGGACCTTCTTGCCGTCCTTCTCGTACTCGTACATACCGGTCTTCTTGTTGTAATCGGGCTCGTCCGACGTCATGACCTGACTTCCGTCACGCTTTTCCACGACGGTGGGCGACGAGCAGCCGGCCATCACGCCGACACCGGTCAGGACAAGGGCTAGCGTCATGTTCTTGAAGCGCATGGGCGTTCTCCGTTTGTCTTAAGGTGAATTCACTGTACCTGCGCGAAGCCGCCTTGCCGGTGACGGGTTGTGGTCAAAGTGCATGGGTCTGTATCCGCCGCTACAGATCCCGGCGAAAACGTAACAAGCATGAAAAAACCCCACCCGGCACGCGTCCGGATGGGGCCTCCGCGCAACGCGCGGCGCTCAGATCTTGGCGTTGGCCTCGATAAAAGCGCGCACATCCGCCTGCGTGCAGTCCATGACGGTGACACGCTGCGGCAGCGATTCGAGGTCGGCCAGTGCCAGCGGCGGCGGGACGGGATGCCCCAGCGCGGCCTCGATGGTGTCGGAGAACTTGGCCGGCAACGCGGTCTCGAGCACCAGCATGGGCACGCCCGGCTCGAGGAAATCGCGCGCGACCTTCACGCCGTCCGCCGTGTGCGGATCGATCAGGACGCCGCTCTCCTCGTACACCTGCCGGATCGTGGCCAGGCGGTCGTCGTGGTTGCTCACGCCGGACACGAAGCCATACTGGCGTTCGAAGTCGGGCTGACGCTCCGACAGATCGAAGCTGCCCTGCTCGGCGAGCTGGGCCCAGAGCGCCTTGACGCGGTCGGCGTCGCGGCCGACCAGCTCGAACACGAAGCGCTCGAAATTGGAGGCGCGCGAAATGTCCATCGACGGGCTGGAGGTCGCGTAGGTGTGCTGCGGCCCGCGCGGACGATAGATGCCGGTGCGGAAGAACTCTTCGAGCACGTTGTTTTCGTTGGTGGCGAGCACCAGGCGGCGCACCGGCAGACCCATGCTGCGGGCGATGTGGCCCGACAGGATGTTGCCGAAGTTGCCGGACGGCACCGCGAAGGAGACTTCCTTCGCACCGCCCTCGTCGGTCGCGCGCAGCCAGCCGTGGAAGTAGTACACCACCTGTGCCGCGATGCGGGCCCAGTTGATGGAATTGACGGCGCCCAGGCGGTAGCGGTTCTTGAAGTCCAGATCGCCGGCCAAAGCCTTGACGATGTCCTGGGCCTCGTCGAACACGCCGCGCACCGCGATGTTGTGGATGTTTTCGTCTTGCAGCGAATACATCTGCGCGCGCTGGAACGTGCTCATGCGGCCGTGGGGCGACAGCATGAACACGGCCACGCCCTTCTTGCCGCGCAGCGCGTACTCGGCAGCGGAGCCGGTGTCGCCGGACGTGGCGCCCACGATGTTGAGCGTGGTGTTGCGCTCGGTGAGCACGTATTCGAAAACCTGGCCCAGGAACTGCATGGCCATGTCCTTGAATGCCAGCGTCGGGCCTTCGGACAGGCCCAGCAGCTTGAGCTCGCCGCCCAGCGGCCGCAACGGCACGATGTCTTCGCTCGAAAACACCTGTTCGTTGTAGGCGGCCGCGGTCAGGCGGCGCAGCACGTCGGCCGGGATGTCGGTCGCGAAGAGCGACAACACCTCGTAGGCGAGCCCGGCGTAATCCAGGCCGCGCCAGGATTCAAGCGTGGCGGCGTCGACGCGGGGCAGGGTCTCGGGAATCGCCAGCCCGCCGTCGGGCGCGAGGCCCTCGAGCAGGATGTCGGAGAACGCTTGCGGGGCCATGCCGCCACGGGTCGAAACGTACTTCATGTGAGGTTTTCCATGCGCAGTCGGGTCACCTTGGAGCGCACGAACGACAGGGATTCGATGCGCTCGATGGCCTGGTTGACGTTGCCCTCGACGGCCTGATGGGTCAGGAAGATGATGTCGGCGCCGCCGATGTGCGACGGTTGCTGGATCATCGACCCGATCGAGATGCCGCGATCGGCCAGGATGCGCGCGATGTCGGCCAGCACACCGGGCTGGTCGTCGACGCGCAGGCGCAGGTAGTAAGAGGTGCTCACCTGCTCGATCGGCAGGATCGCCAGGTCGGACATCGCATCGGGCTGGAAGGCCAGGTGCGGTACGCGATTACCCGGGTCCGCGGTATGCAGGCGGGTCACGTCGACCAGGTCGGCCACCACGGCCGAGGCGGTGGGTTCTTCACCGGCGCCTTGACCATAGTACAACGTCGGGCCGACGGCGTCGCCGCGCACCAGCACAGCGTTCATCGCGCCTTCGACATTGGCCAGCAGACGCTCGGCCGGCACCAGCGCGGGGTGCACGCGCAGCTCGATGCCTTCGGCACGGCGCTTGGTGATGCCCAGCAGCTTGATGCGGTAGCCGAGCTTCTCGGCGTGCGCGATGTCTTCCTGGGCCAGTTGCGAGATGCCCTCGATGTGGGCCTTGTCGAACTGCACCGGCACGCCGAAGGCGAGCGAGGCCAGCAGCGTGAGCTTGTGCGCGGCATCCACGCCTTCGACGTCGAAGGTGGGATCGGCCTCGGCGTAGCCCAGGCGCTGGGCCTCGGCCAGCACCTCGGCGAACGGCAGGCCGCGCGAGCGCATCTCGGAGAGGATGAAGTTGGTGGTGCCGTTGATAATGCCGGCCACCCACTCGATCCGGTTGGCCGTCAGGCCTTCGCGGATCGCCTTGATGATGGGAATGCCACCCGCCACCGCGGCCTCGAAGGCCACCATCACGCCACGCTCGGAAGCCGCGGCGAAGATCTCGTTGCCGTGCTTGGCCAGCAACGCCTTGTTGGCGGTGACCACGTGCTTGCCCTGGGCAATGGCTTCGAGCACCAGTTCGCGGGCCACGGTATCGCCGCCGATCAGCTCGACCACGATATCGATGTCCGGATCGCGCACCAGCGCGTTGACGTCGGTGGAGATATCGATGCCCTCGCCCACGCGCGCGCGGGCCTTGGCCACGTCACGCACCGCGATGCGGCTGACTTCGATGCGCCGTCCGGCGCGACGTGCGATTTCTTCGGCGTTGCGGGACAGCACACTCCAGGTGCCGCCACCGACCACGCCCAGGCCCAACAGGCCGACCTTCATGGGATTCATTTCAGCAAACCGTCCTTGCGGAACATATCTTTGATGCCGCGCACCGCCTGGCGGGTGCGCTGCTCGTTTTCGATAAGAGCGAAGCGCACGTATTCGTCGCCATACTCGCCGAAGCCGATCCCGGGGGACACGGCGACCTTCGCATCCGACAGGACACGCTTGGAGAATTCCAAAGAGCCCATTGCCCTGTAGGGCTCTGGGATCTGCGCCCATATGTACATCGACGCCTTCGGGATTTCCACATTCCAGCCTGCTTCGTGCAGACCGCGCGCCAGCACATCACGCCGGCGCTGATACTGGGCCACGATCTCGTTCACGCAATCCTGCGGACCGTCCAGCGCGGCAATCGATGCCACCTGAATCGGCGTGAACGTACCGTAGTCGTGATAACTCTTGATGCGTGCGAGCGCGCCCACCAGCTCGCGGTTGCCCACCATGTAGCCGATGCGCCAGCCCGCCATGTTGTAGCTCTTGCTCATCGTGAAGAACTCTACGGCGACATCGCGCGCGCCCGGCACCTGCATGATGGAAGGCGCCACGTAGCCGTCGAAACAGATGTCGGCGTAGGCCAGATCGTGCACGACCAGAATGTCGTGCTCCTTGGCGAGGGCGACTACGCGCTCGAAGAACGACAGGTCGACGCACTGCGCCGTGGGATTGCTCGGGAAGCCCAGGATCATCATCTTGGGCTTGGGAATCGACTCGCGCACCGCACGCTCGATCTCTTCGAAGAAATCGATGCCGGGCGTCATGGGCACGGAGCGGATGTTGGCGCCGGCGATCACGGCGCCGTAGATATGGATGGGGTAGCTCGGGTTCGGCACCAGCACGGTGTCGCCGCGATCGAGCGTCGCCAGCATCAAGTGAGCCAGGCCTTCCTTGGAGCCGATCGTGACGATGGCTTCGGAATCCGGATCGAACTCGACGGCGTAGCGGCGCTGATACCAGTCGCAGATGGCCTTGCGCAGACGCGGGATGCCCTTGGACACCGAGTAGCCGTGCGTGGTCTCGCGGCTCGAGGCCTCGACCAGCTTGTCGACGATGTGCTTGGGCGTGGCGCCGTCCGGGTTGCCCATCGACATGTCGATGATGTCTTCGCCCCGACGCCGGGCCGCCATCTTGAGCTCGCCAGTAATGTTGAAAACGTACGGGGGCAGGCGCTCGATGCGAGAGAACTTCCTCATGGGAATGATCCTAAATGGCGAGGGGATGAGACGGTGTCGGAACCCGGGGGGCACGCGTGGCGCGGCGTCGGGCATGGTTCTTGCGCGATTGCGGCGCAACAAAACCTTGTAATCTAGCGCAAGCGTGCCCGTCCGGCAAATGGGCCGCGCTGTGTCCCCGGCGCCCCCGTGATTCCCCTGCAACATACCGTCACGGCGATGCGCTATCATCGGACCCGTATAAGCCGGAGTATTTATTGAAGCTGCATACTGATCCTGCGTCGGCCCTGAACACGGTCACCGCCTATGGCGAGGGCTATATCGAGGTCAACCAGGCAAGATTTTCTCACGCGGTCGCCTTTGGCCCCGAAGGCGACGTCACCGAATGGCCGGTCCGAGTCGCGACCGACATCACCGCCGCCCTGCTTCAGCAGGCCGCCGGCCTGGCAGCCCCCGCCCGCGATCCCCTGGCCTTTCTCGACGAACCCGAGAGCACCACGCTCACGCGCTCGCCCGATTCGCCCGAAGTCCTGATCGTGGGCACCGGTTTGCGCCAACGCATGCTGCCTCCCGAAGTCCTGCGCCCGCTGCTCATGGCCGGCGTCGGCGTCGAGGTGATGGACACCCAGGCGGCCGCCCGTACCTACAACATCCTTATGGCGGAAGGCCGGCGCGTGGTCGTCGCCCTGCTGCCCACCGACGAGATCTCTCCATGAGCGCAACCATCGGCAAGCCCGCCCCTCTGTTCACGGCTGAAAGCACGATCGGCCCGGTCAGTCTGGAACAGTGCCAGGGCCGCGCGGTCGTGCTGTATTTCTACCCGAAGGACAACACCCCGGGCTGCACGACCGAGAGCCAGGATTTCCGCGACATGCACGACGAGTTCCTCGGCGCCAGCACCATCGTGCTGGGCATTTCGCGCGATTCGCTCAAGTCTCACGAGAACTTCAAAACCAAGTTCGAACTTCCCTTCCCCCTCATCTCCGACGCCGACGAAACCGTGTGCAATCTGTACGGCGTCATCAAGCAGAAGAATATGTATGGCAAACAGGTGCGTGGCATCGAACGCAGCACTTTCTTGATCGATGCCTACGGTGTGCTGGTGCAGGAGTGGCGCGGGGTGAAGGTGCCCGGCCACGCCAAGGAAGTCCTGCAGGCCGCCAAGAGCATCGGCTAGCCTCATATATCGGTTATGTCAGGCATTCAGCCGGCTTACACAGGAGATTGACCCTTATGCCGCTTCCGAAGTTGCCTACCCGACCCGCAGCGATCCTGACCTTTCCTTCTGGAGAGGCCGCCCGGGCCAAGCCCCGGGGGGACGCCAGCGCCGACCTCGACGACGAGGATCTGCTGGTTCAGCCCGAACTCGAAGGATTGACCGCACCAGGCCGCAAAGAAGCCCCTGAGCCGCAGGCCAAAGCCCCTGCAGCCGTTCCTGCCAAACCCGCGCCGGCGGCCAAGACCGCCAAGCCTCCCCGCACCGCCAGCACACCGCGCAAGACGCACGCCCCGGCGTCCGGCGAGCCGCGCAAGCTGTTCGTGCTCGACACCAACGTGCTGCTGCACGATCCCACGTCGATCTTCCGCTTCGAAGAACACGACATCTTCCTGCCCATGATGACGCTCGAAGAGCTGGATCATCAGAAAAAGGGCATGTCGGAAGTGGCGCGCAACGCCCGCCAGGTCAGCCGTTCGCTCGACGCCCTGGTGCAGGACGGCGCGCAGCTCGACGAGGGTCTGGCGCTCGACAAGCTGGGCAACAAGGACGCCACCGGGCGCCTGATGTTCCAGACCACGGCCATCCACAGCACGCTGCCGTCGGACCTGCCCATGGGCAAGGCCGACAACCAGATCCTGGGGGTGGTGCGCGCGCTCCAGGAAAAGTACGCCGACCGCGAGGTGGTGCTGGTGTCGAAAGACATCAACATGCGCCTGAAGGCCCGCGCGCTGGGCATGGCGGCCGAAGACTATTACAACGATCACGTCCTCGAAGACTCCGACCTGATGTACTCGGGCGTGATGCAGCTGCCCGAAGACTTCTGGAACAAGCACGGCAAGGACGTCGAATCGTGGCAACAGGGCGGCACGACGTTCTACCGCATCCGCGGCCCGCTGTGTGCGCAGTTCGTGGTGAACCAGTTCGTCTTCTTCGAAGGCCAGATGCCGCTGTACGCGCAGGTGCGCGAGGTCAGCGGCAAGACCGCCGTCCTGGCCACGCTGCGTGACTACACCCACGGCAAGAACAACGTCTGGGGCATCACCGCCCGCAACCGCGAGCAGAATTTCGCGCTCAACCTGCTGATGAATCCCGAATGCGATTTCGTGTCGCTGCTGGGACAGGCCGGTACCGGCAAGACGCTGCTCGCGCTGGCGGCCGGCATCACCCAGGTGCTCGAGACCAAGCGCTACACCGAGATCATCATGACCCGCGTCACGGTGCCGGTGGGCGAAGACATCGGCTTCCTGCCGGGTACCGAAGAAGAGAAGATGCTGCCCTGGATGGGCGCGCTCGAGGACAACCTCGACGTGCTCAACATGGGCGATGGCGAAGGCGGGGCCGATTGGGGTCGCGCCGCCACCATGGACCTGATCCGCTCGCGCATCAAGGTCAAGTCGCTGAACTTCATGCGCGGCCGCACCTTCCTCAACAAGTACCTCATCATCGACGAGGCGCAGAACCTCACGCCCAAGCAAATGAAGACGCTGATCACGCGTGCCGGCCCCGGCACCAAGGTGGTCTGCCTCGGCAACGTCGCCCAGATCGACACGCCCTACCTCACCGAGGGCAGCTCGGGCCTGACCTTCGTGGTCGACCGCTTCAAGGGCTGGCCGCATTCGGGCCATGTCACGTTGCAGCGGGGCGAGCGTTCGCGTCTGGCCGACTACGCCGGCGACGTGCTCTGACCCCACGCCGCGTCATCGCGCCATCCCCGACCCGCGCTTCGGCGCGGGTTTTTTCTGGCTCGGTGTAGCATCCTATATTGTCACGGTTACGCCTGCCGCTCCTCCCGCCCCTCCATGACCGAATCCGCTCCCGCTTCCTCCGCCCTGCCCGTGGGCATCACCATGGGCGATGCCGCCGGCATCGGCCCGGAGATCATCGTCAAGGCCTGCGCCCAGGGCTTGGGCGCGCCGGTGGTGGTCTACGGCGATGCCGGGGTGCTGCGCCGGACGATCGAGGCGCTGGGCGCAAGGCTGGCGGTCCGCGAGATCGACGACGCGCGCGAGGCCCGGCCGGACGCCGGAAGCATCGACGTGGTCCGCACCGTCGCGCCGCTGGCGGCCGACCTGCCCTTGGGCAAGGTCAACGCCGCCGCCGGCCAGGCCGCCTACGACTATCTCTGCGCGGCCATCGACGCGGCGCAGGCCGGCACGATCCGGGCGATCGTGACCGCGCCCCTGAACAAGCACTCGATGCACCTGGCCGGCATCGACCAGCCGGGTCACACCGAAATCCTGGCCGAGCGCTCACAGACCCGCCAGTTCGCCATGATGCTGGCCAACGACGAGCTGCGCGTGCTGCTGGTCACGATTCACGTCGCGCTCGCCGACGTGATGGCGCTCATCACGCCCGAGTCCGAGCTGGGCGCGATCCGGCTGGCCGATCGCGCCTGCCGCCAGATGGGCATCGCCCGTCCCCGCGTGGCCGTGGCCGGCCTGAATCCGCATGCCGGCGAAGACGGCAAGTTCGGCCGCGAAGACATCGATATCATCGCGCCGGCCGTGGCGCAGGCGCGGGCCGAGGGCCTGGATGCCTCCGGCCCCTGGCCCGGCGACACCATTTTCATGCGGGCACGCCGCGGCGAGTTCGATATCGTGGTCGCCCAGTACCATGACCAGGGCCTGATCCCGGTCAAGTATCTGGGCATCGACCACGGTGTCAACGTCACCGTCGGCCTGCCCTTCGTGCGCACGAGCGTCGATCACGGCACCGCCTTCGACATCGCCGGCCAGGGCATCGCCGATCCGGCGTCGCTGGTGGCCGCGTTCGACCTGGCCCTGTCCATGACGCCCTGAGCCTCACCCCCGACTTCAGAACATTCATCACCATGTCCAGTCTCATCGTTCACGGCGGCACCCCGCTACGCGGCGAAATCCATCCGTCGGCCAACAAGAACGCGGTGCTGCCGATCCTGTGCGCCACCCTGCTCACCGATGCGCCGCTGCGGCTGCATGGCGTGCCCGACATCACCGACGTGCGCAAGATTCTCGAGATCTTCCGCACGCTGGGCAGCGACGTGAAGCTCGACCCCGTCACGCGCACGCTGGATCTGCACCATCACGCCACCACGTTCGACGCCAGCCGCCATCGCCTGCCGGAGGAGATGCGCTCCTCCATCATGCTGGTGCCGCCGCTGCTCGCCCGCTTCGGCGTGGCGCGCCTCGAAGACAACGTCAAGGGCTGCACGCTGGGCGTGCGCGAGATCGATCCGCACGTCGAAGTGTTCCGCCGTTTCGGCGGTGAAGTCGAGCGCGCCGAAGGCTCGTTGCTGGTGCGCGGCGCGCGCCTCACGCCCACCGATCACTGGCTCGACTACGCCTCCGTCACCACCACCGAAAACTTCGTGCTGTGCGCGGCCGCCGCGAGCGGCGCGTCCACGCTCACGAACGCCGCCTCCGAGCCCCACGTGCAGGAGTTCTGCCGCTTCATGACGCTCATCGGCGTGCGCATCGAAGGCCTGGGCACCTCGCGCCTCACGGTGCATGGCGGCCAGCCCTTCAAGGGCGGAGAGTTCCGCTTCGCCGAAGACTTCCACGAGATCACCACCTTCCTGGCGCTGGGCGCGATCACCGGCGGCGACGTCGTCGTGCGCAACACCACGCCCGAAGACTTCCCGCTGATCGATCGCACGTTCGCCAAGTTCGGCGTGAAGATCGTCCACGAAAACGGCTGGTCGCGCGCGCTGCGCGATGGCCCGCTCAAGGTGCAGACGCCGTTCACGAGCAACGTGCTGACCAAGGTCGAGGCGGCGCCGTGGCCGTACGTGCCGGTCGATCTGCTGCCCATCTTCATTGCGCTGGGCGTGCGGGCACAGGGCAACGCGATGTTCTGGAACAAGGTCTACGACGGCGCGCTGGGCTGGTCCACCGAGCTCGGCAAGTTCGGCGCTCACGTGTTCCAGTCGGATCCGCATCGCCTGATCACGTTCGGCGGCGGGCCGCTCACGCCCGCGGTGGTCGAAAGCCCCTACATCATTCGCGTGGCCATCGCGCTGTTCATGGTGGCGGCCAGCATCAGCGGGCGATCGGAGATCCGCTATGCCGCCCCGATCCGCCGCGCCCACCCGCACTTCGTCGAAAACCTCCGGGCACTCGGCGCGGATGTGGAGTGGACGGCCGAAGACTGACGCCTCCTGTCATCGTGCGGGCGCCGTGGCGCGCCCGCACGATGTCCGCCTGTCCGCAGACCTGAATACAAACTGACCGACAGACCTTGCAACGAGGTCTACAATAGCGGCGCTTCATCGGTCCAACCTCACGCTTGCCCCATGTCCCGCCTCGCCCGCTTTCTGCCCGACCGCTTCACCCTGCTCCTCGTCACCACCGTCATCATCGCCAGCCTGCTGCCCGCGCACGGCCAGGGCATCGAGATCTTCGGATGGATCACCAATATCGCGGTCGCCCTGCTGTTCTTCCTGCACGGCGCACGACTCTCGCGCGACGCCATCGTCGCCGGCGTCACGCACTGGCGGCTGCACCTGACGATCTTCTCGGCGACGTTCCTGATGTTTCCGTTGCTGGGCGTGGCGCTCAAGCCCGTGCTCGAGCCGCTCGTGACGCCCGAGCTCTATCTCGGCATCCTGTTCCTGTGCTGCCTGCCGGCCACGGTGCAATCCGCGATCGCCTTCACCTCGATGGCGCGCGGCAACGTGCCGGCCGCGGTCTGCAGTGCGTCGGCCTCGAGCCTGCTCGGCATCTTCATCACGCCGCTGCTCGTGGGCACGGTGGTCGCCAGCACGGCAGCCGCGCCGATCTCCTTCGATGCCGTCGGCAAGATCATGCTGCAGCTGCTGCTGCCCTTCGTGCTGGGCCAGCTGCTGCGCCCCTGGATCGGCGCCTGGGTCCACCGCCGCAAGTCGATGCTGAAATGGGTCGACCAGGGCTCGATCCTGCTGGTGGTGTACACGGCGTTCTCCGAGGCCGTGAACGAAGGCCTGTGGCAGAACACGCCCGTGCCCGCCCTGCTCGGTCTGCTGGCTTGCTGCGCCATCATCCTGGCGCTGGCGCTGCTGGGCTCGCAACTGATGGGCAAGCTGTTCGGCTTCGACGTCGCCGATCGCATCACCCTGCTCTTCTGCGGCTCCAAGAAGAGCCTGGCGAGCGGCATTCCGATGGCCCAGGTCATCTTCGCCGGCCAGGCCGTCGGCGCCATCGTGCTGCCGTTGATGCTGTTTCACCAGATCCAGCTGATGGTGTGCGCGGTGCTCGCCTCGCGCTACGCGCGCCGCCCGGAGTGACATCTCCGGCGCCCCATGCAAAACGGCCCCGCGGGGCCGTTTTGTTTTGGGTAGCGCCTGCGCTCAGTACTGCGGCTGCGCGGTGTAGTTGAGGAAGCGCGTGCTCATGCCCTGGAAGGTCAGGCGCACGGTGCCGATCGGGCCGTTACGCTGCTTGCCGATGATGATCTCGGCCGAGCCCTTGTCCGGCGAATCGGGGTTGTAGACCTCGTCGCGGTAGATGAACAGAATCAAGTCCGCATCCTGTTCGATGGCGCCCGATTCGCGCAGGTCGGACATCACGGGACGCTTGTTCGGACGCTGCTCGAGGCTTCGGTTGAGCTGCGACAGCGCGATCAGCGGGCAGTTCAGCTCTTTGGCCAGGCCCTTCAGCGAGCGCGAGATTTCGGACACTTCGGTGGCGCGGTTCTCGCCCGCCGAGTTGGCCGACATCAGCTGGAGGTAGTCGATGATGATGAGGCCGAGCTGACCGCACTGGCGCGCCAGGCGACGGCAGCGCGCGCGCACTTCCATCGAGCTCAGTGCCGGCGTTTCGTCGATGTAGACCTGGGCGTCCTGCATCAGCTGCACCGCGTGCGTGACGCGGGGCCAGTCTTCGGCGATCAGTTTGCCGGTACGCATCCGGTGCTGGTCGAGCATGCCGACCGAGCCCAGCATACGCATGGCCAGCTGCACCGCGCCCATTTCCATCGAGAACACGGCCACGGGCAGGCCCTGCTCGATGGCGACGTGCTCGCCGATGTTCATCGAGAACGAGGTCTTGCCCATGGACGGACGGCCCGCCACGATGACGAGGTCGCCGCCCTGCAGGCCGGAGGTCATCTTGTCGAGATCGGCAAAGCCCGTGGGCACGCCGGTCACGTCGGAGTCGCTGTCGCGGTGATAGAGCTCGTCGATACGCTCGACCACCTGCGTGAGCAGCGGCTGGATTTCCTTGAAGCCGCCGCCGCCCTTGTCGCCTTCCTGGGCGATCTTGAAGACCTTGGACTCGGCCTCGTCGAGCAGCTGCCGTGCTTCCTTGCCTTGCGGGTTGAGCGCGCCGGCGGCGATTTCGTCGGCCACCGTCACGAGCTTGCGCAGCGTGGCGCGCTCGCTCACGATCTCGGCGTAGCGGCGGATGTTTGCGGCCGACGGGGTGTTGTGCGCCAGGGCGTTCAGGTAGGCCAGGCCGCCCACGTCCTCGGACTTGCCGGCCGTGGTGAGCGCCTCATTGACCGTGATCACGTCGGCGGGACGCGCCAGCGAGATCAGCTTGGCGATCGACTGCCAGATCAGGCGGTGGTCATGACGGTAGAAGTCCTCTTCGGTCAGGACGTCGGCAATGCGGTCCCAGGCGGCGTTGTCCAGCAACAGCCCGCCCAGCACCGATTGCTCGGCCTCGATCGAGTGAGGCGGCACACGCAGATATTCGAGCTGCTTGTCGGCAGGGGTATTCATCGCAGAAAAGACCTCAGGGTGTCGGCCACCCGGAAAAAAGCACGGACGTCGCTGCCGGGAATCTTGCCGGCCAGGGGCTGCAGCACGCGAGCCAGGCCGCAGATGATGCGGGCGAGGCGGTTCAGCGCGGCGCGCACGGCGGGATCGGGATTGACGTCGAAATAGGTTTCGAGAATCAGTTTACCCATGACTGGCCGGTCGGCGTCGGGGATGCGCCCGAGCGCGATGACCGAGTTCAGGGTCTGGTACAGATCATAGGCCTGCGCCAGGGGCAAGGACAGCGCCCCGCCGATGTTCTCTTCGAAATCGATGCGCCAGAGCAGGCCGTCGCGCATCGTGACGTTGCGCACCTGGGCGCCGCCGTGCCAGAGTCCGCGCACATGGAAAGCCGCCAGATCCGCGGCCAGCATGCGGGTCAGGCGCAGGCGCTCGGCCGTGTCGGCCTGGCGCAGCAGCGGCGGCAGCGATTCGCCCACGTATTCGAGCACGACGGTACCGGGCTCCTGCCACCACACTTCGGGGACGCGGCAACCGGTCTGCAGCAGGCGGCGCAGACGCTGGGCTTCGTATTCCAGGCCGTTGCGCAGCAGCACGCCGGGGCGCGGAAACTCGCCCAGCAGGATCTTGCAGCCCAGTCCGAGCAGAAAGGCGCGCAGATATCGCAGCACGTAGCTCAGGCCGCGCATCACGCTGGGCCGGCGCCGTTTGACGACGCAACGCACGCCGTCGATGGTCACTTCCTTGACCGACTTCACCCGCGCCGCTTCGGCGCTTTCCAGCCAGGCACGCAGGCCGGGCGGCGCATTCTGGTGTAGTGGCGACTGTGTCAAACCAATCCTCTGAAACATCAAGGGCGCACCGGGGGCAGGTGCTGCCGTATGCGGAATCCCGCATTATCCGCCATGCGGATGAAAGCACGTCGCGCGGCGCCGGCGCGGTGGCGGGCGCCCTGCGCGCGCCGCGCGGGACAGAAAAAAAGCCGGCACGAGGCCGGCTTTTTTCATGCCTGTGCGGGCAATGGCTTTAGGCCATTTCGCCTTCGACCAGGACGGTCACGTCGACCAGCACGTCAGCGTGCAGGGCAACTTGAACCGGGTACTCGCCGACGGCCTTGAGCTGGCCGTTGGGCAGGCGAACCTGCGACTTCTCGACGCCTTCGAAACCAGCCTTGCGCAGACCTTCGGCGATGTCGGCATTGGTGACCGAGCCGAACAGACGGCCATCGACACCGGCCTTCTGCGAGATCTTGAGCTGGTAGCCGTTCAGGCGCTCGCCCAGGGCTTGGGCAACGCCCAGCTTCTCGGCCTGGATCTTTTCCAGTTCAGCGCGGCGGGCTTCGAATTCCTTCAGGGCGGCGTCGGTCGCACGACGGGCCTTTTTCTGGGGAATCAGGAAGTTACGGGCATAGCCGTCGCGCACACGCACGACTTCGCCAAGGTTGCCCAGGTTGACGACTTTTTCGAGCAGGATAACTTGCATGTCAGGCCCCCTGGATCAATTGTGGTTGTCGGTGTAGGGCAGCAGAGCCAGGAAGCGGGCACGCTTGATAGCGGTGTCCAGCTGGCGCTGATAGATAGCCCGGGTACCGGTCAGACGAGCCGGAATGATCTTGCCGTTTTCTTGCACGAAGTCGCGCAGCGTGTCGAGATCCTTGTAGTCGATCTCTTCAACACCAGCGGCCGTGAAACGGCAGAACTTGCGGCGCTTGAACAGCGGGTTCTGCTGCGTGAACTTGCGTTTTTCTTTGCGTTTTCCGAAGAAAGCCATGATATGTGCCTCTTTGTTTGGGGTCGGGACCGGCCGAAGCCGTATCGCCGTAATCTGTCTGGTCCTGCCTGGCGCTCAAGCCGTGAGGGGATCCCTGCCCACGCTGCCGCTCAACCTGCGGGCCAGCTGCAAGTGCAGCTTGACCTTCACCGAATCCTTGCGGGCCGGGGCCAGAAAGCCCTCTACCTGCAGTTCGGTCCCTAACGGGATGTTGGCCATCAACGTGGCGATATCACCCAAAGCCACTGCGGTGATCGTCAGTTCGACGCGGCGCGGATGCCCCGCTTCGATCACTTCCGATTCATGCCCCAGCAGCATCTCCAGAGCGGGCAGTCCTGCCGGGGTGTGGCGCAGCGGGTCACATTCGAGGACTCGCGCGTTCAATACCAGCTTGTTCATGCCTGTTGCTTCCGGAGGGCTCTGACGCCAGACTTTGCACCCGGACATTCAAGCCAATCAGCTCGTTTGCCGGATCGCAGTCTCGGACCTGCCTGTCCTGAGCTTCATCAGCCCAAGACGTGATCACTGAATTGTCAGTTACTCGGCCTGGACGGCAGCGGCTTCAGCCGACGCCTTGCGGGCTTCTTCACGCTCGACCGACTTCATCATGATCGAGGGAGCGGTAACGGCCTTCTTGGTCTTGATGACCAGGTGGCGCAGGACAGCGTCGTTGTAGCGGAACGAGTGCTCGAGTTCGTCGAGGGTGGCTTGGCCGCACTCGATGTTCATGCAGACGTAGTGCGCCTTCACGAGCTTCTGGATCGGGTAGGCCAGTTGACGGCGGCCCCAGTCTTCCAGGCGGTGAACCGTGCCGCTTTGGCCGGTCACGAGTGCCTGATAACGCTCGACCATGGCGGGCACTTGCTCGCTTTGGTCGGGATGGACGATAAACACTACTTCGTAGTGACGCATGTATTACTCCTTGAGGATGTCTTGCGCCGGAAACATGTAAACCTGCGCAAGGGGCAGCCCGCCATCGAAGATGGAGCGAGCAAGAAAGCTCTCGATTATCGCGCATCGGATGCCGATGTGCAAGCAAAAGGCACAGCCCGCCGGGAAATCGTCCCCGAAATCGTCACCTGACGTCGCGCGAAGGCCACTCGGCCAGGAACGTGGCGCGAAGGGCACCCGATCAGGAAACGGCGGCCGCCGCCGGCATGCCCTGCGGCTCGCGCGCCCCTGCCCCGCCATAGGGCATCGGGCGATTCACCGCGCTCACCATCACGTAGCTGATGATCATCAGCAGGAACCACGACCCCAGCTTGGCCAGCGACACGAGCTGCCAGCCGGCCGCCTGATTGGGATAGCGCCAGGCATGCGCGAAGGTGCCGATGTTTTCGGCGAACCAGATGAAGAGCGCCACCAGCACAAAGCCCAGCAACAGCGGCATGCGGCGATGCGCTCGCCAGATCCGGAAGTGCACCCAGGTGCCGCGAAACAGCCAGGCCGTCCAGGCGAACAGGATCCAGCGCGCATCCGGCACATAGTGATGCGAGAAGAAATTCACGTAGATCGCCAGCGACAGCAATGCCGTGGCGCGCAACGACGGATGGCGGGTGAAGCGGAAATCGAACAGGCGCCACACCCGCGCGAGATAGCTGCCCACCGCGGCGTACATGAACCCGGTGAAGAGCGGCACCCCACCCAGACGCAGCAGACTGGCCTCGGGATAGAGCCAGGAACCGGCCGCCGTCTTGAAGATCTCCATGGCGGTGCCGACCACATGGAACATCAGGATCACGCGCGCCTCGTCCCAGGTTTCCATGCGCGTCATGAGCAGCACGCCCTGAATGGCGATCGCGGCGAGGGTCAGGAAGTCGTAGCGGGCAAGCGCCGCCCCCTGCGGGTACCACCAGAAGGTCGCCAACAGCAGCGCGCACATCAGGCCGCCGAACAGACAGGCCCACGCCTGCTTGACGCCGAATCGCACGAACTCGTAGACGGCGGTGCGCCATCGGCTCTCGCCCGTGAAGGCATCGGCCAACGCACCCTCGCGTTGCTGCCAACGCGCGATCAGAGGCCATTCCCGGGCGGCCGGATCCAGCGGCATAGTGAAATTCCGTAGCGTCAGTCAGCGTATGGGGAGGGGGGACCGGCTTTTTCAGGGCCGCCGGCGCGGCGACGGCCGCGCTCCGGAAACACGACGGCCGCGGGATCTCCCGCGGCCGCTGCTGCCGGCACGGCTACCAGGCCCTGCCCGGCACCGCGCCCGCCCTGCATCAGAACAAGCTCAACCCTCGACCACGGCATAGGCCGAGTGGTTGTGGATCGATTCGAAGTTTTCGGCTTCGACCGTGAAGCGCGCGATGGCCGGATGGGCCTTCAGGCGTGCCGCCACGTCGCGCACCAGGTCTTCGACGAACTTCGGATTGTCGTAGGCGCGTTCGGTGACGTACTTTTCGTCGGGCCGCTTCAGCAGGCCCCAGAGCTCACACGAGCCTTCGTCTTCGACCATGCGGATCACCGCGTCCATCGCGATGTCGCTCGACAGAATGGCCGAGACGGTGACGTGCGAGCGCTGGTTGTGCGCGCCGTATTCGGAGATCGCCTTGGAGCACGGGCACAGGCTGGTGACCGGCACCAGCACCACCAGCTCGAACTCGACCTGGTCGCCCTGGGCGCGTGCGATCCACTTGACCTCGTAGTCGAGCAGGCTTTGCACGCCCGACACCGGGGCGGACTTGTTGATGAAGTACGGGAACGACGCCGTGATGTCGCCGCGCTCGGCATGGAGCAAGCCCAGCATGTCGCGCGACATGTCGGCGAACAGCGCCGGGGTCATGGGCGTGGTGCGGTACTTCTCGAGCAGCGCGATGAACCGCGACATGTGGGTGCCCTTCTCTTCGGAGGGCAGCGCCACGGTGAGCGTCCAGTTGGCGACGGTGGGCTGGGCCACGCCGTCGCTGCCGACGACCAGCATCGGGTGGCGCACGCCACGGATGCCGACGCGCTGGATCGGGATGTGTCGGGTGTCCGCCGTGCTCTGGATGTCGGGCATCACGATGGCGGAATCGATCGGGGAATTCATGTCGTTACCTGTCAGGGCGGATGGGATACAGCCAGCCCCCTGTTATCTAACCGGGGAACCATTATTACCCAATCCGGGTGCGGGAATGGGGAAAACCCTTTTATTCGTAGGCCGCCGCCCGGGACACACTGTTGCGTCCATGCGGCAAACGGCCGGCCCGCGGGCCGGCCCGGGTTTTCACAGATCCGAAAAACGGCGCCGGATCGAGGCCTCGATGCCGGCGGCATCCAGACCCAGCCCGGCCAGCAGCGCGCCCTGCTCACCGTGATCGATGAACTGGTCGGGCAGTCCGAGCTGAAGCACCGGCATCGTGATGCCGGCCTCGTTGAGTGCCTCGGTCACGGCGCTGCCGGCGCCGCCCATGATGGCGGCCTCTTCGACGGTGACGAAAGCCGCATGGCTGGCGGCCAGCTCGGCCAGCAGCTCGCGGTCGATCGGCTTGACGAAGCGCATGTCGACGACGGTGGCGCCCAGCGCCTCGCCCGCAACCAGCGCGGGTTGCAGCAGCGTGCCGAACGCCAGAATCGCGATGCGCTCGCCCTGGCGGCGCACCACGCCCTTGCCCAGCGGCACCGTTTCGAGGTCGGTGCCGGGATCGGCGCCGCAGCCCGCGCCGCGGGGATAGCGCACCGAGGCCGGTCCGGGGTACTGGTAACAGGTCGAGAGCAGGAGACGGGTCTCGCGCTCGTCGGACGGCGTTGCCACCACCATGTTCGGTACGCAGCGCAGGAAGGCGATGTCGTAGTTGCCGGCGTGGGTGGCGCCGTCGGCGCCCACCAGGCCCGCGCGATCCAGCGCGAACGTCACGTCGAGGTTCTGCAGGGCCACGTCGTGGATCAGCTGGTCGTAGCCCCGCTGCAGGAAGGTGGAGTAGATCGCCACGACCGGCTTCTGGCTTTCGCAGGCCAGGCCGCCCGCGAACGTGACGGCGTGCTGCTCGGCGATGCCCACGTCGAAATAGCGCAGCGGAAAGCGCTTCTCGAACTCGACCATGCCGCTGCCTTCGCGCATGGCCGGCGTAATGCCGACCAGGCGTTCATCCGCTTCGGCCTGATCGCACAGCCACTGGCCGAAGACCTGGGTGAAGGTGCGGCGCGAGGGCGTCTTGGCCGGCGTGATGCCGACGGCCGGATCGAACTTGCCGGGGCCGTGATAGAGCACCGGATCGGCTTCGGCGAGCTTGTAGCCCTGGCCTTTCTTGGTGACCACGTGCAGGAACTGCAGGCCGCGCAGCGCCTTGAGATTCTGCAGCGTCGGCACGAGCGCATCGAGGTCGTGACCATCGATGGGGCCGACATAATTGAAGCCGAACTCTTCGAACAGCGTGGCGGGCGTGACCATGCCCTTGGCATGCTCCTCGAAGCGGCGCGCCAGCTCGAGCACCGGCGGCACGTGCTGGAGCACGGCACGGCCGACGTTCTTGGCGGTTGCGTAGAAACGGCCCGACATGAGGCGCGCCAGGTAGCGGTTGAGCGCCCCGACCGGCGGCGAGATCGACATGTCGTTGTCGTTCAGGATCACCAGCAGATTGACGTCGGAGGTGACGCCGGCGTTGTTCATGGCCTCGAAAGCCATGCCCGCCGACATCGCGCCGTCGCCGATCACCGCGATGTGCTGACGCTCGATGCCCGCGTTGCGCGAGGCCACGGCCATGCCGAGCGCGGCCGAAATCGAGGTCGAGGAGTGCGCGGTTCCGAACGCGTCGTACTCCGACTCGCTGCGCTTGGGGAATCCCGAAATGCCGCCCTGCTGTCGCAGCTTGGCCATCCCGGCGCGGCGGCCGGTGAGAATCTTGTGCGGATACGACTGATGGCCGACGTCCCAGACGATGCGATCGTGCGGCGTATCGAACACGTAATGCAGCGCCAGAGACAACTCGACCGTGCCGAGATTGGAGGACAGGTGCCCGCCCGTCTTGGACACGGACGCCAGCACGAACTCCCGCAGCTCCTGCGCGACCTTGCGCAGGTCACGGCGATCGAGTTCGCGCAGTTCGGCCGGAAGTTGGAGGCGGTCGAGGAATTCAGTCGTCATGCTTGATGGTTGTCTCGAGAGGCCGCGCGCAGGGCGCACGGCCAGATAAGGTTTCAGCGGTCGCGCAGCACGATGAAATCGGCCAGCTGGGCCAGGCGCGCACTCGAATCACCCAACGGCCCGAGAGCCTGAAGGGCCGTCTGCCGCAACTCGCCGGCGAAGGCGCGCGCACCCTCCAGCCCGAGCAGCGACACGTAAGTCGGCTTGTTGTCGTCGGCATCCTTGCCCGGCGTCTTGCCCAGGGCGGCGCTGTCGGCCGTGACATCGAGGATGTCGTCGACCACCTGGAACGCCAGTCCCACGGCCTGCGCATAGCCATCGAGCGCCTGCCGTGCCTGCGAGCTCGCGCCCGCCACGATGCCGCCCAATGCCACGCTGGCGGCCAGCATCGCGCCCGTTTTCATGCTGTGCATGGTCTGGAGCTCATCCCTGGCAAGTACCGTGCCCACGCTCAGCAGATCGATGGCCTGACCACCGGCCATGCCGAGGCTGCCCGCGGCGCGGCCCAGCACCTGCACGGCCTGTCCGACCAGCGCGGGCGCGATCGGCATGCGGGCCAGCAGTTCGAAGGCCAGCGGCTGGAGCGCGTCACCGGCCAGCATCGCCGTGGCTTCGTCGAATTGCACGTGGGTGGTCGGACGGCCACGGCGCAGCGTGTCGTCGTCCATGCACGGCAGGTCGTCGTGGACCAGCGAATAGGCGTGGATCAGCTCGACGGCGGCAGCCGCGTGATCGAGCGAGGCGTTCACGGCCACGGCGCTGCCGGAGACCGGAACCGCCTGGCCCGCGGCATACACCAGGGCGGCGCGCACACGCTTGCCGCCCCCGAGCACCGCATAGCGCATGGCTTCGTGCAGCCGCGCGGGCAGGACGTCGGCGGCGGGCAGGAAATCGTCGAGCACGTGCTCGACATGCTGCGCGCGCACCGACAGCCAGTCAGGAAAAGCGAGATGGTTCTGCGTCATCGATGCAATCAGTCGTCGTCGAGCGCCGCGGGATCCAGCGGGCGCAGCAAATCGCCCTCGAGGACCTTGACCTGCTGTTCGGCCTGAGCCAAGCGATCCTGGCAGATGCGCGTGAGCGCCACGCCGCGCCGGTAGGCGGTCAGCGATTGCTCCAACGGCAGGGAGCCGTTTTCCATGGTCTGCACGAGCGATTCGAGCTCGGCGAGCGCGGTTTCGAAATCCTGCGGCAGGGAAGACGGATCGATCTGCGGATCGGCTTGCTTAGTAGAGGCCAAGCGGGTCTCCGGGCACTGAAAAGGGGGTTGTTCGATTGGATCCCCGAATTGTACGGGAATCGCGCGCTCACCCCTGGGCAGCGCTCCCCGAGAGCCGCACGGCGATCTGCCTGAGCGCCGGCGCGACCTCTTCGCGCAGGGTCTGCTCCGACAGCAGGGACGCGGGGCCGCCGCAGCTCAGCACGAAACGCCCCTCCCCCGTCAGCGCGGTGAACGGCACGGCCGCCGCATTGATGCCGGAGAGCCATTGCCCGATCGCGAAGCAGCAGCCGGTGGCCTCCATATCGGCCAGCGCGTTCTCGATCAGCTCGTTGCCCGGCGCCCGCGCGCCCATCTGCGCGAGCAGCTCCGCGCGCTGCGCCGGCGTCAGACCGGCCAGATGCGCACGCCCCATCGCGGTGTCCAGGCTCGCGCGGTACCCCACCGGCAGGCGCAGATACAACGCCGACGAGCCGTGGATCGCCTCGACGTAGACCATCGCGTCGCCGTCGAAGGTGCCGAGCGCGATGGCCGCGCCGGTCTGGGCGGCGAGCGCCGTCATGTCGGCCTTGGCGAGTTCGCGCACCTCCAGACCGGCGAGCAGACCGAAGCCCAGGGCCAGCGCCGCATGGCCGGGCGAATACTTGCCCGTATCCGTGTGATAGCGCAGGTAGCCCAGCTGGATCAGCGTGTAGGTGATGCGGCTGATCGTGGGCTTGGGCAGCCCCGTGGCGCGCGCGAGCTCCAGATTGCCCAACGGTCCGCCCGCATGACTGAAGACGCGCAGGATATCCAGCCCGCGCGCCAGCGCGGTGATGAACTCCGGCGAAGACCGCCCCGACTCGAGCGAAGCGCGCTTGCGGCGGGCGGGCCCGCCGGGGGAATCGGAAAAAGGTTGCATTTCGCGTCTCGGATTTTTATAGTTAGTTTCAACTAACAAAATTAAATTTCGTATTCCGGAATTTAAACCGTTCTGCCGTGTTTTGGAAAGCCTTGCCGTAGTGCGCCAGTCTTTTGCCTTATCCGTGCGCAGTTACAGCATTGCCTCCCCCGGTTCGCGGTGGGTTTTGCACAATCAGCACAAGGGAAAAAGTATGCTTCGCACCACGCTCAAGATCTGCAGCGCTCTGCTGCTCTCGGCCGCCGCCGTCGGCGCCGCTCAGGCCGACACCTATCCGAGCCGCCCCATCAAGGTCGTCTCGCCGTTCCCGGCGGGTGGCGCCACCGACGTGCTCACGCGCATCCTGGCCGAACGCATGGCCAAGGACCTGAGCCAGTCGATCATTGTCGAAAACAAGGCGGGTGCCGGCACCTCCATCGGCGCCGCCTATGTGTCGCGCGAAAACGCCGACGGCTACACGATCCTGATGGCGACCAACTCCACGCTGGTCACCAACCGCTTCCTCTATAAAGAGCTGCCGTACGACCCGGACAGCTTCGCCCCGATCGGCATGGTCGGCATCGGCCCGCTGGTGATGCTGTCCTCGCCCAAGCAGCCGTTCAACAGCGTGAGCGACGTCGTCACTTACGCCAAGGCGAACCCCGGCAAGCTGACCTTCGCCACCTTCGGTCCCGGCACGTCGTCGCACCTGGCCGGCGAGCTGTTCAAGGAACAGGCCGGCATCGACATCCTGCACGTGCCCTTCAAGGGCGCCACCCAGGCCCTGCCGGCGGTGATCAGCGGCGACGTGGATCTGTTCTTCGACATGGTCGCCACCGGCATGCCGCAGGTCGACGCCGGCAAGGTCAAGGTGTTCGGCATCACGAGCCCCAACCGCCTCGCCTCGCAATCCAAGCTGCCGACGCTGGCCGAACAGGGTTACCCCAAGTTCGACATGAGCGCGTGGTTCAGCTTCGTCGCGCCCAAGGGCACCCCGCCTGAAGTGCTGGCGCGCCTGCAGACGGCCCTGGCGAACACGCTCAAGGACGAAACCGTGCGCAAGCGCATGCTCGACATGGGCATCGACCCGCGCACCGGCACCGCCGAAGAACTGACGCAAAAGATGAAGACCGAGCAGCCCGTCGTGTCGCAGCTCATCAAGCAGGCCAACATCGTCCTGCAGTAAGGCTATTCCGCGGGAACCCGCCGGTTTCCCGTTCTTTTGCCGCCCCGCGCCGCCCGGCCCAGGGCGGCTTTTTTTATGCGCCACGCACGCGCCGGGCAAATGCGTTAACGATTGCGGCGCTTTGCAACCACATGGAAACGTGCGGCGCGGGCCCTGGCAGCAGGCACGGGGCTTGCAGTAACCAAGGGCAAACACAGCCGCTAACGGCTCGATACAGGATGGCCCTGTTGCGCTGATATGGTCGGGACTCGGTGTCGCCGACACGCAACATCCAGGAGCTGCATGGTTCACCCGCCCTCGCCCCTCACCCGCACCGCCCCGCGTCCCGACGCGCTGCCGGATGCGGACCGATACGCCCGGCTCGACGCCGCCCGCTGGCTCGCCGCGCTCGCGGTCGTGCTGTTGCACAGCGCCGCTTCCATCGTGTCGGAACCGGCAAATTACGGCAGCAATGCCTGGCTGGCGGCCAACCTCTACGACTCCGCCGCCCGCTGGTGCGTGCCGGTATTCGTGATGGTGAGCGGCGCGCTATTGCTGGACGGCTCGCGGCCCCAGGACGCGCGCAGCTTCTATAGCCGGCGCGTCGCGCGGATCTGCGCCCCCCTGCTGTTCTGGACCGTGTTTTTCCTGACCTGGCGCAGCGCCCTGGACTGGTGGGATGGCGGCCTGGTGGACTTTTCGTTCTGGCCGCGCAAGGTCGCGGCCGGCGAGCCCTACTACCACCTCTGGTACCTGTACATGATCGTGGGGCTGTATCTCTTCGCCCCGCTGGTGCGCGCCCTGTACCTGCGTTCGAGCGTGGCCGCGCGCCGCCTGTGGGTGGTCGGCATTCTGAGTGTGGCCATTCTGGACGCGCTCTACCGCCAGGCGCTGAACGCGCCGCACGGCTTCTTCCTCACGTGGTTCCTGCCGTATCTGGGCTACTTCGTGGCGGGCCGCATGATTTTCGACGGCGAACTGCGGATCCCGCGTCCGGCGCTGGTACTGGCGCTGAGCGTCGCGGCGACGGCCTGGGGCGTCGCGCACTTCTCCGATACGCAGACGCTCAATCTGTATTTCTACGATTACTTCAGCATCACGGTGCCCTTCATGTCGCTCGCGGCCTTCCAGTGCATCGTGTCGAATCCCCGCCTGCCGGCGCTGCGCAACCTGGCGCCGCTGACGTTCGGGGTGTACCTCGTGCATCCCGTCTTTCTGGACGTGGCGCACCGGGTGGGCGCGCCCTCGCAGGCGCAGGCATGGCACGTGCCGGCGCTCGCCCTGGCCGTGTTCACCTTGTCGCTCGCGACCGCGTGGCTGCTGCGGGGGAACAAACTCACGCGCAAGCTGGTCTAGTTTTGAAGGGCAGGAAAATGGCGCGGACAGCAGCTGCGCCATGGTCCGCCAGCCGGCACTGAAGCTAACCGTACATAATCGGCCCGCGCGCCGGAAAGCAAGTATTCACGGGGATTACGCCCGTCCGCCCTGGCCCCCTGAACCCTGTATTCGGGTACAATGCAAGGTTTGGGATCGGCCAGTCCGATTTTTCTTCGCGCCAGAACGGCTGACGGGCATATCAGAGATAAAACTCGCGCCCTGACCGTCCTGGCTTTTTCATCCGAGCGGAGGGAATCATGACCGACATTGGTCGGATGGCACATGTGGTGCCAGCTCGCACCCAGCTTCCGGTCAGCGCCTATTTTGACGAAGCCCGCTTTGCCCGCGAGCAAGAACTCATTTTCAAGCAGTCGTCCATTTATGTCGGCCACGAAAAACTCGTGCCCGAGATTGGCGATTGGCGGACTTTGGTCCAGGAGAACGGGGGACGCGTACTGGTTCGCAACCAGAAAGGCGTCGAACTCATCTCGAATGTGTGTCGTCATCGCCAGGCTCTGATGCTGGGAGGCGAGGCAGGTAACGTCAGTGGCAATGTGAACAACAGCGGTTCGCTGAAAGGCACCGGGGGCAATATCGTCTGCCCCCTGCACCGCTGGACGTACAACAATCAAGGCGAACTGCTGGGCGCGCCCCAGTTCGAGTCCACCCCCTGCATGAATCTGCAGCGCTACACGCTGCGCGATTGCCATGGCCTGCTCTTCGAGGGCCCGCGCGACCCCGCCACCGACATGGCGCCGCTCTTCGGACGGCCCGAGTTCGATTTCGGCGACTACGTGCTGGACCACGTCGAAGTGCACCAGTGCAATTACAACTGGAAGACCTTCATCGAGGTCTATCTGGAGGATTACCACGTCGGGCCGTTCCATCCGGGCCTGGGCCGTTTCGTGACCTGCGACGACCTGAGCTGGGAATTCAACGACTGGTACAGCCTGCAAAAGGTGGGCGTGCATCAGGCCCTGGCGCAGCCGGGTTCGGATGTGTATCGCCAGTGGCATGATCGCCTGCTCGATTTCCGGGCGGGTCAGGCGCCGGACTTCGGCGCGGTGTGGGCCACGTATTTCCCGACCCACATGATCGAGCTGTATCCGCACGTGGTGGTGCTCTCGACGCTCTACCCCAAGAGCCCGCAGGAAACCGTGAACGTGGTCGAGTTCTATTACCCCGAAGAAATCGTCGCTTTCGAGCGCGAGTTCGTCGAGGCACAGCGCGCGGCCTACATGGAAACCGCGGTCGAAGACGACGAGATCGCCGAGCGCATGGATGCCGGCCGCAAGGCCCTGATGACGCGCGGCGTGAACGAAGCCGGGCCTTATCAGTCGCCGATGGAAGACGGCATGCAGCACTTCCACGAGTGGTATCGCACCATCATGGAAGAGCCGGGCGCCTGACACGCCCTCCTTCCTGCCCGAACAACCCCGGCCAGCGTGTGCGTTGGCCGGGGTTTTTCTCGGGTAACGCCGGCGGCTGGCTCAGCCCAGTACCTGCGCCACGGCATTCTCGCCCAAGGCCAGCCCCACCGTCATGCCCACGCCCGAGTGCATGACCGCCACCGTGGTCTGCGCATCGGCCCGCATCACCGAGTACGGCGCGGGGCCGTGCGCACCGTACACGCCCTGCCAGCGTTCGAGCACGCGCAGCGGCGCGCCCAGTGCCTGCGAGGCAAGCGCCAGCATGGCGTCGTCGACCGCCTCGTCATTGAACGGCGGCGCATCGGCGCCATAGCGATGCGAGTCGCCCACGATCAGTTCGCCGTGCGGCGTGGGGCTCACCAGCAGATGGATCCCCTCGCGCATCAGGAACGGGCTGCGTTCCTCGAACACCTGCCGCAGCCGGACGGCGCTCGGCAGGTCCGAGAAGGCGCCGTAATGCACGCAGGACAGCCCGGTCAGCAAGGGGCGATCGAGCGCGAAGCCCTGCCCCGCGAACGCCACCCGCAGCATCTGCAGCCGCGACACTTCCAGGTCCAGCGGCGCGAACAGCTCCGGCCACAGCGTGAGGTAATCGTGGCCCGGGCACACGAACACGTGCGGCGCGCGCAGCTCCCCCGCCGTCGTGTGCACCTCGCCCCCTTCGGCGCGGCGCGCCAGCGTGCCCGTGATCATGGTCACGCCCAGGTCCTGCTCGAGGTGCCGGGTGATGGCTGGCAAGGCCTCGCGCGAATAGATCTGCAGGTCGTCGGTGCCCCGCAGCGCCGCGCAGTGGTGGTCCAGGCGGCCGTCGTACAGCGCGCCCAGCTCACGACCGCTCAGGAGTTGCGCGGCATAGCCCTCGGCCTGCAGGCGCGTGGCGGCGAACTCCTCCAGCACGTCCTGCTCATGCGCGTTGCGCGCCAGGACCAGGCTGCCGTTGGCCCGCACATGAAAGCCGGCGCCTTGCGCCAGACCCAGCCACAGCTCGCGCGTCTGCCGCGCGAGCCGCGCCATGTCGCCCGGCGCCTGGCCGGTCACGAGCACCTGACCGAAGTTGCGAATCGTGGCGCCATGCGCCTGGCGGGCGCGCTCGACCACCGCCACCCGCAGGCCACGGCGGGCGCAGGCCCACGCGTGGGCCATGCCCAGCATGCCGCCGCCCACGACGATCGCGTCGAATGTCTTCATCTCAATTCTCGTCCTGCGTTGAAAGGGGCGCACGCACGCGTGCGCCCGGGAAAAATCACTTCTTGCGCGGCTCGGACTTGCCGTCGTAACGACGCGACCACTCGGCGAGGATGCGATCACGCTCGGTCGCGGCCCAGACGAAGTCGTTCTTGATCATGCGCGCGGCCAGATCCGCGGGGAGATGCGGATTCGAGGTGGCCACGGACGGAATGGCGAGCACGGCGAAATTCGCCTTGTAGAGCTCGTTGGCCGCCCGGCTGGCCGAAAAATCGGCGACCTTGCGCGCCGCGTCGGCGTGCTTGGTGCCGCGCACGATCGCGGTGGCTTCGACTTCCCAGCCCAGGCCTTCCGACGGGAAGATCGGCTCGATCGGCGCGCCGTCGGCCTTGAGCTTGGCGGCGCGGTAATCGAACGACACCCCGATCGGAAACTCGCCGGCGGCGGCCAGGTTGCAGGGCTTGGATCCCGAATGCGTGTAAGAACCGATGTTCTTGTGCAGCGCGTCCATGTAGGCCCAGCCCTTCTCTTCGCCGAACATCTGCAGCCAGGCGCTCACATCCAGGAACCCAGTGCCCGACGAGGCGGGGTTCGGCATGACGATCTTGCCGGCATAGACCGGCTTGGTCAGGTCCTGCCACGAGGTCGGCGCGGGCAGGTTCTGCTTTTTGGCTTCGATGGTGTTGAAGCAGAGGGCCGCGGCGAAGGCATCCATGCCGACCCAGGCCGGCACGGTCTTGGCATCGCGCATGTGCGGCGCGATCTGATCCAGGCCCTTGGGGGCATAGGGTTCCAGCATGCCTTCCTTGTCCATCAGGCCCAGCGAGGTGCCGGCCAGGCCCCAGATGACGTCGGCCTTGGGATTGTTCTTTTCGGCCAGCAGCTTGGCCGTGATGATGCCGGTCGAATCGCGCACCCACTGAATCTTGATGTCGGGATGCTCGCGTTCGAACGCGGCCTGATAGGCCTTGATCTGGTCGGCCTCGAGGGCGGTGTAGACGGTGAGCGTGGTCTGGGCCACGGCGGCGCCGGTGGCGGCGGCGCTCAACGCCAGGGTCAGCAGGCAATAGCGGGAAAACCGGTACATGGAGTCGCTCCAGGTGAGAAAGCAAAAAGGGGAAGCCGTGCGGCTGCAAGCGTCGGGATCAGGGGCGTTCGCCTCGCGCGAGGCGGGCCGCGATATCGGTGAGCACGTCGGGGAGCTCGGCGACGGTGTCGATCAGGTAATGCGGCGCGGCCGGCGCCAGCACGGCGCGCGCACGCTCGCGCGCGGCCTCGCGGCCCGCTGCGTCGAGCGCGAGATAGTCCTGCAGGGTCAGGCCGGCGGCGTTGCCCGAGAGCAGCAGGCCCACCGACCACATGCCGGCACGCCTGCCCTCCTCGATGCCCACGTCCGTGTCGTCGACCTTGACGCAACCCGCCACATCGGCGAGGCCGAGCGCGATCACGTTGTGCAGGGCCATGGCCGGCGCGGGGCGCGCACGCGGCACCTCGTCGCTGGCCACCACGCAGTCGGGCGCGATGCCGCCCTGCGCGGCACGGGCCAGCACGCGCTGCATCACGCTCGCCGGATAGCCTGAGCACGACCCGACCTTCAAGCCGCGCTCGCGCACGGCGCGCAGCGTCTCGAGCGCGCCCGGAATCACGTCGGAGTACTGCGCCACCTTCTCGAGCTGCATCGGCAGGAAGCGCTCGTAGATCGACGTCACCGCGGCATCATCGGGCAGGCTGCCGAAGCGCGCCTCGTATTGGCGCCCGATGACAGGCTCATCGCAGAGGGCGCGGATGTGGTCCCACTTGCCCATGCCCATCGGACCTCGGGCCTGCTCGAGCGTGATCGCGACACCGAACTGCGCGAAGGCCTCGACGAACACACGGGTGGGCGCGAACGAGCCGAAGTCCACGAGCGTGCCGGCCCAATCGAAGATCACGGCCTCGAGCCGGGGAAGATATGCAGTCATGAATGCGGGTCCAGTTGAAAGAAAAGAGACACGGGGGCTCAGTCGCGCGGCGCGAGGCGCCAGGCCTGCGTCCGGCGCACCAGCGCGTGGCTGGCGGCGTGCAGGAGCAACGCGACGGTGGCGGACGTGGCCATGATCACCGTGCACATCGCGGCCGCCGGGCCGATCGAGCCGGCGTCGTCCATGTTGAGCACCGCCACGGCCGACAGCACGGTCGAAGGGCTGTACAGAAACACCACGGCCGAGACCGTCGTCATGGCGGACACGAACAGATAGCGGGCGGTGGCCAGCACCGCGGGCAGACACAGGGGCAGCGTCACGCGCCAGAACGTCACGAAGGCGGGCACCTTGAGGGCGGCCGAGGCCGACTCGAACTCCGGGTCGAGCGCCCCCAGCGCCGTCACCGCCGTGAGGTGCGCGCTGGTATAGAAATGCACGACGGTGCAGGCCACCAGCAGCGCCATGCCGCCGTACCAACCGTTGAGCGGATTGGACGGGCTGTTGAAGAAAAAGATATAGCCCAGGCCGAGCACCAGGCCCGGCACCGCCATCGGCGTGAGCGCGAGCAGGCTGACCACGCCGCGCAGACCCCGCGCCGCGCCGCGTGCGGGCAGCTTTTCCATCATCCACGCGCCGCAGAACACCACGGCCGTGCCGATCAGCGCGGTCGAGGCCGCGAGCTGCAGGCTGTTGCGCCAGGCGAGCCAGCCGCCGCCATCCATATTGTCGAAGTCGTAAGAGCGCAGCGACAGCGAGAGGTTGTACGGCCACATCTTGATGAACGAGGCCCATACCGCCACCCCCACCAGCAGAAGCAGCGCCCCCGCGATCACGGCACTGGCAAGCACAAAGCTTGCGTCCCGCACCGCATGCGGTCCCGGCGCGTATCGCTGCGCCCGGCCGCTCAGGCCGCCCCCTTGACGCGTACGCAGATGGCGATCGAGCAGGAAGGTCAGCACGGCGGGAATCAGCAGCATCAGCCCGATCGCCGCGCCGCGAGCGAAGTTCTGCTGGCCCACGACCGCCTTGTAGGCCTCGATCGCCAGCACGTTGTAGTCGCCCCCGACCACCTTCGGCACGCCGAAGTCCGTGACCGTGAGCGTGAAGACCAGGCAGCACGCCGAGAACACCGCGTAGCGCGTGCCGGGCAGCGTCACCGTCAGGAACGTGCGCAACGGCCCGGCGCCCATGGCGCGCGCCGCGTCGTATAGGCGGCCATCCGCCAGCGTCAGTCCGGTCACGAGGATCATCAGCGCGTGCGGGAAGGTGTAGAAGGCTTCTCCCGCGACGATGCCCCAGAAGCCGTAGATCGTCGCGCCACCCAGCAGGTCCTTGAACAACCCCTGATTGCCGAACAGATAAATCAGGGCGATGCCGGGCAACAGCGATGGCGCGAGCAGCGGCAACAGGGCCAGCACGCGCCAGAGCCCTTTGCCGGGCAGCCGGGTGCGGGTCAGACCGTAGGCAAAGCAGTAGGCGCACGGCACCACGATCGCCAGCGTCGTCAGCCCCACGGCCAGGCTGCGCCCCACCATGGCAAGAAAGTCGGCCTGTAGCACGATGTCGCGCAGCAGCGCCCGTCCGCCGGCGTCGCCGGCCGCGGCATTCATCAGCACGGCCGCGAGCGGCAGCGCGAGAAACACGATCAGCGCGAGCGCGTACGCGCCCTGCCCGGCCAGCAATGCACTCCGGCCCAGGCCCCCGGGCAGCGGCCGGCGCGCGATCGATTGCGATAAGGCGGGAACGGCGGCGGCGGACCGGCCAGCGTCGGCCTTGTTCGGAGGCATCGGGGCCTCAAGCGTAGGGACGTAGCGCATGACGCGGCAGCTCCACCCAGCAACGGCCGGCAGCATGTTGGTCGAGCAGGCCATCGCCCGCCTGCGGCGACACCACCGCACGCAGGGTGTGTCCCGGCATGCCGTCGATGCGCAGCGCGACGCGGTAATGGCTACCCAGAAAAACGCCATCCTCGACCTGAGCCAGGAAGGTGTTCGGCGCCGGCGCCGAGCCGCCGGCCTGGCCGGCCTCGGGCGCGGCACTCAGCCGAATGGCCTCGGGACGCACGAACAGCCGGCCCCGCGCGGCGGGCGCCGCCGCATCGAGGTGCAGCGTCTGCCGCCCGACGCGTACGGAATCGCCGTCAGCCCCTTCGTAGGACAGCCAGTTCGCCTCGCCGACGAAATCGGCGATGAAGGCCGTGGCCGGGCTGCGGTAGAGCGACCGCGGGGTGCCGTACTGCTCGATCCGGCCGCCATTCATCACGGCGATCCGGTCGGCCATTTCCATGGCCTCTTCCTGGTCGTGCGTCACCATCAGGGTCGTGATCGCCAGCCGGCGCTGCAGCGCGCGCAGCTCGGCACGCAGATGGGTGCGCACGCGGGCGTCGAGCGCCGACATGGGCTCGTCGAGCAACAACAGCGACGGCGACGGGGCCAGCGCCCGCGCCAGGGCCACGCGCTGCTGCTGCCCGCCCGACAGTTGCCCGGGAAATTTGTGCGCGGAGCCCGCCAGTCCGACCAGATCCAGCATTTCGTCGACGCGGGCCGCCACGCGCTGGCGCTCGCCGCGCCGCCCGCTCAGCCCATAGGCGACGTTCTGCGCGACGGTCAGGTTGGGAAAGAGCGCGTACGACTGGAACAGAATGCCGTAGTCGCGCTCGGCCGGCGCCGCCCGGGAGATATCGCGGCCCGACAGCACGATGACGCCGCTGTCCTGCGGATCCAGCCCGGCAATGGCGCGCAGCAGCGTGGTCTTGCCGCAGCCCGAGGGGCCGAGCAGGCAGACCAGTTCGCCCGCCCGAATATCCAGGGACACATCTGCCAGCGCGGTGTGAGCGCCGTAGCGCTTCACCAGATTGCGCACCGACAGAAAAGTGTCGTTGCCGTGGATCATTTCCCCTCCCGTTCTCGTCTCAGGCCTCGTGCCTGGCGGTCAGTATCGGGAGGGCGCATTGAGCGTCCATGACAGTTCGCGCAAATGCAGTAATAAAAACATCAAATTATTTTGGTGTACTGGCGATCCTGCTCCTTCTGGACACGCCGCCGGCGTGCCGTCCTCCTTGCTCGTCGCCGAACTCAAATCCTTCTATGCCGTGGCTCGCTGCGGCACCGTGACGCGCGCGGCCGCCCAGCTCGGGGTGAGCCAGCCGACCGTCACGGGGCAACTGCGCCAGCTGGAATCGCGCTATGGGATCGAACTGTTCCACCGCCAGGGCCGCGGCCTGCGGCTGTCGGACGCGGGCCACCGCCTGATGCCGCTGGTCGAACGGCTGGTGCAACAGGAAAGCGAGATCGAGTTCCGCCTGCGCGACGCCAGCGAGCTGCGCGAGGGCCAGTTGCGGGTGGGCGCCACGGGCCCCTTCTACATCATGGAGACGGTGCGCCAGTACAACCAGCGCTACCCCGGCGTGGAGCTCAATCTCAGCATCGGCAACTCGCAGAGCATGCTGCAGGCCTTGCACGAGTACCGCATCGACGTGGCGACCTCGTCGTATGCGCTCGACGACAAGCATCTGTACCGCCGCATGATCGCGGCGGATCCGCTGCGCGTGGTGGTGCATCGCGAACACGCGCTGGCCGCCCGCGGCGAGGTGCGCCTGGCGGACCTCGCGCCTTACACCCTCCTGCTGCGCGAACCCGGCTCGATGACACGCCAACTCACCGAGCAGGCCCTGGCCGATGCGGCCGTCTCACCCGCGCGCGTGCTGGAAATCGGCAGCCGCGAATCGATCCGACAGGCCGTGCTGTGCAATCTCGGGCTGAGCCTGATCCCGGCGCGCGAAGTGCCGGCCCATCCTCAGCTCGCCGCGCTGGCGCTGGCCGATGCCCGCATCCTGATGCACGAATACCTCTATTGCCTGCGCGAACGCCAACCGGTGCAACTGATCGCGCGATTTCTCGAGCTGGCGCCCCTGGCCGCCGAGCCCCCGAGCGTCCTCGACGCGCCGCCCACCGAAGCGCCCGCCGCGCCCTGAGCGGCCCGGCCCCCGGAGTCCATCATGCCCCTCTCGCTCTACGACATCGAACACATCTTTCTGGAACGCGGCCATCGCTCCTACGACGGCGAACCGGTTAGCCATCTGAAGCATGCCCTCCAGACCGCGACGCTGGCCGAGCAGAACGGCGCTCCGGCGGCCTTGATCACGGCCTGCCTGCTGCACGATCTGGGTCACCTGATCGCCGACGATCCCGACACACCCACGCTGCGTGGCGTGGACGACAAGCATCAGTATTTCGTGCTGCCCTTCCTGCGCGGTCTGTTCGACGCGCAGGTGCTCGAGCCGATCCGCCTGCACGTCGAGGCCAAGCGGTATCTCTGCTATGTCGAGCCCGGCTACGCGATGATGCTGTCCGACGACTCGCGCCGCAGCCTGCGGCTGCAGGGCGGCGCCTTCGAGGCCGGTCAGGCGCTCGACTTCGCCTCGCTACCGGGCGCCCCCGACGCGATCAAGCTGCGCCGCTGGGACGACCAGGCCAAGTCGCCCGGCATGGTCACCGGATCGCTGGTGCACTTTCTGGAGCTGGCCGAGAGCATCAGCAAACGCGCCCGCCTCGCGGCGGTGAGCTGACGCGCCCGCCTCGTGGCGGTGAGCTGACGCGCCGCCGGGCGCAGGGTTCAAGCTTGGGAACCGCGCCCGGCGCTGCGCTCAACCCTTGGCGACCGGACGCGCCGGATCGCTGCACCATTCGCTCCAGGAGCCCGGATACAGCCGCGAGCCGGCGAGGCCGGCGATTTCCATCGACAGCAGATTGTGGCAGGCGGTGATGCCCGAGCCACACTGGTGCACGATCGTCTCCGGCGCGCGGCCGTCGAGCAGGCGGGTGAACTCATCGCGCAGTTGATCGGCGGGCTTGAAGCGGCCATCGGCGGCGAGGTTTTCGCCGTTGGGGCGGTTCAGTGCGCCGGGAATGTGACCCGCGACCGGGTCCATCGGCTCGACTTCGCCGCGGTAGCGGTTGGCCGCGCGGGCATCGATCACCGTGAACGCGGGCGCGTCGATATTGGCCAGCACGGCGTCGGCATCGACCGTCGGCGCCAGCGACGGCGCGGCGGTCACGTCCTGCCGCGGCGCCACCGCGGCCTGCGGGCCCGTCGCCTCGGGCTGCCCGGCCGCCTGCCAGGCCTGCCAGCCACCGTCGAGCACGACGACGCGGTCGTGACCCATCCAGCGCAGCATCCACCACAGGTGGGCGGCATACATGCCACCGCTCGCGTCGTACGCGACGACCAGCGTGCGCGGCGTCACGCCGTGCGCCGCCATCAGGCCGGCCAGCGCGCCGCGCTCGGGCAGAGGATGGCGGCCGTTCTTGCCCGTCCGGGGCGCGGCCAGCTCCTTTTCGTGGTCCAGGTAGATCGCGCCGGGAATGTGGGCCGCGTCGAAGGCGCGGCGGCCGGCGGCATGGTCCATCAGGTCATGGCGCACGTCGAACACGCGCACGTCGGGCTCGCCCAGCCGGGCGGCGAGATCGGCAACGGAAATCAGCGTCTGGGACATCGAAAGCTTCCTTCTAGTAACGGGCGGGCCGGACGATCGCGCCGTGGGCGTCGCTCAGGCGCCGGCCGGATCCCGCATGGTACGCCACACCGAAAGCAGGCCCGCGAGAATGATCAGGCCCATGCCCATCCAGGCCAGTGTGTCGAGGTGATCGTTCCACACGCCCATTCCGATGAGTGCGGCAAAAATGATGGTGGTGTATTGCAGCGCCGCCGTCAGCAGCGCCGAGCCGTGCCCGAACGCGCGGGTCATGGCGAGCTGGCCGAAAAGTCCCGCCGCCCCCACGCCCAGCAGCGCCAGGTAACCCTCCAGATCGGCCCGGCCCCACCCCTCGAGGAGCAGGCCGATCGCGCTGCTCAGGCACACCCCGACAGAGAAGAACAGCACCGTGCGCCACTCGGGCTCGCCGATACGGCCGAGCTGGCGGATCTGCAACATGGCGACGGCCGACATCGCGCCGGCGCACAGGCCCAGCAACGCGGCGAGCCACTGGTCATCGGTGATGCTGGGCCGCAACACCGTGATCACCCCGAGGAAGCCCAGCGCGACGGAGGCGATACGAACGGGATCCCGTTGCGTGCCGCCCCACCCCAGCATCCAACAGGCGATGAACAGCGGCGCGGTGTAGTTGAGGCTGGTGGCGGTGGCCAGCGGCAGATGGGCGATGGCGAAGAACCCCAGCCACATCGACGACACCCCCGACACATTGCGCCAGAGGTGCAGCTTCCAGCTGGTGGGGACGATGGACTGGCGGGCGGCGCGCGCCCACAGCAGCAACAGGATCACCGAGGGCAGACCGCGAAACAGCACGATCTGGGGCAAGGACGCCCCGTGCTCGGTACCCAGCTTCACGAAAGACCCCATGACGGCGAACATGGCCGACGCCACTAACATCCAAAGTGCCTGCATGGGGGGGCTGCCGCTCGAGAAAAGGGGTAAAGATGGGGAAAGCGATACTATACTCCCCCCGTAAAACCCCGCCGGCATTCCGGGGAACCGTACGCTCGCCGTACGGTCGAACGGGGGACCATAAACAAACGGAGCGGGTGACGCGCCGTCCGGATCGGGGTCCGGAACGTCCGCGCCACCTCTCGCATAGGGAATCAATCAAGCATGAAGCGTATCTTCCTGTTTTTGCTTACCAACTTTGCCGTCATGCTGGTGCTGTCGGCAACGCTGCGCATCCTGGGCGTCGACCGGTTCATCACGGCCAACGGCCTGAACCTAAACGCACTGCTGGTGTTCTCGCTCGTCATCGGCTTCGGCGGATCGTTCATTTCGCTGCTGATGAGCAAATGGCTGGCCAAGCGCAGCACGGGCGCCGAGGTCATCGACCCCAACGCCCCGCGCAGTCAGCGCGAAGCCTGGCTGGTCGACACCGTGCATCAGCTGGCCGACCGGGCCGGCATCGGCCGCCCCGAAGTCGCGATCTACGAAGGCGCGCCCAACGCGTTCGCGACCGGCGCGTTTAAAAACGACTCGCTCGTGGCCGTCTCGACCGGCCTGCTCGAAAGCATGAGCGAAGAAGAAGTCACCGCCGTGCTGGGCCACGAAGTGGCGCACATCGCCAACGGCGACATGGTCACCCTCACCCTGATCCAGGGCGTGGTCAACACCTTCGTCGTGTTCTTCGCGCGCATCGTCGGTTACTTCGTCGACAAGGCCATCTTCCGCACCGAACGCGGCATCGGCCCCGGCTACTACATCACCGTGATCGTCTGTGAAATCGTGTTCGGCATCCTGGCCTCCATCATCGTGGCCTGGTTCTCGCGCCAGCGCGAGTACCGTGCCGACGCCGGTTCGGCTCAGCTGCTGGGCGCGCGTGAGCCGATGATCAACGCGCTGGCCCGTCTGGGCGGTCTGGAGCCGGGCGATCTGCCCAAGTCCTTCCAGGCTGCCGGCATTTCGGGCCGTGGCGCGGTCTCGGCGCTGTTCGCCTCGCACCCGCCGATCATGTCGCGCATCGCCGCCCTGCAAAACGGCCGCGCCAGCTGATCGACCGCGTCCGGGGGGCTCGACGCCCCCGCGCCGCAGCCGCGGCAAGCGCAAAAAAACCCGCGAAGGTCAGACCTTCGCGGGTTTTTTCTTGCCCGGCCGAAGCCGCGCCGCTCAGTCGAGCGTGAGGATCGTTGCGCCGGTGGTCTTGCGCGACGCCAGGGCGGCCTGCGCGTCGCCGGCCTGTTCGAGGCTGTAGCGCTGGTCGATGCGCACCTTGATCTGCTTCTTGCTGACCAGGCCGAACAGCTCGTCGGCGGCGGCCTTGAGCTTCTCGGGGGTGTTCACGTGCACACCCAGCGACGGACGGGTCAGGTAGAGGCAGCCCTTCTGGTTCAGGATGCCGACGTTCACGCCGGTGACCGGGCCGGAGGCGTTGCCGAAGCTCACCATCAGACCGCGCGGCTCCAGGCAGTCGAGCGAGGTTTCCCAGGTGTCCTTGCCCACGCCGTCGTAGACCACCGGGACTTTCTTGCCACCGGTGAGCTCGAGCACGCGCTCGGCCACGTTTTCACGCGAATAGTCGATGGTTTCCCAGGCGCCGTTCTCGCGGGCCAGGGCCGCCTTTTCGGGGCTCGACACCGTGCCGATCAGCTTCACGCCCAGGGCACGCGCCCATTGGCAGGCAATCAGGCCCACGCCGCCGGCGGCCGCATGGAACAGAATGGTTTCGCCGCCCTGCAGGCGGTAGGTCTGGCGGAACAGATACTGCACCGTGAGGCCCTTGAGCATCAGGGCGGCCGCGTCGTCGAAGCTCACGCTCTTGGGCAGCTTCACGACCTGGGCGGCGGGCACGTTGCGCGCCTGGGCGTAGGCACCCAGCGGGCTCTGGCCGTAGGCCACGCGATCGCCCACCTTCAAATGCTTGACGTCGGCGCCCACCGCCTCGACCACGCCGGCGGCCTCGAAGCCCAGACCGTGCGGCAGCGGATGCGGGTACAGGCCCGTGCGGTAGTAGATATCGATGAAGTTGAGGCCCGCGGCATGCTGGGCGATCGTGACTTCATTGGCCGCGGGCGGCGGCACTTCGACCTCGACCACCTTCAGGACTTCGGGACCGCCGTGCTGTTCGATGCGGACTGCCTTGACGAGCTTGCTGGCCATGCGGGCCTCCTTGCGGAAATGACGATGAAAAGGAAACAAACGAATTCGAAGCACCGGCGCGAAGCCGCCCCGGCTACCCGGGGGCACGCCGCCGGCTGGTCAGAACGAGCACGCCACCCAGCACCAGCGCCGTGCCGGCCAGCTGCCAGGCGGTGATCGGCTCGTCGAGGAACCATGCCGCCAGGAACAGCACCGAAACCGGGCCCATCATCCCCAGCAGCGACGCGGTCGGCGCGCCGATCAGCGCGACCGCCCACATCAGCATGAACACCGGCACCACCGTGTTGAGGGTGGCGTGGATCAGGGAATAACCATAAACACCGGCCGGCTGCAACAGCACCTCGGGCGGATGCACCAGGAAGAACTGGATCACACAGGCCACGCAGGACACCAGCATGGCGTAGGCCACCAGACGGGTCGCGCCCACGCGCTTGACCAGCTCGCCGGAGCAGATCAGATAGACAGAATAGCTGAGCGCGGAGCCGAAAACGAACAAAGACCCCAACAGCACCTCGGATCCGGCGCTCTGCCCCACGTCATGGGCGAAAACCAGCACCACGCCGGCGTAAGACAGGACCATGGCCCAGGCCTGCTGCCGCGACACGCCGCGCTTGAACCACCATGCCGACAGCAGGACCACGAGCGAAGGAGAGAGGAACAGGATCAGTCGCTCGAGCCCGGCGGACACGTAGCGCAGCCCCAGAAAATCCAGGAAGCTCGACAGGTAATACCCCAACAGTCCGAGAAGTATCAGCTGGACCCGCTCGCGGCCCGTCAGCACGGGAATCTCGCCGCGGGCCGCGCGGCGGGCCTGCCACCAGGCCACGGCGGCAAAGAAGGGCATCGCGAACAGCATCCGGAAAGCAATCAGCGTGACCGCATCGATCCCGTAGCGGTAGGTGAACTTGACGACGATGGCCTTGGCCGAGAACAAAATGGCACCGAGGCCCGCCATGGCATAGCCGGCCACCATCTGGGCCTGGCGCGAGCCCTGCAAATGCTCTTGAAGTGGATTCATGCGATGATTTTAGTTTGTCCCCCGACGCACTCCCATGACTCGCCAACGTGCCCTGCTTTACATCCATGCCGCCGCCGTCCTTTTCGGCCTGACCGGCGTTTTCGGTGAGTTGATTCAGGCCAGCGCGGCCGTGATCACGGCGGGCCGGGCGATCTTCGCGGTGCTCTCGCTGGGCGTCTTCGCGCGGATCCAGCGCCGCTCGATGCTCGGCGTGCTGACGCCGGCCCAGATTTTCGTGCTCGTGATCGCGGGCGCCCTGCTCGCCGGCCACTGGGTCACGTTCTTCATCTCGGTCAAGGTGGGCGGCATCGCCATCGCCACGCTGGGTTTTGCCAGCTTCCCGGCGTTCATCACGCTGTTCGAAGGTCTGGTCTTCCGCGAAAAAGTACGTGCCGCCGAGTGGGCGGTGCTGGCCCTGGTCACCCTGGGACTGGTGCTCGTGACGCCGTCGTTCGATTTCGCCGACCAGGGCACGGTGGGGCTGCTGTGGGGCCTCGCCTCCGGGCTCTCGTTCGCCCTGCTGGCCCTGACCAACCGGCGCGCGGCCGCCGGCATGGACGCCATGCAGGTGGCGGGCTGGCAGAACGCCATCGTCGCGCTGATCGTCCTGCCGTTCGCGGTCGGTCAACTGCCGGCGCTGGGCGCCATGGACTGGCTCTGGATCGCGCTGCTGGGCGTGTTCTGCACGGGCCTTTCACACTATTTGTTCGTGTCGAGCCTCACCAAGCTCAACGCCCGCAGCGCCGGCCTGGTGATCGCGCTCGAGCCGGTCTACGCGATCGGGTTCGCCTGGGTCCTGTTCGCCCAGGAGCCCACCGGCCGCATGCTGGCCGGCGCTGCCCTCATCGTGGCGGCCATCGTCTGGTCGGGCTTGCGCAAACCCGCCCACTGACACGGCGGCGGCCAAAATAACGAAATAACGACCGATCTCGACAAAATTTCCGCCACCTCAGCACGCCAGGGCGGCCACGAATCGCACTTTTTCTATATTTCCGAATCCTGACGATCGATAGCCTGAGTGTAGTAACCAAGGTGAAGTCACCATGTCTACGCTCGATCCCAGGTCCACATCGCCCCTCGCCCATTCGTCTGCACTGACGCCCGCCCCCACCGGCCGAAGCGCATTCGCCAATCTGCCGCATCGGCCGCATCCGCGCCGGCCTGCGCGCGCCTGGCTCGCGCCCGCGTCCCGGCGCAGCAGGTTGTTCGCCCGGAGCGAGCCCACCCCCAGCACCGACCATGCCCCGGCCAGCCGCACGGTCGAGCGCGTGGTCGCGTGGATGCCCGCGGCGCTCGCCCTCCTGGTCACCATCTTCTATGCGGGGCTCGTCGCGCTCTGGCTGCTTCCTTCGTGCATCACCCCCGTCGACCTCGGCGCGCTCCACTGGTCGAACAAGGTCTTCTACGGCGCGTGCGTGCTGGTCGCGATCGCCCTCGCGCTGGCGCCCTGGGCGGCGCTTCATCGGCATCACGCCTCCGACCTCGACCACGCGCATGCCTTACCTTGAGATATCCCCGCCCCGGCGCACGCGCCGGGGCACCTTTCACCGCTCCCCCAACCGCCCTGCTTCAGGGTATTCCCTGGGGGCGGCATGTCTCTGTGATATTCGTCGTTATCCCCGAAGGATTCCTATAGTAAAACCGACAGAGAGCATCCGTCCCCTAGCGCCTGGCCTCCTCACACACTCCGGTACCAGACAAAGAAAAATATGTTTCCAGGTCGCACTTCCTCTTGTCGCGTCGTCGTGGCGGACGATCATCCGCTCGTTCAGATCGCGATTTCGCAAATGCTCTCCGCCGACGGCGACTTCACCGTCGTGGCATCTGCAAACTCCGGCGAAGAGCTGTTGCACACCCTGCAGGCCACCCCTTGCGATCTGATCGTCACCGACTTCGTCATGCCTCCCTTTGAAGAAGCATCGACCAGCAATCTCGATGGCATCCGTCTCATCGGCCTGCTTCGGCGCAAGCACCCCTCGATCCCGATCGTGGTTTCGACCACCGTGCCCAACGGCGGCATCCTCAAAAGCATGATCACGGCCGGAGTACACGGCATCGTCGGCAAGGACGAGCCGAGCCAGATCCTGGCCCAGATCTGCAAGAGCGTGATGTCCGGCGCAAAGCCGCCGGTGCTGAGCCCTCGGGTCGCGATGCGGCTGGGCCATTACGTCGCGCCGTCGCAGATCGCCACCGTTCAGCAGTTGTCCCAGAAAGAGAGCGAGGTTGTCCGACTCTTCGCGCAAGGGCACTCCCTGACCGACATCGCGCGCCAGCTCAACCGGGCGATCACCACCGTCGCCACCCAGAAGCGCTCGGCCATGCGCAAACTCAACGTCAACAACAACGCCGACCTGATCCGCTACGCGGCCGACACGGGCATCGTCTAAATGGAGCGCTATCTTTCGTCGTCTCGCAGTTCGCCGCTGCGGGCCATGCAGGCCCTCGAGAAAAACCTCAAGCGAGAACAGCGCATGTTCTCGCTTTTCCTGGGGATTCTCGTGTGCGTGCTGGTGGGGTCGGCCTTCGTCATGCTGGCCAGCAAGGTGTCCCACACGCTGCGCCTGTACGAACAATCCGTGCGGCTTGCCGATGAGTCCGCCAGTGCGGTGGTGGTGCGCCGGCTCGCCATGCTGGACACGGCCCGCTACCTCCTCACCGCCCGCACGCCTTCGGGCGAGCTTCAGCGCGATGTCGAGACCAGCTCGCTGTGCCGGGGCGAATCGCTCACGCTGCAGCAGAGCGAGTATCCGCTGTTCAGCGCCTGCCAGGACGCGACCGCCCTGCTCGTGGCGAATGGCGGCGACGCCCCCTTGCTGATCGCCGACCTGACGACGGATGCCCTGGTCGAACACAACTTCCCCACGGCCCGCACCGACCAGCTGATCATGACCTCGGCCGGCCTCACCTACATGCGCGAGCAGTATCTCAATCATGTTTCCGAGGGGCCCCGCAGTCTGGCCGGCGCCAAGTACGGTGCCGCCCGGCGTGTGGTCTGGGCCGTCCCGCCGGCCGAATGGAACCTCGGTCAGCACACCCTGCTCGGCATGGCCGCCGTCAGGAACAGCACCGGCATGCAATTGCTGCTGGCCACGTCCATCGAGCTCTCCGACCTGCGCCCCACCTTCGCCCACGACACGAACCAGGGCAACATCGCGCTGATCGATGCCGGGGGCCACGTGCTGGCCGGCACGCTTCCGATCCCGGACGCGGCGGTGCTGTTCCAGAGCACCAGCCCGATGGCCGATGGCGAATTCAAGTTGATCACGCCGTTCGAATGGGGCATGCGCTGGTCATCGCGCTCGTTCGAGGGCGCCACGATCGTGGCCGTGGTCCCCTGGACCGAGCTCGCGAGCGTGCTGCGCACCGAGCTGCTGCTCGGCTCCTGCCTGACCTTGCTGGCGGTCTCGGCCCTGCTGGCCGGCGGCAAATTCTGGCGCTACCAGTTCATTGGCCGCACCTACCGCGAAGCCAAGCTGGCGCTCGAACGCGAAATGCTGCATCACTTGCTGGTGCACGCATCGCCCATCGGCCTCGGCGTGGTTCGACGCGAAGGGTTCCGGGTGATGGTGGCCAACGACCATTTCCGCCGGGTGCTGCAGCTCGAGGCCAACGCCTCGGAGCTGCCGACCGCGTTCGTGGCCGCCTTCGCCACCCAGACCCTGGAACGCGCAGCGCCCGACGGCGACGACCCCGACATCCGCAAGTTCTCGTTTTCCTTCACCGTCGACGACAAGGAAGCGAATCTCGAGGTCACGTTCGCGCCCGCCACGCTCAACGGCGACGCCGTCTATTTCTGCGCCATCGCCGACATGACGACCCACGTCCAGGCCGAGAACGCCCTGCGCCAGGCCAAGGCCGCGAGCGACCAGGTCGCGAAAGCAAAGCTGCAGTTTTTCGCCTCGATGAGCCACGAGATCCGCACGCCGCTGACCTCCCTCACCGGCAACCTCGAGCTGGTGTCGCGCGGTCCGCTGTCCGCGGAGCAACGCGCGCGGGTCGTAGCCATGCAGTCGTCCACCAACGATCTGCTGCAGGTCGTCAACGACGTGCTGGATTTTTCCAAGATCGATGTGGGTCACCTGCAGCTCACGCCCGAGTGGACGCCCCTGCTCGAACTGCTGAGCAACGTGGCCATCGCGCATCTGCCCGTGGCCAACCGCCAGAAGCTCGATTTCTATCTGGTGGCCTCGGAGCACCTCCCGGGCCGGATCCGCATCGACGCGCTGCGGCTCACCCAGGTGCTCAACAACATCATCAGCAACGCGTTCAAGTTCACCAAGTCGGGCAAGGTCGTCCTGCGCGCGGACTGGATCGATGCGCAACTCGTCCTGACATTGACAGACTCGGGCATCGGCATTCCCGAAGACCTCCTGCCGCGGCTGTTCCAGCCTTTCGTGCAGGGCGATCAGCACCGCCTGACCCAGATCCGCGGCACCGGTCTGGGCCTGTCGATCTGCTCCCGCCTCGTCACGATGATGGGCGGCACGATCGCACTGCACAGCACGCTGGGCGTCGGCACCCGCGTGGATATCCGCCTTCCGTTCGACAGCGCCGATCAGGAGCCCGCGACCGGCTCGCGCTTGCCCGCGCCGGCACGCATCGCGGTGCTGGCCCAGGCATCCGAATACACCGAATGGTTCAACGGCGTGTTCGCGGGCGAAGCCACGGTGCTTCATGTCGCCAGCCCGGCCGAGACCGGCCTGTCCGCGCGCTACGACTGCCTGGTCGCGACCGACGAGTTCGACCTGTCCGCCATCGAGGTCGTGTGGGGCGGCACATCGGGCATCGTACTGGCGGGCCAGGCCGGGCCGCTACACCCCGAACCCACCCCGGCCGGCGCGCTGCGTGTGTGCGCGTACAGCCTCGCCGGTCTTGTCGCCGCCGTGGCCGACCCCAGGCCAGCCACTGCGACGCGCGCGTCGGCCGACTCCGCCGCCACCTCGTCGCATGCGTCCGCCGGCACGCCCTCACCGGCCGCGTCGACGCTGCCTGACACGAGCACCGACGCCTCCGGCCAGCCCGAGGGCACGCCTCTCGTGATGACCGGGTTGACCGTACTGGTCGCCGAAGACAACGCACTCAACCTCGCCTTGCTGCAAGACCAGCTGCGCACGCTGGGCGTGGACACCATCCCCGCACACGACGGCCTGCAGGCGCTCGAGCAATTCAAGAAACACCGCGTGGATGCCGTGCTCACGGACGTCAACATGCCTGGGTTGGGAGGCTACGAGCTTCTCAGCGCATTGCGTGAGCGCGATCCCGACCTGCCCGTCTATGCGATCAGCGCCAGCGTGCAGCCCGACGACATCCGCTCGGGACGCGACCACGGCTTCACCGACTACCTGACCAAGCCCTTGCCCCTCGCTGCGCTCGAGGCGGTGGTGCAGGATCTGCTCGCGACGGCGCGGGCACCCGAGGGCTCGCCGGACCTGCCCGACGTGCCCGACATCTACCGCGACATCCTGGCCACGCAGATCGAGCGGGATCTGAGCGCACTGCCCGACGTCCGCGCCAGCCAGGACGTGGCGCGACTCGAACGCTGGATTCATCGCGTGTGCGGCGGGCTCATGCAACTGGGCCCTTCCGGGCTCGCCGACCTGTGCAGCGAGCTGCTCGACATGAGCAGAGCGGGCGGCGCCTGGACAGAAGACATCGACGCGCTGACCACCGAGGTCGCGCAGGGCCTGCAGACGCTGCTGAGCCAGACGCGACGCGCACCGCCCGCGTGAGGCGGTAGCGCGCACGAGACGGCAAGGCAGCTCGCGTCGTAAGCCGGGCGCGCCGGCTGCCGCTTATCGAACCCGGCGCGTGTTGACATTAATTGCCTAGGCAGTAAAATCCAGCCATGAGCTCGTCCCCTGTCCCGTCCGGCGAATCCGCCATCCCTGTCGTCCACTATCGCGCCGACAGCGTGTGCATGTCGGACGACAACATCGGCTTTCTGATCAAGCTGGTCTACAACTCCATGAACCGCATGCTGGATCAGGAGATGGCGCCGCTGGATCTCACGGCCATGCAATGGCGGCCGCTGGCCATGATTTTCCGAGGACGGGCCGACACGCCCGCCGAACTGGCGCGACTGATCGGCGTCGATACCGGCGCCATGACGCGCACGCTCGACCGTCTCGAGGCCAAAGGCCTGCTGCGGCGCGTGCGCAGCCAGGAAGACCGGCGTGTCATCAAGCTCGAACTGACCGACGACGGCCAGGAGAAGGCCCGGGAGATTCCGCAGTACATTGCCAAGGTGCTCAACTTGCACCTGCGTGGTTTTTCGGCCGACGAGACCGCGCAGGCGCGCCACCTGCTGATGCGCATGCTGGCCAACGGCTCCGCCGCCGGACTGCCCGCAGTGCGCTGAAGGCCCCTGCTTCCGCCCGCGTCCCACCGACGCGGGCAGGCTGCCGGGCTTTTTTTGGCCTAATTAATTGCCTAGTCAAATACCAACTTGATCAACTACTTTCAGCAAATCGTCAGGATGAAACGCCTACTTATCACCGCATGGGTGCTGACCCTTTCGGGCTGCGCCCTGATGGACCCGGCGCCCGAGCCGGTGGCGCAATGGGATGCCGCCCAGCATGGCCTGAGCGTGCAGGAGACGGCCTGGCCCGACGCACGCTGGTGGCAACGATATGGCGATCCGCAGCTCGATGCGCTGGTCGACGATGCCATGGCGGGCAACCCGTCGCTGACCGCGGCGCAGGCACGCCTGGCGCAAGCCAACGCGGCCGTGGCCGGTGCCCGTGCCCCGCTGTTCCCGCGGGTGGATGCCAACTACCAGCTCAGCCGCGAACACCTGTCGGGCAACTATATCCAGCCCGCGCCATTGGGCGGCTCGGTGGTGAGCGACAACCGGCTGGCGCTGGATTTCAGCTATGAGCTCGACTTCTGGGGCAAGAACCGCTCGCGCCTGCAAGCCGCCGTATCGCAACGGGATGCGGCCGAGGCCGACGCCCAGGCAGCGCGCAATCTGCTGGCCCGCTCGGTCGTGGCCAGCTATCTCAACCTGCAGAACGCCTATGCGCAACGTGACGTGATCTCGCGCGTCATCGCGCAGCGCGACGACGTCCTCAAGCTCACCCGCGACCGCGAGGGCGCCGGTCTGGACACGCAGGTCGAGGTCAAGCAGGCCGAGTCCGCCTCCGCCGCCGCCCGTGTGCAGCTCACGCAGGTCGAGACTACGCTCGCGCAATTGCAGAATCAGCTGTCGGCACTGACGGCGGCGGGCCCGGATCGTGGCCGGTCCGTTCGGCCCTACGCGCTCACCGCGCCCGATGGCGTCGTGCCGCAGGCCGTCTCGCTCGAGCTGCTGGGCCACCGCCCCGACGTGACCGCCGCCCGCTGGCGCGCCGAAGCCGCGCGCCATGGCATCGACGCGGCCAAGGCCGAGTTTTATCCCAACGTGAATCTGGTCGCCTTCGCCGGGCTGCAATCGCTCGGCACCAACATGCTGTTCGATCGGTTCTCGCGCACGGCGGGCATCGGTCCCGCCATCACGCTGCCCATCTTCCATGGCGGCGAGCTCAACGCCAATCTGTCCGGCCGGCGCGCCGATGCCGATCTGGCGGTGTCCGACTACAACCAGACCGTGCTCGACGCGGTGCGGCAGACGGCCGACGCGATCGATTCGCTGCGCCTGATCGACCGCGAGAAGGCCGAACAGCGCCAGGCGCGCGAGGCCATCGACGCCGCGTATGACCTGGCCGTCCGGCGCTACCGCAACGGCCTCGGCAACTACCTGGCCGTGCTGCTGGCACAGGACAGCGTGCTGACCCAGGCCCGCCTGGACACCGACCTGAAGAGCCGCGCCTATCAGCTCGATGCCGACCTCGCCTATGCGCTGGGCGGCGGCTACGACGCGAAGGCCACCGCGCCCGTCTCACCCTCTACCCACTGATCCGCGGATTAGACGTCATGACCGATACCCCTAAAACCCATCCCGCCCGCAAGCGCCTGCTGTTGCTGGCCACCGGGGCGTTCATCGTGCTGGCCCTGGCCTATGCCATCTGGTGGTTCCTGTTCGGATCCCACTTCGAAAGCACCGACGACGCGTACGTGCACGGCAATCTCGTGCAGATCACGCCGCAAGTGCCGGGCACCGTGATCGCCATCGAGGCCGACGACACCGAAACCGTCAAGGCCGGCCAGCCCATGGTGCGCCTGGACCCCGCCGACACCGACGTGGCGCTGCAGCAGGCCGAAGCCAAGCTGGCGCAGACCGTGCGGCAGGTGCGCACGCTGTACGTGCAGAACGATGCCCTGGCCGCCGACGTGGACGTGCGTCAGGCCGACATCGAGCGCGCCCAGGCCGACCTCGCCCGGGCGCAGAGCGATCTGAAGCGGCGCCAGTCCCTGGGCCGTTCGGGGGGTGTCAGCGGCGAAGAAATCCTGCACGCCGAGACCGCGCTCAAGACCGCGCAATCCGGCCTGGCACAGGCCCGCGCGGCGCTGGCCGCGGCGCGCGCCCGCCTGGCCACCAACCTGGCGCTGACCCGCGGCACCGACGTGGCGCAGCATCCCGATGTGCGCGAAGCGGCCGCCGCCCTGCGCAACGCCTGGCTGAATCAGTCGCGCACCGTCCTGCCCGCGCCGGTTGCGGGCGTGGTCGCGCGCCGCAATGCCCAGGTGGGGCAACGCGTCGCGCCCGGCTCGGTGCTGATGAACATCGTGCCGCTGGATCAGGTGTGGGTCGAAGCGAACTTCAAGGAAGGTCAGCTGCGCCACATGCGCATCGGCCAGCCGGTCACGCTCAAGGCCGACCTGTACGGCGGCGACGTGGTCTATCACGGCAAGGTCATCGGCCTGGATGCCGGCACCGGCAGCGCGTTCGCCCTGCTGCCGGCGCAGAACGCCACCGGCAACTGGATCAAGGTGGTGCAGCGCGTGCCGGTACGCATCGCGCTCGACCCCGAAGACCTGAAGCAGCATCCGCTGCGCATCGGACTGTCGATGGACGTCGAAGTCGACATCGGCAAGGACGACGGCAAGCCGCTCACTGAAGTGCAGCGCGCCGAACCCGTGCTGTCGACCACCGTGTTCGAACCCGGCCACGGCGAGGCCGACGCACTGATCGCCAAGATCATCAAGGCCAACCTCGAGTAATCATGAGCGATCAAGCCCGGCCCGCCGCCGCCCCGGCCGCCCCCTATCCGCCGCTGAACGGCGCGACCCGGATCATCGGGTCGATCGCCCTGTCGACGGCCGTGTTCATGAACGTGCTGGACACCTCGATCGCCAACGTATCGATCCCGACCATCTCGGGCGATCTGGGCGTGAGCTCGAGCCAGGGCACGTGGGTGATCACCTCGTTCGCCGTCGCCAACGCGATCACGGTGCCGCTGACGGGCTGGCTCACGCAACGCTTCGGTCAGGTCAGGCTGTTCCTGATCTCCACCCTGCTCTTCGTGCTCGCCTCGTGGCTGTGCGGCTTCGCGCCCACGCTCGAGGCGCTGATCGCGTTCCGCGTGTTGCAGGGCGCCGTCGCGGGCCCGATGATCCCGCTGTCGCAGGCGCTGATGCTGTCGAGCTTTCCGAAGGAGAAGGCCGGCATGGCGCTGGCAGTGTGGTCCATGACCACGCTCGTGGCGCCCGTGGCCGGGCCGCTGCTGGGCGGCTGGATTTCCGACAACTACACCTGGCCCTGGATCTTCTACATCAACGTGCCCGTGGGCCTGTTGGCGGCGTGGATCAGCTGGCGCATCTATCGTGACCGCGAGTCGGTCACGCGCAAGCTCCCGATCGACAAGGTGGGGCTGGTGCTGCTGGTCGTGTGGGTCGGCGCGCTGCAGATCATGCTCGACAAGGGCAAGGAGCTGGACTGGTTCGCCAGCCCGGTCATCATCCTGCTGGCCGCGATCGCCTTCGTGGCCTTCGTGTTCTTCCTGATCTGGGAGCTCACCGACGCGCATCCGGTGGTGGACCTGCGGCTCTTCAAGGAGCGCAACTTCACGGTGGGCGCGCTGACGCTCGCGGTGGCTTACGGCGTGTTCTTCGGCAATGTCGTGCTGCTGCCGCTCTGGCTGCAAAGCACGATGGGCTACACCGCAACCTATGCGGGCCTGGTGACCGCGCCGGTGGGGCTTCTGGCCATCCTGCTCACGCCCATCGTCGGCAAGATGCTGGCCACGCGCGACCCGCGCCAGCTGGTGACCGTGGCGTTCATGATCTTCGCGCTGGTGTGCTTCATGCGCTCGGGTTTCAACACCCAGACCGACGTGCGCACGCTGATGATCCCGACCATCATCCAGGGCGCCGCCATGGCCGCGTTCTTCGTGCCGCTGACCTCGATCACGCTGTCGGGCCTGGAGCCGGGCCGCATCCCGGCGGCATCGGGCCTGTCGAACTTCGCGCGCCTGACCGCGGGCGCGTTCGGCACCTCGATCTCGACCACCCTCTGGGAAAACCGGACCACCCTGCACCATGCGCAACTGACCGAGGTGGCCCGGCCCGGGCAGCAGGCGTTCGACCAGATCTCGGGCGCGCTGCAGAACAGCGCCGGGCTGTCGCACGAGCAGTCGCTCACCGTCATCGACGGCCTGATCAATACCCAGGCCGCGACCATGTCGGCCACCGACGTGTTCTATGCCTCGGCGCTGATCTTCGTTCTGCTGATCGGCACGGTCTGGTTCGCACGGCCGCGCATCAACAAGGGCAAAGGCAAGGACGACGGCGCCGCCGAGGCCGCCGCCGGGGCGCACTGAGCGCTCAGCCGCCCATCGCCTGGATGAGCCTGAGCGTGGTGCGCAGCTGCTCATAGCGGTTGTCCAGCACGTCGGATTCGGCTTGCCGCGTCGATTGCTGCGCATCGAGCCAATCCTTCAGGCCATCCTGGCCCGCAAGATAGCGCGCGCCGCTGATGGACTCGACCTTGCGCGCCCGGTCCAGCACGGCCTGGCGCAGCGCGCCCTCGTCGCGCTGCTGCAGCGCCACGGCCAGCCCGCGTTCCACCTCGATCAGCGCGTTGTACAGGGTGCGGCCGAACTGCAGCCCCACTTCCTCATACTGAAGCTGCGCCTGCGTCACGGTGAACTGCGCTTTGCGAAACTGCAGAAATGGCAGCGCCAGGGTGAAGCCCAGCGAACCCAGCGGATTGCTCAGGATGTCGCCCAGGTCGCGCGATGCACCGCCCGACCGGCCGGCGCCCAGCAGAATGGTGGGATAGAACTGCAGCCGTGTGACTTCGGCGCGCGAATATGACGCACGCAGGCGAGCTTCCGCGGCCTGCACGTCGGGCCGCCGCGCCAGCACCGCGGCCGGTTGATCCAGCGCCACGTCCGGCGGTGGCTCCGTCGGCAAGGCCAGCGGCTCGAGCGGATTGACCCAGCCGGCCTCCTCGCCCAGCAGCGCGGCAAGACCCAGGCGCGTCGTGTGCAACTGCGACGCCAGCTGCCGCGCCACGATCCGCTGCGTCGCCAGGTCTTGCGCCGCCCGTTCGGTATCGGCGGTGCCGGCGAAACCGGACTGCCTGCGCGCCAGGATCAGGGCCATCAGCCGGCTTGCCCGCTCGATGTTGCGCGCCTGGATCTCCACCTTCTGCTTGAGCAGGGCGATGGTCCAGTAGGTTTCGGCGACGCTGGCCACCAGCGTCAGCGCGGCGGCGCGCCGGTCGTACTGCGAGGCCTGCAGCGCCCAGTCGGCGCCATCGATCGCCGCGCCGTACTTGCCCCAGAGGTCCAGCTCGTAGCCGACGTCGAAGCGGCTCGAGTAGTCCCGCTGGCTCGGGTTGCCGTGCGCGAGATCCTTCGTGACCCCGCCGGTCGCGCTCGGCGTGAACTCCGGCGTCAGGATCGTGCCCATCAATCTGGCGTCGTTGCGTGCCTGCCGCACGCGCAGCATGGCGATGTGCAGGTCGAGATTGCGCGCCAGCGCCAGATCGACAAGCCCGTCGAGCCGCTGATCGCCAAAGACACGCCACCATTGCGCCGATGCGCTCCCCTCGGCCGGTGCATTGCCCAGCGCCGCGGCGGCGTCCCAGCGGTCGGGCACCGCCTGGCGCGAAAGATAGGTTTCGACCGGCACCGCCGGGGCCGCGCATCCGCTCAGCCACAGCGCGCACAACAACGGCACATAGGAATAAAAGCGTCGCCTCATGATGCCGTCCCGTCATTCGTTGGCCAGCGCATCCACTGGCCTCAAGCGTGAGGCCCGCCGTGCGGGCGCATAACCAAAGACCAATCCGATGACCGACGAACAAAGCAGCCCCGCCGCCACCGAGGGCCAGGAGAAGACCACGGGCACCTCGGGCAGGAACACGGGCAGCAGCACCCTGAACGCCACGGAGACGGCCACGCCGGCCACACCGCCGAGCGCGCACAAGACGAGCGCCTCGGTGAGAAACTGCGTCAGCACGTCGGCGGCGCGGGCGCCGAGCGCCATGCGCACGCCGATCTCGTGGGTGCGCTCATAGACCGACACCAGCATCATGTTCATGACGCCGATACCGCCCACCACCAGCGATACCGCCGCGATGGCGAGAATCATCAGCGAGAACGTGCGCGCCGCCTTGGCCACGGCGATCTGGATCTGCTCGAGCGAGCGCGTGTAGAAGTCCTGCGCGCCACGGCTCGTGCGCAACACGTCGAAGATGCCGGCCTGCGCCAGCCGGTTGGGCACGCCCGGCGGCACCCGCACCGCGATCATCATGTGCTGCGCCTTGTCGAGCCGCAGGCCCACGCTGGTGTGGGGCACGTATGCCTGCAACACCGCCCGGCTGTCCGCCACGCCGTCGGAGCTGCGCTCCACGCCCACGATCGTCAGCGCCATCGGGCCGACCATGATCTGCCGTCCGAGCACCGATATGCCCGGAGGAAACAGGCGCTCGCGCAGGTTCTGGTCGATCACCACCACCGGTGCGGCGGCGGCCACGGCGGCGCGCCCGAAGAAGGCGCCCTCCAGCATCCTGCGCGCGTAAACCTCCGGAAAATCCTCGCTCACGCCCAGCACCGCGACCTGCAGCGACGCGCGTCCCGCGCGCACGGTGGCGGACGCGCTGGTCACCGGCGTCGCGGCGTCGATCCGGGTCTGTTCGACCAGCAGCGCGGCATCGCGCGAAGACAAGGGACGACGGCCGCGCGAGTCGAGATCGCCCAGCCCGCTGCCCGCGGCGACCTCGATGGTGTTGGCGCCCAGCGACGAGATATTGCGCAGCACCTTGTCGCGGCTGCCCTGCCCGACCGCCACCACACTGGCCACGGCGCCGACCCCGATCGCGATGCCCAGCATCGTCAAGGCGCTGCGCAGCGGGACCCGGATCAGAATGCGCGCGGCTTCGCGCAGCGCCAGGCGCAGAATGCCCGCGCGGCGCCGCAGCGGGCTGTCGGGCCTGACGCCGCCCGCGTGAGCCGCGCCCGGCGGCGTCGCGCCGGCGGCGGCGTCGGTGCGGATGTCGCTGACCATCCGGCCATCCTCGATCTCGATGACGCGGGCCGCGCGCGCCGCGACGCCGGCGTCGTGCGTCACGATCACCACCGTGTGTCCGGCCGCGTGCAGCGCGCACAGAATGTCCATGATCTGCGCGCCGCTGCGCGCATCGAGCGCGCCGGTGGGTTCATCGGCAAAAATCACCGAGCCCCCGTTGGCCAGCGCCCGCGCGATCCCCACCCGCTGCTGTTGCCCGCCCGACAATTGCGCCGGCCGATAGTGCAGGCGGTCGTGCAGGCCGACCTGGACGAGCCGGTCGCGCGCCATGCGCTCGGCTTCGGCCCGCCCTGCCCCGGCGTACGAAAGCGGCACGCACACGTTCTCGAGCGCGGTCAGATGGGGGATGAGGTGATAGCGCTGAAACACGAAACCGAACAGTCGGCTCCGAATCGCGGCGAGCGCGTCGGGCGCCATGCCGCCGACGTCATGGCCGTGAATGCGATAGCTGCCGCTGGACGGGAAGTCGAGGCCCCCCAGGATGTGCAGCAGCGTCGACTTTCCCGATCCGGACGCGCCACGGATGGCGACCATTTCACCCGCCCGGATACGGAGGCTGAAGCGATCCAGAACGATGGAGCGGCCGGCGGCGGTATCGTGCCAGCGCGACACGGCGTCCATTTCGATCAGCGCGGGCGCCGAGCCGCGAGCGACGGACCGCGTCATGGTGCCTGCCCCGCGCCCTCGGCCTCGTCGAGCTCGTCGGGCAGCCGGCCCAGCACCACGCGCTCGCCCTCGTCGAGCCCGGCACGGACTTCGACCCATCCCCCGCTCACCGGGCCGAGCTGCACGGTACGGGGCGTGGTGTGCCCGTCGCGCCCCACGACCCGCACCGTCGCGCCGTCGTCGCCGACATGACGCCGGATGGCCGCCACCGGCACGGTCAGCACTTGCTGGCGCACGCCCTTGACGATGCGCACATCGGCCGTCATGAACGGCAGCAGGACGTGGTCGGCATTGTCGACGTCGAACGTGCCGTAGTAGTAGACCGGCAGATCGCCCCGGGGCGCGCCCTCACCCGACTGGCGCAATGCGCGCAGCGACTCGGCCGGCAGCTCGACGCTCTGCAGCGTGCCGCGATACGTGCGCGCGTCCACGCCCACGACCGAGAACGAGGTTTCGACGCCGGGCTTCAGGCCCACCACATCGGCCTCGGACACCCGGGCCCGCACCCGCATGCGGTCGATGTTGCCCACCACCAGCAGGGCCGGCGAGGCCTGCGCCGACACCAGGGTCTGCCCGAACTGGGCAAAGATCGCCAGGACCTCGCCGTCGATCGGAGAGGAAATCTGCGTGTAGGTCAGATTGACCTCCGCGCTGCGCACGTCGAGCCGGGCCTGCACGATCTGCGACGCGACGACGGCGAGCTCCGACTTGGCCACCTCGTACTCGAGTTCGGCCTGCTCGACATCGAGACGCGTGTTCGCATCCTCGCGGGCGAGCGCGCGCTGGCGCGCCAGGATGGACTGCCGATGGGCCAGCGTCGCCCGCCTGGCCGTCAGTTGCGCCTCCATGCTGGCGAGCGAGGCGCGGGCCTTTTCGAGCGCCGCTTCCTGCAACTCGGGATCGATCACGACCAGCAGATCGCCGCGGCGCACGCGATCGCCCTGCTGCACGGCGATGCGTTTGATCTGCCCGTTGACCTGGGCACCTATCGTGACGATATCGACCGGCTCGAGCGTCGCCACCGCCTCCACCGCGACCTCGAGATCGGCGCGCGTCACCAGCGCGGACCGAATCTGCGCTGACGTGACGTCGGGCGCCTCGCGTAGGCCGAGCCAGGCCGCGCCCACCAGGCAGACGCCGAGCAGTGGCAGGCGGGCCGCACGCCACATCCGGCGCCCCCTTGCATTGGCGGCGTTGCCGGCATCCGTCATGGCGTCCGCTCCCTCAGACCCGCTGCGCCCAGCTCGAACACCCGATCGAAGCGATGCAGGTGCGCGTGCTCGTGGGTGGCCACGATCACCGTGCCCGCGCTGGCGAGAATGGCATCGAAGGTCAGCGCCGCGGCCTCGTCGTCCAGGTTGGACGTGGGCTCATCGAGCAGCACGAGATCGCGCAGGCTGCACAGAGCCCGCGCCACCATGACACGCTGGATCTGGCCCGAGGACAGATGAGGATTGGCGGCCGAAAGCTCGGTGTTCCAACCGTGGGGCATCGCTTCGATGGCGGAAGTCAGGCCCAGGCTTGCCAGCAGCGCGCGGGCATCCTGCCTGCGCTTGTCGGCGAACCCCCACGATCCCGGCAGCAGGACGTTGTCGAGAACCGTATTCTGGAACAGGACTTCGCGCGCCTGGTGGCAGTAAGCCAGCCCCCGCAGCGCCCGCCGCCCCACGGCGGCATCGTCCACCACGACCTCGCCGTCCGTGGCGGGATAGAGGCCTCCCAGCACCTTCAGCCAGGTGCTTTTGCCACTGCCCGATGCGCCGATCAGCGCAATCTTCTCGCCGTAGCGCAGCTGCAGCCGATCGAGCTCGAAGACGCGGGTGCAGCCCACATAATGAAAGCGCAGTCCGGTCAGCACCATGCGCTCGCGCATCCTGATGACCGGCGCGCCTTCGGCCGGATCCTCCGCGCCCTCCAGCAGATCATGGCTGCGCTGCACCAGGATGTTCTGCTCGCGCCGCCGCATGGCGGTCCAGTACAGACCGGTGACGCTGTCCAATGCGATCTGCTTGAAGAACACGTATGACACCAGCCCACCCACCGACAGCAGGTCCGACCGCACCAGCCCGGCACCCAGCATGAGCACCACAATGGCCTCGGCGTAGCCCAGCGTGCGCGACGCGGCCGACTCGTGCACCGAGAGCTGGCCCAGGGCCAGCGCGGTGTCGGCGAGCGAGGCCTGGCTTTTGCTGAACTGCAGCTCGCGGTGCGGGCCGAGGCCGGCGCTCTTGACCGTACCGATGCCGCTCAGCGTTTCGAGCACCAGGTCGTTGTGCCGGCCGCTCATCTCCTCGACGCGCAACAGCAGCGGCGCGCGGCGCTCGGAGAAGTACCGGCTGATACCCCAGTACCCGATCACGACCACCAGCGTCACGAGCGCCAGCCGTACGCTGATCCAGGCCATGATGCCGCCGATGACCAGCGCCATCAGGCCCGAGCGCAACAGCTCGAGCGTGGTGATCCCGCGTTCGCCCACCAGCCTGCCGTGCGAAAACAGGCGTTGAAAGACGTCGGTGAGGAGCCGCCGCTCGAAGTAATCGACGCGTTTGCGCAGCAGCCTGGCAAAGAGCTCCGACATCCGCGTCCGGCTGATGCCCTGCGCATCGACGTTGCGTCGTGTGTCGGCATAGACGGTGATCAGCACGCTGATCAGCGCCACCACGAACGCGGCGGCGAACGGCATCCAGTCGTTGAATGCGTGGATCATCGACGCGTCGTCCAGCGTGGCTGCATACATGACCGGCACGACAAACCCGAGCACGCCTGCCGCCAGGCCCGCCAGCAGCAGCGGCCAGAATCGCGGCAGGCGCGTGTGCCGCCAGACATCGGGGCGCGCCGGCACATCGACGCGTGCGCCCGGGACCCTCAACGGCCGCGAGCGATCCAGCACCAGCGCATAGCCCGTGATGTGCTCGCGCAGGTGCTCGACCCTGACCACCGTGCTGCCCGTGGCCGGATTGAAGACGCGCAGCGCGCCGCCCGACCGGCGGGTGCACAGCACGAAATGATTGCCACCGTAGTGCAGAATGGCCGGCAACGGCAGCTCGGCGAGTTGGGCCGGGTCGAACCGCACGGCAAGGGCAGGCGCGCCGGACCTCTCCAGAATGCCTTGAAGGTCGAGCAATGACGCCCCCGCCGTGGAAACCGGAAACCTGCCCCGCAGGTCCGCCAGGGACGCGTCGCCTCCCAAGGCGTCGATCATCATGGCGGCGCAGGCCAGGCCGCATTCGGCGACCTCGCCCTGAAACACCATGGCGGGCTTGCGCGTGGAAGTGTCGATGTCGCTCATCGTCTAGCGATCCGCGGAGTTGAAGGAGAACAGCGAAGGCGTGTGCCAGAAGAGCCACTCGTGCGGGTGCGCGAGGATGGCGCGCTCGATGATGTCGGGCATGCGCTCGCCCACGCGATCGGCCGGCACGCAGGCCGCGACGTCGGCGTGAAAACGGCCGCCACGGCGGGTCAGGCAGACAAAAAGCACGCGCGCGCCGGTCAGCCGGGCGAGCTCGGGCAGACCGCGGTGCACCCGGGCCGGATGACCGAACATCCGGCAGTCGTAGGTGCGCATGGCCCGCTCGAAGAGGCGCTGGGTCGCCTCCGGCGGCGCGTCAGGAAACGCCACCAGCGTGCCCGCCCCGTTGCGCACCGCGCGCAGGAAGGCCAGCAGCTCACCGGCGCCGTGATCGAGCGGATTCAACAGGCGGATCTCGATGCCACCGTGCCGCTTCAGCAGGGCCTCGTCGGATGCCGTCACGGTGCTCGCATCGTGGGCGGTGATGACCGCCACCGGCCCGGCGCATGCGCGGGCACACATCAGGGTCGCCAGCAAATCCGAATGCATGTGCAGCGGCGCCAGGATCACCGGCTGGCCCGCCGCACCCTCGCGGCGCAATGCCTCGGCGAGCTGGCGCGCGCAGTCCTCGAGCTCCTGGATGAGCGTGCGATTGCGGAAGTACAGCGCCGCCTCGAGCACGATCTTGTGACGCCAGAGCCGCGCATGGCCCGCCCCGGCCCGCGCGCGGCCCGCCGCCTGGTGGAGATTGAGGCCCGCGAACGCCGCGCGCCGGCGCGCATCGCGGCGATGCTGCGGCACCACGTCGATGGCCCTGGCGCCCGCGAGCAACAGCCGATACGGCAGGTGGCGCAGCAAAGGCGCCATCACGGTGTCGCGCGCGCATCGGGCGCAGGCGTGCAACCCGGACCGGACGGCGCTCGCCAGCCGATCCCTCGCGCCCGCGAGGACGAGCTCTAAATCGCGGCGCCGCAGCCAGGCAAGCGCGTGTGTGGCATGCCAGCGCAACGCCGGCAGCGAGGGGGAGGACGGACGCATGATGTGAGAGAAGGACGGCGCGTACGGATATCGAAAGAGACTGACGGCGACGGGTTCGGATCCGGTCAGGATCGGCGTCAGCCGGGCCAGCGCCGCGCGATCAGGACGGCGTTGTTGCCGCCGAAGGCGAACGAATTGCTCATGACGTGGCGCAGGTTTGCGGGCCGGCCGACGTTGGGCACGAAGTCCCAGCCGGCGGTGGCGGGATCGGGCGCCACCCAGTTGAGCGTGGGCGGCACGCACTGCATGCGCAGCGCGTAGAGGCAGGCGAGCATTTCGATCGCCCCGCTCGCGCCGAGCAGATGGCCATGGGCCGCCTTGGTGCTGCTGATCGGGATCCGCTGCGCGCCTTCGCCGAACACCGCGGCGATCGACGCGCACTCGACCGCGTCGCCGAACGGAGTGCCCGTGCCGTGGGCATTGATGTAGCTCACGTCCGACGGTGCGATATCCGCACAGGCGAGCGCATGCGTCATGGCGCGAATCTGGCCTGCGCCGTCGGGTCGCGTGATGTGGGAAGCGTCGTTGCTCGCGCCATAGCCGACGAGCTCGGCAAGCACCTCGGCACCGCGCGCCATGGCGTGCTCGTAGGATTCGAGCACGAACGCGGCGGCCCCCTCGCCCAGCGCGAAACCCTGGCGGTCGCGATCGAAGGGCCGGCAACCCGACGGGATGCCTTCGCGAGGGTCGTCGCACAGGACCCGCATCGCGAGCCAGCCTTTCAGCACGCCCGGCAGCAGCGCGCACTCGCTGCCGCCCGCGATGGCCACATCGCGCAGACCCAGAGCGATACGCAGGAAGGCCTCGCCGATCGCAACCGATGCGGACGAGCACGCCGTGGAATAGGTCAGGCACTCGCCCCGCACGCCGTGGCGAATGGAGACTTGCGCGGCCGGTGCGTGCACCATGGCCGCGGGCACCGTCATCGCGGCGCCCGATCCGCCCGATCCGCCAGGTGCAGCGCCATAGAAGCGACCGTAGCTGGCCTCGATGGTTTCGAAGCCGCCGCCGCCCGTGCCCCAGTAGACGCCGGCGTTGGCATCGGGCGCGAGGGTCACGCCGGACTCGTGCATCGCCTGCTCGCTCGCCACCAGGGCGAATTGCGTGCCGCGATCCAGGCTCAGCAGCTCGAGCCGCGAGAAATGCGCAGTGGCGTCGAACGCGGCGGCTCCCACCGCGCGGAGCAGCTCCGTGTCGGGCTGGCACACGATGCCGGCCTGACCCGACTGCAGGGATCGATGGAATTCTGGGGGGCTGTTTCCGAGCGCGCTCACCACGCCGGCGCCGGTGATCACCACGCGCCGCCGTGCAGTGCCCGGATGACGAGGCGACTCAGCCATGGGCCTGCATCCGCTCGAGGACGATGGCAGCGAGTTCGGAGACATTGACCGGCAGCACATCGCCGGGCTGCATGGTGGGAAATTCGATTTTGTATTCGGCCTCGAGCAGGAACTGCACCTCGAGCAGCGCGAGCGAATCGAACTTGCTGTCGATCTCGGTGAACGCGGTGTCGGCCAGCAGCGCCGCGGCGGAGATGCCGAACTCGGCCTCGAGCAAGGCCGCGATGCGATGCCTTACGGCATCTGAAGTGGGAATGTCGGACATGACGAAGAACACAGCCTCGGCGGACGAACCGCGATACGGCGCCCCCATCGCGCTCGCCATGGGGGCACCGGCGTTTGAGGGTCAGCCCTTGCGCTGCTTGGCGGAGCCTTTTTCCGTCTGGCCCGTCTTACTGTTGTAGCAACCCCTGTCGTTGGGGACATCGGACCAGTAGACGTCGCCATCGGTGTCCCAGCATTTGTAGATGAAGGCGCTCTTGGGCGTCGGGCCGAAAGTGACGGAAGCGCCGCCGACGATCTGGCGGGCCTGGCCTTGGGAGAGAGTGGTGAATTGCATGGCTTTCCTTTGATGTGACGTGACAGGGAATGGCGACGCGCCACGACGCCTACGGCATGATCGAGAACCGATGGGTGACCGCATGACGCCGCATCCGAAGGCATGACGAATCGAACACATCGAACATGCGCGATGCCTGATCGAACTTTGCGTAATTTGGTCCGAGTGAACTATCGAAGAAGCGCTAAAGTGACTCGATGAGTAACAGCTTCGTATCGTCGCCCCGCGAAACGGCGCGCCGGCTCGACCCGGGCGCGACATGCCCGGAGCGCCTTGCACGCCCCGGCGTTTGCATTCCGTTCGGACAAAAAAAAGCCAGCCTTGCGGCTGGCCTGGTACTCGACTGAAGCGGCTTAACCGGCGACGATGCGCGCGATGGCCTCGCCCACGTCCTTCGTGCTCGCTTTTCCTTGCATGTCGGGCGTGCGCGGACCGTCGGCCAGCACCTGCTCGATGGCCGCGACGATCGCCTTGGACGCGTCTTCGTAGCCCAGGAAGTCCAGCATCAGCGCGCCGCTCCAGATCTGGCCGATGGGGTTGGCCACGCCCTTGCCGTAGATATCGGGCGCGGAACCGTGCACCGGCTCGAACAGCGACGGGAACTTGCGTTCGGGGTTGAGGTTGGCCGACGGCGCGATGCCGATGTTGCCGGTGCACGCGGGGCCGAGATCGGACAGGATGTCGCCGAACAGGTTGGACGCCACGACCACGTCGAACCAGTCCGGGTGCTGCACGAAGTGCGCGCACAGGATGTCGATGTGGTACTTGTCCCAGCGCACGTCCGGATACTTCTCGCCCATCTCGGCCACGCGCTCGTCCCACCACGGCATCGAGATCGAAATGCCATTGGACTTGGTCGCGGCAGTGAGGTGCTTGCCCCGCTTGCGCGCCAGCTCGAACGCGAACTTCAGCACGCGCTCGGCGCCGATGCGCGTGAACACGCTTTCCTGGATCACGACTTCGCGTTCGGTGTTGGCGAAGAGCCGGCCACCGCTATTCGAGTATTCGCCCTCGGTGTTCTCGCGCACGATGAAGAAGTCGATGTCGCCCGGCTTGCGGTTGGCGAGCGGCGAAGGCACGCCCGGCATCAGGCGCACGGGCCGCAGATTGATGTACTGATCGAACTCGCGGCGGAACTTGAAGAGCGACTCCCAGAGCGCAACGTGGTCGGGCACGGCGTCCGGCCAGCCGATGGCGCCGAAGAAGATCGCCTCGTGCCCGCCGATTTGCTTGGCCCAGTCGTCCGGCATCATCTTGCCGTGCTTGGCGTAGTAGTCGCAGCTCCAGTCGAAATGATCGAACTCGAAACCGATGTCATAGCGGCGTGCCGCCGCCTCGAGCACGCGCAGGCCCTCGGGCACGACTTCCTTGCCGATTCCGTCTCCAGGAATCACGGCGATCTTGTGTTTCTTTGCTGCCACCCGAACTCTCCGTTTTGTGATGGGGGATAAAACCTGATCCCGCATCATAGGCATAAATGCGCCCGCTGCAAAAGGCGGCCGGCGCCGCCGCGTTCAGGCGGGTGCCACTGGTGCGCGGGGTGCCGCTGGCGCCACGGCGTGCCGCTCGTGCCGTCCGCCGGACGCCGTCAGGCGCCGCTCCACGCCTCGGCGTTGAGGCGGTCGCTGTAGGTCGGGCGGCGCTGCGAGCGCTCGCGGTGCTCCAGCGCCGGCGTGATGACCTGCACCAGCCGCTCGAAGGCCGGCTGGATTTCCTCGTCGGGCACGCAGGCATAACCGAGCAGTAGGCCCGGGCGCGCCTCACGCTCGGTGGCGTAGTATCGCGACAGCGGCCGCGCATTGAGACCGAGCGTGCGCGCGGCGATCGAGATGCCCAGATCGTCGGTGCCGTCGGGCAGGTGCATCACCAGATGCAGCCCGGCCTCCTGCGTGGAGATGGGCCAGTCGGCGCCGAAGTGCGTGACGATGGCTTCGCGTAGCAGCGCCTGCCGCGCGGCGTAGCGCTGCTTCATGCGGCGGATATGGCTCGCATAGTGGCCGCCTTCGATAAAGTCGGCCAACACCGCCTGATCCATCAGCCGGCCTTCGCGATAGAGCTCGGAGAGCCCCGTGGCGAAATGCGGCGCCAGGCGGCGCGGCAGCACCATATAGCCCAGGCGGATACCAGGAAACAACGTCTTGGAAAACGTGCCGAGGTACAGCACGCGATCGTGCTGGTCCAGGCCCTGCAGCGATGCGATGGGACGGCCGTCGAAGCGGAACTCGCTGTCGTAATCGTCTTCCACGATCCAGGCGCCGCGCTTGTGCGCGTACTCGAGCAGCATCCGGCGCCGCGCCAGGCTCATCACCATCCCCAGCGGATACTGGTGCGACGGCGTGACGAAGATGAAGCGCGGCGGCTCGCGCAGCTGTTCGGGGCTGGGCGCCATGCCTTCGTCGTCCACCGAGACCGGGATGGGCGTGATGCCGCAGGCCGCCAGGGTCGAGCGGGCACCCCAGTAGCCGGGGTTTTCCATCCACGCGGTGTTGCCGTTGTCGCCCAGCAGGCGCGACAGCAGGCTGATCGACTGATGGATGCCGGTGGTGAGCACCACCTGATCCGCCTCGCACTTCACCGAGCGAGACAGTCGCAGATGCTCCGCCAGCGCCTGGCGCAACGGCATGTAGCCCGCGCCATGCGCATACGTCAGCAGCTCGGGCGTCTGCTGGCGCCAGCGCCGGCTCTGCAGGCGGGTCCAGACGGCCCGCGGGAATAGCGACACATCCGGCACGCCGGACACGAAGGCGCCCCACTGGCGATCGGACGCCGACGCCTCCCGGACCAGCTTGGTGCCGCGGCGTGACAGTGTGAATGGCTGAGGCTGAGCGGGCGCGCCATCAGCGCTCGCATCAGACAGTGGCTCTTGCGTGGCTGGAACGGTATCCGAAACGAAGGTACCACTTCCGAACGCGGATACGAGATAACCCTCAGCCAGCAACTGATCGTACGCGTGCAGCACCGTATTACGGGATAACCCTGTGTCAGTGGCGAGGGCCCGCGTGGCAGGGAGTTTGGTGCCGGCCGGCAGGTCGCCCGCCAGAATCAGCTCTCGCAGAATGTCATAGATCTGGCGCGACAGCGGGGACGCGCCGCCCCGTTCGAGGCGCTGCAGCAGACACTCGGCCAGAATCAACTCTTTCAAAGTGGCACCACCAACGAAAAACGATTTGGACCTATCGAGAGTACCAAATATTAAGTACGCTGCAAGCGAAATGAATAAGTAGTCCAAAGATTGCAAAGGGGAAAAACTTGCAACCGGACACGCTCCACATGCTGATCGCCGCGAGCCGCACAGACGGCCGCGACAGTCCGGGCCGACCCGCCCATTCCTGCACGCCGCATCGTACGCGGCATGCGTCGCCCTGCCCGCTCGCCACGCGACGAGCGCGGCGCGCGCATGCCGGCTTCGCCGGGGCCGTCACGCGACGCTTGCCGCGATCGCCGCAGGAACCGACGCACTGAATGCACCACCACGATGCCGAAGCGCCCCGCGCCCGGCCGGCCGCTGCACCGACATGCAGCACCACGCAGTCGCTTCACTTAGCCGTCAAACCGAGAAAAAGTTGGCATACCCGTTGCTTTCGCACAGGGGCAGCTTGCACATCCTTTCTCAATCAAGCCGGGAGGCCCGCAGTGAAACTCAAGCAATTCCTGAAACTCTCCGCCGGTGCGCTGGCCCTGGCCGCCGCGCTGCCCGCTGGCAACGCGCTCGCCCAGACCAAGGGCGGCACCCTCAGCATGATCGTGCAGCCCGAGCCGCCGATCCTGATTCCCGCCCTCAACCAGCAAGGCCCCACGCAGTTCGTGGCGGGCAAGATCTACGAAAGCCTGCTGACCTATTCGTTCGACCTGAAGCCGCAGCCGGGCCTGGCCAAATCGTGGGACGCCGCGCCGGACGGCCTGAGCTACACCTTCCATCTGCAGGAAAACGTGAAGTGGCACGACGGTAAGCCGTTCAGCGCCGACGACGTGGTGTTTTCGCTGGGCGAGCTGCTGCCCAAGACCCATGCGCGTGCCCGCGTGATCCTGACCAAGTTCATCGACAAGGTCGAGAAGGTCGACGACAAGACGGTCACCATCAAACTCAAGACGCCGTTCCCGGCCTTCATGCTGATGTTCGAACCGGGCTTCGCGCCGATGATGCCCAAGCACATCTACGAAGGCACCGAGTACGCGACCAACCCGGCCAACCAGAAGCCGGTCGGCACCGGTCCGTTCATGTTCAAGGAATGGAAGCGCGGCGAATACATCAAGCTGGCCCGTAACCCGAACTACTGGAAGGAAGGCAAGCCCTACCTCGACGAACTCGTGTTCAACGTGATCCCGGACTCGGCTTCGCGCGCGGTGGCCTATGAGCGCGGCAGCGTCGATGTGCTGCGCGGCGGCGACGTCGACAACGTCGACGTGAAGCGTCTGCGCGCCCTGCCGAACACGGAATACACCACCAAGGGCTGGGAGATGTTCTCGCCCCAGGCGTATCTGATCCTCAACATGCGCAAGCCGCCCTTCGACAATCTGAAGGTGCGCCAGGCCGTGATGCATGCGCTCAACCGCAAGCTGATCGTCGACAACATCTTCTTCGGCCTGGGCAAGGTCTCGACCAGCCCGTTCGTCACGACGGAAATGTTCTACGACAAGAACATGCCCGCGTACGACTTCAACATGAAGAAGGCGCGCGAGCTGATCAAGGAATCGGGCATCAAGCCCGAGGATTACACGATCCGCCAGCTCGGCTTCCCCTACGGTTCGACCTGGGACCGCCTGGGCGAGTACACCAAGCAGGCGCTCGAGCAGCTCGGCTTCAAGGTCAATCTCGAGTCCACCGACGCCGGCGGCTGGGCCAGCCGCACCGGCAACTGGGACTTCGACGTGACGACGAACTTCACCTACCAGTACGGCGACCCCGCGCTGGGCGTGCAGCGCCTGTACATCTCGTCGAACATCGTCAAGGGCTCGCCTTTCGCGAACGTGCAGGGCTACAGCAACCCCGAGACCGACAAGTGGTGGACCGACGCCGCCTCCGAGATCGACCCGGCCAAGCGCCAGGAGCTCTACACCAAGCTGCAGCAGCAGATCGTGAAGGACGTGGGCAATGGCTTCCTGGTGGACATGGAGTTCCCCACGATCCACCGAGCCAAGGTCAAGAACCTCGTGAAGACCGCCATCGGCCTGAACGAAAGCTTCGACGACGTCTACATCGAGAAGTAAGCACACCCGGGCGGCGGCGACGCCGCCCCGTTCTGCCCGACCCGCCGCGCGGCGCGCCACGACGCTCCGCGCGGTGCGGCCTGTAGCACTAGACCTGTCGCCCGTGCCGGCGCGGCCTGGAGAAGCACCATGAAATTTCTTTCGTTTTTCGCCTCGCGCCTGGGTAAAGCCCTGGTGGTCGTGCTGGGCGTGGTCATCATCAACTTCTTTCTCATCCGGCTCGCGCCGGGCGACCCCGCGGCCGTGCTTGCCGGCCAGGCGGGCGCCGGCGATCCGGCCTACGTCGAACAGTTGCGTGTGCAATTCGGGCTGGACAAGCCGGTGCTGACGCAGCTCGCGATCTACCTGAAGGGCGTGGTCCAGCTCGACCTCGGATTCTCGTATCGCAATCACGTGCCGGTGCTGGACCTGATCCTCGAACGCCTGCCCGCCACCTTTCTGCTGATGAGCTGCGCGTTCCTGTTTTCGATCATTCTGGGTGTATTCCTGGGCGTGGTCGCGGCCCGCGCCCGTTACGCCAACAAGCGCCGCTGGATCGACTCCAGCGTGATGACCGGCGCGCTGCTGCTCTATGCCACGCCGCTGTTCTGGCTCTCGCTCATGGGCATCCTGCTGTTCTCGGTCATGCTGGGATGGCTGCCCGCATTCGGGATGGAAACCGTCGGGTCCAACCTCACCGGCCTGGCGCGTGCCTGGGACATCGCCCAACACTTGATCCTGCCCACCGTCACGCTCGGCTGCTTCTTCATGGCGGTGTATGTGCGCCTGACGCGGGCATCGATGCTGGAGGTGATCGGCATGGACTTCGTGAAGACGGCGCGCGCCAAGGGCGTGAGCCCCAACCGCGTGATCCGCGCCCACGTCCTGCGTAATGCCCTGCTGCCGGTCATCACCTTCGCCGGCATCCAGCTCGGCCAGATGGCGGGCGGCGCGGTGCTCACCGAGACCGTGTTCGCCTGGCCCGGTATCGGCCGCCTGATGTTCGACGCCCTGCTGCAGCGTGACTATCAACTGCTGCTCGGCATCTTCCTGGTCACGTCCATCATGGTCGTGGTCTTCAATCTCATCACCGATGTGATCTACCGCCTGATCGACCCGCGCATCGCGGCCGGCGGCCAGCAAGGAGCCGCGGCATGAAAGGTTTCATGAAACGCTATATGCGCAATTACGGCGCGGTGGCCGGGCTGATCATCGTGCTCGCCGTGGTGGCCATCGCGCTGGCCGCCCCGCTGATCTATGAAGATTCGCCCTGGATGATGGTGGCCTCGCCGCTGATCCCGCCCTTCACCGATGCGGCCTACCCCTTCGGCACCGACATGCTCGGCCGCGACATCACCGCGGGCCTGGTGTGGGGCGCGCGCGTGTCCCTGATGGTGGGCCTGCTTTCGACCGGCGTGGCGCTGCTGTTCGGCGTTCTGGTGGGCGCCATGGCGGGCTACTGCGGCGGCCGCATCGACGATCTGCTGATGCGCTTCACGGAGTTCTTCCAGACGATCCCGCAGCTCGCGATGGCCGTCGTGCTGGTCGCGGTGCTGGGCCCCTCGGTCTACTCGATCATGGGCGCCATCGCGGTGGTGTCCTGGCCGCCGGCCGCGCGGCTGGTGCGTTCGGAGTTCATGACGCTCAAGCAGCGGGAGTTCGTCCAGGCCGCCATCGTGATCGGCCAGACGCCGGGCCGCATCGTGTGCTCGCAGATCCTGCCCAATGCGATGTCGCCCATCATCGTGTCCGCCTCGTTCATGGTGGCGACCGCCATCCTGACGGAATCCTCGCTCTCCTTCCTGGGTCTCGGTGACCGCAACATGATGAGCTGGGGTTTCATGATCGGCGCCGCGCGCACGATGATCCGCGAAGCCTGGTGGATGAGCGTGTGGCCCGGGGTGGCGATCCTGCTGACCGTGCTGGCGATCAACCTGATCGGCGAAGGCCTGAATGACGCCCTCAATCCCCAATTGCGCAAGCGCGGCGAATAAGGAGCCTGCCATGTCCGAGCAAACGCCCCTACTCTCCGTCCGCGGCCTGACCATCGCCCTGCCCAAGGGCGGCGACCGTCCCTATGCGGTCCAGGACGTCTCCTACGATATCAACCCCGGCGAGATCCTCTGCATCGTCGGCGAGTCCGGCTCGGGCAAGTCCATGAGCGCCAACGCGATCATGGGTCTGCTGCCCGATTACCTCACCCCGCAGGCCGGCCAGATCCTGTTCCAGGGCAAGGATCTGCTGCGCCAGGAAGAGTCCACCTTGCTCGCGATGCGCGGCAAGGACATGGCAATGATCTTCCAGGAGCCGCTGTCGGCCCTCAACCCGCTGATGACGGTGGGTGAGCAGATCGCCGAAGTCATGCGGGTGCACAACGCCTACCCGGGCGACGCGCGCATGCGCCGCGTGCTGGACCTGCTGGCCTTCGTGGGCCTGCCCGATCCCGCCACGCTCTATCACGTGTATCCCTTCCGCCTGTCGGGCGGCCAGCGCCAGCGCGTCATGATCGCGATGGCGCTCGCGCTGGAGCCCGCGCTCCTGATCGCCGACGAGCCGACCACCGCGTTGGACGTGACGACACAGGCGCAGATCCTGGCGCTGATCGCCCGGATACAGAAAGAAAAAGGCATGGGCGTGATGTTCGTCACGCACGATTTCGGCGTGGTCGCGGAGATCGCCCATCGCGTGGCGGTCATGGAAAAAGGCATCCTGGTCGAGCAGGGCCCGGCCGAGCAGGTGCTCAATCGCCCCCAGCATCCCTACACCAAACGCCTGATCGCCGCCGTGCCGCACCGGCGCGCCGACGAATCGGGCGAGCCCTCGCGCGACGTGCCCGTGCTGCAGGTGCGCAACCTGAAAAAAACCTACGTCACCGGCAGCAGCTGGTTCGGCCAAAAGCGGGTGGTGAACGCCGTCGACGGCGTGAGCTTCGAGGTGCGGCGCGGCGAGACGCTCGGCATCGTGGGCGAATCCGGCTCCGGCAAATCCACCATCGGCAAGTGCCTGCTCAAGCTGATCGGCATCGACGGCGGCGAGCTCATCTTCAATGGCCGCGACGTCGCCGGCTTGTCCGAAGCGCAATTCCGCCCGGTGCGCAAAGACATCCAGATGATCTTTCAGGATCCGTTTGCCTCGCTCAACCCGCGTCATACGGTGGGCAGGATCATCAGCGACGGCCCGGTCGCCAACGGCACGCCGCGCGCGCAGGCCGAGGCACGCACGCGCGAGCTGCTGACCCTGGTGGGCCTGGACCCCTCCGCGTTCGACCGTTACCCGAACCAGTTCTCCGGTGGACAGCGTCAGCGCATCGGCATCGCCCGCGCGCTCGCGCTCGAACCCCAGGTGCTGGTCGCCGACGAATCCGTGTCGGCCCTGGATGTGTCGGTGCAGGCGCAGGTGCTGCAGCTGCTGCACGAGCTGCAGCAACGGCTGCGCATCGCGCTGATCTTCATCACCCACGATCTGCGCGTCGCGGCGCAGATCTGCAATTCGGTGCTGGTGATGCATCGGGGCAAGGTCGTGGAGCACGGCACGCCGTCGGAAATTTTCGACCGCCCGCAGAACCCGTACACGCAACAATTGATTGCCGCCGTACCGGGCCAGCACTGGGATCCGACCCAGGCGCAGACCTGAGCGCATCACGCGACGAGACGCCACCATGAACAACATCGACCTCACGCAGCGCAAGGACGCCGCCACGCCCCGGGGCGTCGGCGTCATGTGCAACTTCTACGCCGACCGCGCGGAAAACGCCGAGCTCTGGGACATCGAAGGCCGCCGCTACATCGATTTCGCCAGCGGCATCGCGGTGCTCAATACGGGTCACCGGCACCCCCGCCTGATCGATGCCATCGAAGCGCAGATCCGGCGTTTCACGCATACGGCCTACCAGATCGTGCCCTACGCCAGCTACATCGAGCTGGCCGAAGAGATCAACCGTCTGGTGCCCGGCGCGTTCGCCAAGAAAACCGCGCTCTTCACGACCGGCGCCGAGGCGGTCGAGAACGCCGTCAAGATCGCGCGCGCCGCCACCGGGCGGCCGGCGGTGATCGCCTTCTCGTCGGCCTTCCATGGCCGCACGTTGCTGGGCATGGCACTGACCGGCAAGGTCGTGCCGTACAAGGTGGGCTTCGGGCCCTTCCCGGCCGACATCTATCACGCGCCCTACCCCAACGCGCTGCACGGCGTCAGCACCGACGACGCGCTGGCCGGGCTGAAGTCGCTGTTCAAGACCGACGTGGATCCGCGCAGCGTCGCGGCCGTCATCATCGAACCGGTGCAAGGCGAAGGCGGCTTCAACATCTGCCCGCCCGATTTCATGCTGGCGCTGCGCGCCCTGTGCGACGACCACGGCATTCTGCTGATCGCCGACGAAGTCCAGACCGGCTTCGGCCGCACCGGCAAGCTGTTCGCCATGGAGCACTACGGCGTGGCGCCCGACCTGACCGCGATGGCCAAGAGCCTGGCGGGCGGGATGCCGCTGTCGGCCGTCTGCGGCCGCGCGGAGATCATGGATGCGCCGCCCCCCGGCGGGCTGGGCGGCACCTACGCCGGCAACCCGCTCGCGGTGGCGTCGGCGCTGGAAGTGATCAAGGTGATCGAGCAGGAAGACCTGCTGGCGCGGGGCACCCAGCTCGGCGATCGCCTGCGCCACTATCTCGACGAGCTGCGGCACGAGGTGCCCGAGATCGCCGAGGTGCGCGCGCTCGGCGCCATGGTGGCGGTGGAGTTCCGCCAGCCCGGCTCCGATGCGCCGAGCCCCGAATTCACCCGGCGCGTGCAGGCGCGCGCGCTCGAGAAAGGCCTGCTGCTGCTCACCTGCGGCACCGACGGCAACGTGATCCGGTTCCTGTTCCCGCTCACCATCACCGAAGCATTGATGGACGAGGCGCTGGACATCCTGGGTCAGGCGTTGCGCGGCTGAACATACACATCCAAGGAGACATCGATGAACCGTCCCAGTGCGATCCCGACCGTGCAGATCGACAACGACCAGGTCAAGGTCACCGAGTGGCGCTTTCCGCCCGGCGGCGAGACCGGCTGGCACCGCCATGGCATGCACTACGTGGTGGTGCCGATCAGCACCGGCGACCTGCTGCTCGAAACGCCCGACGGCGAAGTGCGCAGCCCGCTCAAGACGGGCGTGTCGTATACCCGCCCGGTCGGCGTGGAACACAACGTCATCAATCCCAACGACACCGAATTCGTCTTCGTCGAGATCGAACTCAAGCACGCATAAGCCATCGCGAGGACCACCATGAAGGCGTTTTTTTCAGAAGAACAGCTGCTGCATGAACCGCAGCAGTTCATGCGTCTGGGCCGCCTGTGCGCGCCCACCGATCTGCCCGCCCGCGCCGAGACCCTGCGCGCCATGTTGCAGAGCCGCGGCATCAGCGTCGAGAATCCGCCCGACTTCGGCCGCGCCCCGCTCGAGGGCGTGCACAGCAACGAGTATCTCGACTACCTCGAGCATGCCTACACCCGCTGGCAGGCGCTGCGCGGCAGTGGCCTGGAGCCCGGCATGGAAGTGCTGCCCAACCTCTCGCCCTATTACAACGGCCGGGTCGAACACGCGGCGCGCGGTCCCTGCCCCTCGACCTCGATCGTGGCCGAGACGGGCTATTACCTGAGCGACCTGTCCTGCCCGATCGGCCCGCACACCTGGCGCTCGGCGCTGCGCTCCACCCACAATGCCGTCGCGGCGGCCGACTGGGTGCTGCAGAACGACGGGCTGGCCTATGCGCTCTGCCGCCCCTCCGGTCACCATGCGCATCGCGACCGCGCCGGCGGCTTCTGCTATCTCAACAGCAGCGCCACCGCCGCGCATCGTCTGTCGCAGACCTGGGACCGCGTCGCCGTGCTCGATGTCGACGCGCACCATGGCGATGGCACGCAGAACATCTTTTATCAGCGCTCGGACGTGATGACGCTGTCCCTGCACGCCGATCCGACCGCCTACTACCCCTTCTACACGGGCTATGCGCACGAGCGGGGCTACGGCAGCGGTCACGGCTACAACCTCAACTTTCCGCTGGCCCACGGCGCCGACAATGCCGTGTTCCTGGAGGCGCTCGACAACGCGCTGATCGCGCTGCGCGACTACCGGCCGCAGGCATTGGTGCTCGCGCTCGGCTTCGACACCTACAAGGACGACCCGATCAGCGTGCTGCGCCTGGACCTCGATGCCTATCGCCATATCGGCGAGCGCATCAACAGCCTGGGCCTGCCGACCGTGGTGGTGCAGGAAGGCGGCTACCAGGTCGACAGCATCGGCCGGGCGCTCGACGCCTTCATGCAGGGCATGGCGGCGGTGCCGGCCTGACGCCATGGACACCCCGCTGATGGCGCGGTCCGGGCGACCGGACCGCGCGCCACCGTCGCAGGAGCTTGCGGCATGAGCGCTTCCTCTCCGGCCGCGCCGTCACGCGGCGCCGGCATTGCGTATTTCATGGCGGCGCTGGTGTCGTTCGCCACCTTCGATGCTGCGTGCAAGCATCTGCTGCAGTTCTACCCCGCGCCGTTCCTGAACATCATGCGCTACAGCACGGTGGCGGTGCTCGCCGCCTACCTGCTGGTGCGCCATGGCGTGCCGCGCTGGTCCACCCAGACGCATCGCGGGCTGCTGCTGGTGCGCGGCCTGGCGCTCGGCACCGTCGGCACCTGCTTCATGACGGCGCTGATCTGGATGCCGCTTTCCGAGGCCACCGCCATCTATTTCACGTCGCCGCTCATCATGGTGGCCCTGTCGCCCTGGCTGCTGGGCGAACGCGTGGGACGCGCCCAATGGGCGGCCGTGATCGCGGGCTTTGCCGGGATGCTGCTGATCGTGCGCCCCGGCGCCAATCTGCCCGCGCTGGGCACGGCACTCATGGCCATCTCCGCCGTGAGTTATGCCGTGTTCCAGGTACTGACGCGCAAACTGGCGGGCAAGGTGCCAGGCCCGGTTCAGTACGCCTACACTGCCTTCGTCTGCCTGGTCATGACCGCGCTGCCCGCCCCCTTCTTTCTGCCCGACCCGTTTCCGGGGCTGCGGGATGCGCTGTTCATCCTGGGGCTGGGCATCTGCAACGGCGCGGCCCAGATCTTTTTGATATCCGCCTTCCAGCGCGTCGAAGCCTCCACGCTCGCCCCGCTCAACTACTGCCATCTGCTGATGGCGGTCGCGTTCTCGACCTTCTGGTTCGACCGGCCGCCCGACGCGTTGGCCATGTCCGGCATGGCTCTGATCGTGGCCGCCGGCATCTTTCTCGTCACGCGCCGCCCTCGCGCGGCCTGAACGTCTTTCGGAGCCTCCTCATGTCTCAACTTCCTCCGCTCTCAGAATGGGAAGCCCGCGCTGCCCAGATCCAATTCCGTAACCAGGCCTTCATCGACGGCGCATGGGTCAGCGGCGGTGGCGAGCCCATCGCCGCCATCAATCCCGCCACGGGCCGCGTGCTGACGGAAGTGGCCGCCTGCACCGAGGCCGACATCGACCGCGCGGTCGCGGCCGCCCGCCGGGCTTTCGAAAGCGGCGCCTGGAGCGGCCTGCCCCGGCGCGAACGCAAGGCGCGGCTGCTCAAGCTCGCGGCGCTGATCCGCGAGCATGCCGAAGAGCTGGCGCTCATCGAAACGCTGGACATGGGCAAGCCCATCGGCGACACGATGGCCTACGACATCCCCGAGACCGCCACCACGTATCAGTGGTATGCGGAAACCCTCGACAAGCAATACGACGAGATCGCACCGACCGATGCCGACTCGCTCGCCACCATCACCCGCGAGCCGCTGGGCGTCGTGGCCGCGGTGGTGCCGTGGAACTATCCGCTGCTGATGGCTAGCTGGAAGGTCGCGCCCGCGCTGGCCGCGGGCAACAGCGTGGTGCTCAAGCCCGCCGAGCAATCGATGCTGACGGCGCTCAAGCTGGCCGAGCTGGCCTTCGAGGCGGGCATACCCGCCGGGGTGCTCAACGTCGTGCCGGGCACCGGTCCTGTCGCCGGGCGTGCGCTCGGCCTGCACATGGACGTGGACTGCCTGGCGTTCACGGGCTCGACCGCGACCGGCAAACGCTTCATGGAATATTCCGGTCAGTCCAACCTGAAACAGATCTGGCTGGAGTGCGGCGGCAAGTCGCCGCATATCATTTTCGACGACTGCCCCGACCTCGATCGCGCGGCGCTGGCCGCCGCCGTCGGCATCTTCAACAATCAGGGCGAGGTCTGCATCGCCGGATCGCGGCTGTATGTGCACAGCAAGGTCTACGACGCTTTCCTCGCCAAGATCGAGGAATGGGCCGGCAAGATGCAGCCGGGCAACCCGCTGGATCCCGCGTCGATGATGGGCGCCATCGTCGACGAACGTCAGCTCGACCGCGTCATGCATTACATCGGCACCGGCAAGCAGGAAGGCGCGCGGCTGCGCACCGGCGGCGAGCGGGTGCGGCACGAGAGTGGCGGCTACTTCGTAGCGCCCACGATTTTCGAGGTCGACGGCGCGGACCACACCATCGTGCGCGAAGAGATCTTCGGCCCCGTGCTCGCGGTGACGCGTTTCGAGACCGAGGACGAAGTGGTGGCGCTCGCCAACCAGTCGATCTACGGTCTCGGCTCGGGGCTCTGGACCGCCGACCTCTCGCGCGCGCACCGGGTGTCGCGCCGCCTGCGGGCCGGGCTGGTGTGGGTGAACTGCTATTTCGACGGCGACGTCACGGTGCCCTTCGGCGGCGTAAAGCAGTCCGGCTTCGGCCGCGACAAGTCGCTGCACGCGCTGGAGAAATACAGCGCGCTCAAGACGACCTGGTTCAAGCTGTAAGGCGGGGACGGCGGCCCCGGGACGCCGGCGGGCGTAGCGGGGGGCCGCGCAGCAGCTGCCGGCGCGCCCCGGCGGCCCCCGCGCGGGGACCGACGTGGCGGCCGACCTCGGCTCAATAGCCCCGATCGCGCGAGACCATTCCGCTGACGGGCTCGCCGCGCTGGAACGCGCGGATCTTGCTCGCCACCTGGGCGATGGTCTCGCGGCGCAGGCTCAGCGCGGCCACGTGCGGCGTGATCGTGACGCGCTTGTCGTTCCAGAACGGATGGCCCGCGGGCAGCGGCTCTTCGCGGAACACATCGAGCGTGGCGCCCGACACATGGCCCTGGTCGAGCAGCGTGATCAGGTCTTCTTCGACCAGATGCGCGCCGCGGCCCATATTGATGATGTACGCGCCCGACTGCAGCTGCAGCATCGTTTCGAAGCTGATCAGATCGCGCGTATCGGGCGTGAGCGGCAGCGTGTTGATGAGCACGCGGGTGCGCGCCAGGAACGGCGACAGGCCGGCGGAACCGCCAAAAGCCTCGATGCCGTCGGGGGTCTTGCCGCTGCGCGACCAGCCCGCCACCGGATAATCCAGCGCGGCGAGCGCGGTGGCGACACGCGCGCCCATCACGCCCATGCCGAGCACGCCCACGGGCCACGCCGCGCGGTCGATCTCGGGCAACGGCTGCCACACGCCCTCGCGCTGCTGCGCTTCGTATTGATCAAACTGACGGCTCGCGCGCACCAGCGCGTGCGCCGCGTATTCGGCCATCTGCACGGCCATGCCGGCGTCTTCGAGGCGCACGATGGGCAGATCGGCGGGCAGGCTGGGCAGGCGGAACAGCGCGTCGACGCCGGCGCCGAGATTGAACGCCACGCGCAGCTTGCGCTCCCGTGCGAACAGCGCATCGGGCGCGTTCCAGACGACCGCGATATCGGCATCCTGCACGGGCTGATCGGCATGCCACATCACGACTTCCGTGCCCGGCAAGGCGGCGGCAAGCGGATCGAGCCACTCGGCCGGTTCGATTTCATGACTCGAAGAAAAGATAACTTTCACGTTTGGGACCCGTACTTCGTGCTGACTGAAAAAAAACCGCGAAATGCGTCACGACTGGCGGACACGCGCGTGTGAGGCGCTGCGGATTGGCGGATAATGCATCCCGATGATATCCCAGCCACGCAGCACGCTGGCACTGATTTGCGACGATGGCGCACCGCGCGTGGCCATCGTGGCCACACCTCCCGGAACCGACGTTCATGTCCACTCTCAGTCCCACTCAGCAGCAAGACGTAGACTTCCAGCTTCATCCCTACACCAACGCCGTCAAGCACGGTGAGGTCGGACCGCGCATCATGACGCGCGGCGAAGGCATCTACGTCTACGACGATCAAGGCAACCGCTACCTCGAAGGCATGGCGGGGCTGTGGAGCGTGGCGGTGGGCTTCGGCGAACCGCGGCTGGTCGACGCGGCCACGCGCCAGTTGCAAGAGCTGCCCTACTATCACACGTTCACGCACAAGTCGCATCCGAGCGTGATCGAGCTTTCCGAGCGCCTGATCGGCTATACCGAAGGCCGCATGGCCAAGGTCTTCTTCACCAACTCGGGCTCCGAGGCCAACGACACCGTCGTCAAGCTGGTCTGGTACTACCACAACGCCCTGGGCCAGCGCGCCAAGAAAAAAATCATTGCGCGCCAGCGCGGCTATCACGGCGTGACCGTGGCTTCGGCCAGCATGACCGGCCTGGCCGGCAACCACAAAGACTTCGACCTGCCGCTGCCGCAGATGCTGCACACGGCCTGCCCGCACCACTACCGCTACGCGCTGCCCAACGAAACCGAAGAAGACTTCGCCACGCGTCTGGCCGACGAGCTCGAAGCGCTGATCCTGCGCGAGGGCGCCGACACCGTGGGCGCGTTCATCGGCGAACCGGTCATGGGCGCCGGCGGCGTGATCGTTCCGCCCCGCACCTACTGGGACAAGATCCAGGCCGTCTGCCGCAAATACGATGTGCTGATCGTGGCCGACGAAGTCATCACCGGCTTCGGCCGTCTGGGCAAGCGCTTCGGTTCCGACGTGTTCGGCATCGAGCCCGACATCATGGTGCTGTCCAAGCAGATCACCTCGTCGTACCAGCCGCTGGGCGCCGTGCTGCTCAATTCCAAGGTGGCCGACACGGTGGCCGCTCACAGCGGCAAGCTCGGCACCTTCGGCCACGGCTATACCGCCAGCGGCCATCCGGTGGCCACCGCGGTCGCGCTCGAAAACCTCCGCATCATCGACGAACGCGGTCTCATCGCGCATGCCGCCGACATGGGCGAGCTGCTGCACCAGGAGCTCAACGCGCTGTCCGGTCACCCGCTGGTGGGCGAAGTGCGGGGCGTCGGCCTCATCGCCGGTGTCGAGCTCGTGGCCGACAAGGCAACGCGCGCGCCGTTCGATCCGCTCGGCAGCGCCGGCGCCTACGCCTACGAACGCGCCCACGATCACGGTCTGATCGTGCGCGGCATCCAGGACACCGTTGCGTTCTGCCCGCCGCTCATCATCAGCGCCAGCCAGGTGCGCGACATGGTCGCCCGCTTCGCGCGCGTGCTCGACGACACGGCGGCCAAGCTCGGCCGCTAAGCCACGCCTGGCCACCCGTCACGGCATCCGGTCCGCCACACGCGGGGCCGGATGCCGCAGCGCCGCCCTCGCCTACCAGTAGTAAGGCCGTCCATAGCCGCGCGGGTACCGGTAATACGGCTGCACGTAATAGGGCTGCACATAGTAGGGCTGAGAGTAATACGGCCGCACCACCGCGGCCGGCCGGGCCGGTACCACCACGCATCCGCCCAACAGCGCCAGCACGGCAGTGCCGCCCAGCGCGCGCATCAGCATCTTCATGACCTGCTCCATCGCGGCATAAACCAAGGCCGCCACAGATAAAGACCGCCGCGCGAAGGCGGCGGTTCCGGTCATGAAACGCAGCGAAACAGGCCGCGCATAAGCGACGTAGAACGGCCCCGGCGGCGCGCCAGGGCCGACGCAATCGGCTATCGCCGACGCGATCCCAGTAGCGAACCCAGCACGCCACGCACGAGTTCACGCGCCACCTGCCGCGCGGTGCTCTTGGCCACCGACTGCACCACCCCGTCGCGCTTGCCGCCGCGCGGGCCGGTCGAGCCGAACAGAATATCGTTCAGCCCTTTGAGCAGGCCGCCCTCCTCTTCGGCGGGCGCCGTCCCCGCTTTTCCAGCCGGGGCGGGCGGCTGCGGCTTTCCGGCGCTCTCCGCGGGGCGCGCGGCGCGCTGCACCAGCACCTCGTAGGCGGACTCGCGGTCGACGCTTTGCTCGTACTTTGCCGCGAGCGGCATCCCCTGGCGCACGGCCTGCCGCTCGGCGGCGCTGGCGGGGCCGATGCGGCTGCCCGGCGGCAGAATCCAGGCGCGCTCGGTGGGGGTGGGACGGCCCTTCCCGTCGAGCAGCGACACCAGAGCCTCGCCCACGCCCAGCTCCGTGATGGCGGCCTCGATATCCAGGCCAGGATTCGGGCGCATGGTCTGCGCCGCCGTCTTTACCGCCTTCTGGTCACGCGGCGTGAACGCCCGCAGCGCGTGCTGGATGCGGTTGCCCAGTTGCCCGAGCACCGTATCGGGGATGTCCAGCGGATTCTGGGTAACGAAATACACGCCCACGCCTTTGGAGCGCACCAGCCGCACCACCTGCTCGATCTTGCCGAGCAGCGCCGCCGGCGCGTCGGCGAACAGCAGATGCGCCTCGTCGAAGAAGAACACCAGGCGCGGCTGCTCGGGATCGCCGATCTCGGGCAGCTTCTCGTAGAGATCCGCCAGCAGCCACAACAGAAACACGCCGTAGAGGCGCGGCGCCTGCATGAGCTTGTCGGCGGCCAGGATGTTGACCACGCCGCGGCCCTGCGCGTCGGTGCGCATCAGATCCGCCACATCGAGCATGGGCTCACCGAAAAAACGGTCGGCCCCCTGCGACTCGAGCTGCAGCAGGCTGCGCTGGATCGCGCCGACGGATGCGGACGACACGTTGCCGTAGCGCAGCTTGAGCTCCGCGGCGCGGTCGGCCACGTGCTGCAGCATCGCCCGCAGGTCTTTGAGGTCGAGGATGAGCTGGCCTTCGTCGTCGGCCACCTTGAACACCAGGCTGAGCACGCCTTCCTGGGTGTCGTTGAGCTCGAGCATGCGCGCCAGCAGCAACGGCCCCATGTCGGAGACGGTGGCACGTACCGGCGTACCCTGCTCGCCGAACACGTCCCACAGGGCGACCGGGCTGGCGCCCCAGACGGGCTCCGGCAGATCGAGATTGCGCAGGCGCTCCTGGAGCTTGGGCGAGGCCACACCGGCCTGCGAGATGCCGGTCAGGTCGCCCTTGACGTCGGCCATGAAGACTGGCGTGCCGATGCGCGAGAACGATTCCGCCAGCAATTGCAGGGTGACGGTCTTGCCGGTGCCGGTGGCGCCGGTGATGCAGCCGTGGCGATTGGCCAGGCCCGGCAAAAGGGACAGTTCGGTGCCGGCGTGGCGGGCAATGACGATCGGATCGGGCATGGCAACTCTCCGGCGGTGTCTGGCGTGGCGTCAAGTGTAGAGCGTCCGGCCCGGCTTGCGGGCGTGGCGCTCGCGACACATTACGGTCACGGTCCGGCGAGGGTGCGCCGGGCACGCTAAAATGCCTTTTTGCAGCCACTTTTCGAGAAGCCATGGCCGGACACAGTAAATGGGCCAATATCCAGCACCGCAAGGGCCGCCAAGACGCCAAGCGGGGCAAGCTCTGGACCAAGATCATCCGCGAGATCACCGTCGCCGCGCGCGCCGGCGGTGCCGACCCCGATAGCAATCCCCGGCTGCGTCTGGCCTGGGACAAGGCGACCGACGCCAACATGCCCAAGGACAACGTCCAGCGCGCGATTCAGCGCGGCGCGGGCGGCGCCGACGGCGACAACTACGAAGAAGTGCGCTACGAGGGCTACGGCGTCGGCGGCGCGGCGGTGATCGTCGACTGCATGACCGACAACCGCACCCGCACGGTGGCCGAAGTGCGCCACGCCTTCTCGAAGAACGGCGGCAACCTCGGCCAGGAAGGCTCGGTGGCCTTCATGTTCAAGCATTGCGGCCAGTTCCTGTTCGCCCCGGGCAGCTCCGAAGACCAGGTCATGGAAGTCGCGCTCGAGGCTGGCGCCGAAGACGTCGCCACCGACGAAGAAGGCGGCATCGAAGTGATCTGCGCGCCGGCCGATTTCGCCACCGTGCGCAAGGCCTTCGAAACCGCCGGTCTCAAGGCCGAGGTCGATGGCATCGTCATGAAGGCGCTCAACGAAACCGAGCTGACCGGCGACGACGCCATCAAGATGCAGAAACTCCTCGACGCCCTCGAGGGTCTGGACGACGTGCAAGAGGTTTACACCAACGTCGTCTTCGACGAAGCACAGTAAGCAATGACCGTGACGCGGCTTCTGGCGGGCCGCGTCGCATCGACATGCCGGCGCCCGTTCGCGGGCACCGCGCCAGTTCCCCGGCCACCGGGCAACTCCTTCAGAATCACCGCAACATGAAACTCCTGGTTATTGGCTCGGGCGGCCGCGAACACGCCCTCGCATGGCGACTGGCCCGCTCCCCCCGCGTGCACAAAGTCTACGTGGCGCCCGGCAACGGCGGCACGCAGCACGGCGACCTGCTGGAGAACGTGCCTTACACCACCGCCGAGGATCTCGCCGCCTTCGTGCAGCGCGAAGGGGTATCGCTGACGGTGGTCGGACCCGAGGCGCCGCTGGCCGCCGGCGTGGTCGACGTCTTCCGTGCCCAGGGCCTGAAGATCTTCGGCCCCACCAAGGCGGCCGCGCAGCTCGAGAGCTCCAAGGATTACGCCAAGGCCTTCATGGAGCGTCACGGCATCCCCACCGCCCGCTACCAGACCTTCACCGATCCGGCGCAGGCGCATGCCTACGTCGACGCCGAAGGCGCCCCCATCGTGATCAAGGCCGATGGCCTGGCCGCCGGCAAGGGCGTGGTGGTCGCCATGACCCTCGAAGAGGCCCACGGCGCGATCGACGCGATGCTGGGCGACGGTTCGCTGGGCGATGCCGGCGCGCGCGTGGTCATCGAAGAATTCCTGACCGGCGAAGAAGCCAGTTTCATCGTGATGTGCGATGGCCGCAATGTGCTCGCGCTGGCCACCAGCCAGGACCACAAGCGCCTGCAAGATGGCGATCAGGGTCCCAACACCGGCGGCATGGGCGCGTATTCGCCCGCTCCCATCGTGACGCCCGAGCTGCACCACCGCATCATGCGCGAGATCATCCTGCCGACCGTGCAGGGCATGTCGCGCGATGGCATTCCGTACACCGGCTTTCTGTACGCCGGCCTCATGATCGCCGCCGGCGACGACCCCGACCGTCCCATCAAGACGCTCGAGTTCAATTGCCGCATGGGCGATCCCGAAACCCAGCCCATCATGATGCGCGTCAAGAGCGACCTGCTCGAGGCGCTCGAGCATGCCGTCGACGGCACGCTGGATCAGGCCGACATCGTCTGGGACCGCCGCACCGCGCTGGGTGTCGTGCTGGCCGCGCACAACTACCCCAACCCGCCCCGCACCGGCGACGTCATCAAGGGTCTGCCCACCGACACCGAAGACGCCGTCGTGTTCCATGCCGCCACGCGCATCGAAGGCAACGAGGTCCAGACCACCGGCGGCCGCGTGCTGTGCGTCACCGCGCTGGGCGACTCCGTGCGCATCGCACGCGAACGCGCCTACGAGGTCGTCAATCAGGTGCACTTCGATGGCCGGCAGTACCGCAGCGACATCGGCTGGCGCGCGCTCAAGCCCTCGCAGCAGAAGTCCGGCAAGTCGGGCGCCTGAGCCGAGCGCCCATGAGCGAGCCCACCTCCGGCATCCCCACCCACGCCGTCCGCGACTACCTCACCGGCCTGCAGGGGCGCATCGTCGATGCGCTCGAGCAGGCGGGCGGGGAATCGTTCCGCACCGACGCCTGGGACCGCCCCGAGGGCGGTGGCGGCGTGTCGCGCCTGATCGAGGGCGGCGCCCTGCTGGAGCGCGGCGGCGTGCTGTTTTCGCATGTCAAAGGCACGCGCCTGCCGCCGTCGGCGAGCGCGCACCGCCCCGAGCTCGCGGGCCGGGGCTGGGAAGCGATGGGCGTGTCGATGGTGCTGCACCCGCGCAACCCGCACATTCCCACCACGCACATGAACGTGCGCATGTTCATGGCGGCGGCGCGGCCGGGCCACGACGAAGCCGACGTGTTCTGGTTCGGCGGCGGGCTCGACCTGACGCCCTACTACCCTCACGCCGACGACGCCCGCCACTTCCATGTGGCCTGCCGCGACGCCCTCGCCCCGCACGGCCCCGACTACTACCCGCGCTACAAGCGCTGGTGCGACGAATACTTCTTTCTCAAGCATCGCAACGAAACCCGCGGCGTGGGCGGCGTGTTCTTCGACGACCTCAACGAGCCCGGTTTCGAGGCCTCGTTCGCGCTGATGCGCTCGGTGGGCGACGCGTTCCTGCCGGCCTACATGCCCATCGTCGAGCGCCGTCGCGCACTGCCCTACGGCGAACGCGAACGCGATTTCCAGGCGTACCGCCGGGGCCGCTACGTCGAGTTCAATCTCGTCTTCGACCGGGGCACGCTGTTCGGCCTGCAGTCCGGCGGGCGCACCGAATCCATCCTGCTCTCGATGCCGCCGGTGGCGCATTGGCGCTACGACTGGCAGCCCGAGCCGGGTTCGCCCGAAGCCGAACTGGCGCCCTTCCTGCAGCCGCGGGACTGGGCCTGAGCGCCATCATGAAACGTATCGGTTTGCTCGGCGGCAGTTTCGATCCCGTGCACGTGGCGCACCTGGCGCTGGCCGACGCGGCACGCGCCGCGCTTGGCCTCGACGAAGTCCAGCTCCTGCCCGCCGCCAACCCCTGGCAGCGCGCGCCGCTGGCCGCCAGCCCGGATCACCGCCTGGCCATGCTGTCGCTGGCGATCGAGGGCCACGCCGGCCTGTCGATCAACCCGATCGAGATCGAACGCGGCGGCGCCACCTACACCGTCGACACGCTCCGCGCGCTTCCCGGTCAGGCGCGTTATTCGTGGCTGCTGGGCGCCGACCAGCTCGCCAATTTCTGCACCTGGCGCGACTGGCAGGAGATCGCCACCCTGGTGGAGCTTGCCGTGGCCGTGCGCCCCGGCACGCCCCTGAAGACCCCGCCCGAGCTGGCCGCCTGGCTCGCCCGCCAGGGCGGACGACTGCGCGAGCTGCCGTTCACCCCGCTCGATATTTCGGCCTCCGACATCCGCCGGCGGCTGGCGCGGGGGGAGTCCACCGAGGGGCTGCTGCCGCCGTCCGTGGCGCGGTACATCGCGCACCACGATCTGTACCAATGACACCCGGGGGCCGCCCCCGTTTTTATCACCCTTTTTTCATCCCCTTTTCACCCTCGCGGCGGGCCTGAGCCCGGCGCGAGGCGGGTTATAGTTGCATCCATGGATATTCAGAAACTACAACGCGCCGTCATCGATGCCCTCGAAGACGTCAAGGCGCAAGACATCAAGGTGTTCAACACGACGCACCTGACGAGTCTGTTCGACCGCGTGATCATCGTCAGCGGCACCTCCAATCGCCAGACCCGGGCACTCGCCTCGAGCGCTGCCGATTGCGGCCGTGCCCTGGGCCTGACCGGCGTGACGGTCGAAGGCGAAGACACCGGCGAATGGGTCGTGGTCGACCTGGGCTATATCGTCGTGCACGTGATGCAACCCGCGATCCGCCAGTATTACAACCTCGAAGAGATCTGGGGCGACAAGCCGGTGCGCGTCAAGCTGCTGCCCGAATCGTCCCGCCCGGCGCCGACCGACGCCGATCCGTACTGATCGGCTTCCGATGAAGCTGATCGTCGCGGCCGTCGGCACCCGCATGCCGGGCTGGGTCGAAACCGCCTGGGACGACTACGCCAAGCGCCTGCCGGCCGATTGCGCGCTCGAACTGCGCGAGATCAAGCCCGAACCCCGCACCAGCGGCAAAACGCCGGCCCAGATGATGGCCGCCGAAGCCCGCCGCATCGACGCGGCACTGCCTTCGGGCGTGCTGCGCATCGCGCTCGACGAGCGCGGACGCGACCTCACCACCGTCGCCCTCTCGCAGCAGCTCGAAAAGTGGCGCGCGGGCGGCAGCGATGTCGCGTTTCTGGTGGGCGGCCCCGACGGCCTGGATGCCGAGCTCAAGGCCTCCTGCGCGGGCATGATCCGGATTTCGTCGCTGACCCTGCCCCATCCCATGGTGCGCGTGCTGCTGGCGGAGCAGCTCTATCGCGCCTGGGCCATCATGACCAATCACCCTTATCACCGCGCATGACCGTGTCCGACGCCCGCGTATACCTCGCCTCGGCCAGCCCGCGCCGCCGCGAGCTCCTGACCCAGATCGGTGTCGCCCATGAGGTGCTGCGCGTCCCGTCGCCACCCGGCGAAGACGAACCGCAGCTGGCGGGCGAGAGCGCGGCCGATTATGTGCGGCGCACCGCGCGCGACAAGGCCGAGCGCGGCATGGCCTGGCTGGCCGCGTCCGATCTGCCCGCCCTCCCCCTGCTCGCCGCCGACACCACCGTGATTCTCGACGGCCTGGTGCTGGGCAAGCCGGCCGACCGCGCCGACGCGACCCGGATTCTCGGCGCCCTGTCCGGCCGCGAACACGAGGTGCGCACCGCGGTCGTCCTGGCTCATGCCGGCACGCTCACGGAAGCGCTGTCGGTCACGACGGTGCGTATGCGCGTGCTCGAGGCGGACGACATCGAGCGCTACTGCGACAGCGGAGAACCCTTCGGCAAGGCGGGCGCGTACGGCATCCAGGGCCTGGGCGGCGCCTTCATCGCCCACATCTCCGGCAGCTACACCGGCGTGATGGGACTGCCGGTATTCGAAACCGCCGGGCTGCTGCGCGAGGCCGGCATCGTCATCCCCTGACGCGCGCCGCTCGCAGCCGTCGCCCCAAGAAAAAACCCGTTGCGCGCGCAACGGGTTTTTTTATCCTCACCGCGGTCTGGCCGCGGAGGCGGTCAACCTGCCTGATGCGAAGGCTGATGCGAGACCGGCAGATGCGGCTGGGCCTCGGGCACGGCGGGCGCCACGTCCGGCAGCTGACCGTTGAGCGCGGCGTCGAGCTGGTCGTGGTCGAGCTCGCCTTCCCAGCGCGCCACCACGATCGAGGCCGTGGCGTTGCCCACCAGATTGGTCAGCGCGCGGCACTCGGACATGAAGCGGTCCACGCCGAGGATCAGTGCCATGCCGGCCACCGGCACGGTGGGCACCACCGACAGCGTGGCGGCCAGCGTGATGAAGCCCGCGCCGGTGACGCCGGCGGCGCCCTTGGAGCTCAGCATCGCCACGAGCAGCAGCAGGATCTGGTCACCGAGGCTGAGCGGAATATCGCACGCCTGGGCGATGAACAGCGCCGCCATCGTCATGTAGATATTGGTGCCGTCCAGGTTGAACGAGTAACCGGTCGGGACCACCAGGCCTACCACCGACTTGGAACACCCTGCGCGCTCCATCTTCTGCATCAGCGTGGGCAGAGCGGCTTCGGACGAGCTCGTGCCGAGCACCAGCAGCAGCTCTTCGCGGATGTAGCGCACGAGCTTGATGATCGAAAAGCCGTTGTAACGCGCGACCAGCCCCAGCACCACGACCACGAACAGGACCGAGGTGGCGTAGAACGTGCCGACCAGCATGGCCAGGTTGATCACCGACTTGATGCCGTACTTGCCGATGGTGAAGGCCATGGCGCCGAACGCACCCACGGGCGCCGCGCGCATCAGAATGGCCACCAGCTTGAACACCGGCCGCGACAGCGCATTCAGGAAGTCCAGGATCGGCTTGGCGCGTTCGCCCACCAGCGCCATCGAGATGCCGAACAGCACGGCCACGAACAGCACCTGCAGGATGTCGCCGCTCACGAACGGGCTGAAGATCGTCGACGGGATGATGTTGAGCAGAAAGCCCGTGATGGTCGAATCGTGCGCCTTCGTCACGTAATCGGCCACCTGCTTCTGGTCCAGCGAGGCCGGATCGATGTGCAGACCCGCACCCGGCTGCACGATGTGGCTGACCAGCATGCCGATGATGAGCGCCAGCGTCGAGAAGACCAGGAAGTACAGCATGGACTTGCCCGCCACGCGGCCCACCTTCTTCAGGTCGCTCATGGCCGCGATGCCGGTCGCCACGGTGATGAAGATCACCGGCGCGATGATCATCTTGACCAGCTTGATGAAACCGTCGCCCAGCGGCTTCATGGCTTCGCCCAGGTCGGGCTTGAAGTAGCCGAGCAGCACGCCCACCACAATCGCGAACAGCACCTGCACGTACAGGATTTGATAGAACTTCTGCTTGCGCACCGGCGTGCCGGCGCCTTGATCCATGTCGATCATCGGGATGTCCCCACCAGAAACCCTCGGGCAGCCACGCGGCCACTCTCCAGGCGGTTATGTTTTGACGTTTATGAAGCCACGTTGCCGCGGCACCGTCTTTTCTTATGCAAAGCCTGTGCCAGTTTCGACCGACTCGTAGGATTTCAAGCAAGCCATTGATTACACTCAACTTCTGCGCGAAGCGGCGACAGGAACGCCTGTGCCCATGAGCGGAAACCCGCACGCGAACAAGCTATACTGTGCGAAATTCCGCACATCCGTGCGGTGTACGTGATCGGCCTGCTGGCCATCTCCATGCGCCCCGACTCAGATCCCCTTCCGCCTCAAGCCCCGGCCTCACCGCGCCGCTGGGGCCTGACCGCCACGCTGCTGCTGGCGGGCCTGGCGCTGACCCTCGTGGCCCTGTTCGCCGCGACGCGCTGGGCCGGCCAGCGCGCGCTCGATGAAGTGGCCGCCCGCACCGATGCGGCCATCCAGCTGAACCGCGTGGCGCTGCGCAGCAGCCTGGACAAATTCCGGGCGATGCCCCTGGTGCTGGCGCAGGACCCCGAGGTGCTGCTGGCCTTGCGCGAGCGCGACCAGGCCCAGATCGAGCGGCTCGACGACAAACTCGACGCGCTGGCGCGGGGCGTCGGCGCCTCGGCGATCTACCTGCTCGACACACAAGGGCGGGCCATCGCGGCCAGCAACTGGCGCGAGCCCGCCACCTTCGTCGGCGTCGATTACCAGTTCCGCCCTTACTTCCGCCTCGCGGTGGCGCAGGGCCAGGCCGAATATTTCGCGCTAGGGACGGTCAGCCACGAACCCGGCCTCTACCTCTCGCGCCGCATCGACGCGGCGCCGGGTCGATTGGCGGGCGTGATCGTGCTGAAGATGGAGTTCAACGCGCTCGAGGCCGATTGGCAGGTCTTCGGCGATCCGCTGTTCGTCACCGACGAACAGGGCGTGCTGCTCATCGGCAACGTGCCGCAATGGCAATTCCGCACGCTCCATTCCCTGCCTGAAGCCCGCGTCCAGGCGCTGCGCGAGAGCCTGCAGTTCGGTGAAGCGCCGCTTACGCCATTGCCGCTCGAGCCCCTGCCCTCGCGCTCGTCCGAGCCGCCCGTCACGGCGGACGCGCCGCGCAACGTGCTCGCCCGCCTGCGCGAATCCGTCGGCAACCTGCCGGCCGGCGCCACGGTGCTGCATTCGGCGCTGCCGGTGCAGGGCACGGCAGGCTGGACCCTGCACATCCTCGCGCCCACGCAGGCCGCCGTCGCACGGGCGACCACCAACGCGCAGCTCACGGTGCTGCTGCTGCTTGCCGGCGCCAGTGCGCTGGCGGTCTTTCTCGTCTACCGCCGCAATCAATTGCAGCGCCGCACACTCGAACAGGCCCGCATCAAACAGGAGCTCGAGACCCAGGTGCAGACCCGCACCCGCCAGCTGCGCGCCACCAACACCGAGCTGTTGGCACAGATCGATGAGCGGCAACGCACCGAGTCGCGCCTGCACGCCATGCAGGACGAACTGGTGCAGGCCAACAAACTGGCCTTGCTGGGTCAGGTGGCCGCAGGGGTGGCGCACGAGCTCAATCAGCCGCTCGCGGCCATTCGCGCCTACGCCGATAACGCCGCTGAATTCCTGCGGCGCGACGAGCCCGCCCCGGCTCGGGAGAATCTTCAAACCATCGCGCGGCTCACCGAGCGCATCGGCAACGTGACTGGCGAGCTGAGGACGTTCTCCCGCAAAGCAGCCGCGCACGTGGTGCCGTTGCGGCTGGCCGATGCCATCGAGGGCGCGCTCATGCTGGTCGGCCCCCGGCTCAAGCGCCAGCAGGTGGCGCTGCATTACGACCCGCTGCCCGCCCACCTCGACGTGCTGGCCGACCGCATGCGGCTGGAGCAGGTCCTGGTCAATCTTTTGCAGAACGCGCTCGATGCCCTCGAACATCAGCCCGCCGGCCCGGCCGCACCGGCCATCTCGCTGACCCTGACCGAGCACACGGACACGGTGGCCCTGCGCCTGCACGACAACGGCCCGGGCCTCGACCCCGGCGTGCTGGCCAAACTCTTCACCCCTTTTCAGACCACCAAGCCCGAGGGCCTGGGGCTGGGTCTCGTGATCTCCCGCGACATCCTCACCGAGTTCGGCGGCACGCTGCACGCCAGCAATCCCGCGGACGGCGGCGCCGAATTCACGCTCACGCTGCGGCGTGCCCCCGTGCCACCCGCGACACAGCCATGACGACTCCCGACACCCCGATTTCCGTCATCCTCGTCGACGACGACCCCGACCTGCTCCATGCCACGACGCAGACCTTGCGCCTGCAGGGCATGCAGGTGCATGCGCATGCCAAGGCCGCCGACGCACTCAGCGCCCTGACGCCCGATTTCGACGGCGTGATCGTCACCGACGTGCGCATGCCCGGTATCGACGGGCTGGAACTCTTCGCCCGGGTTCGCGCCCTGGACGCCGATATCCCGGTCATTCTCATCACCGGACACGGCGACATTCCGATGGCCGTGCAGGCCATGCGCGACGGCGCCTACGATTTCCTGTCCAAGCCCTATCCCGGCGAACAGCTGGTGGCGGCCCTGCGCCGCGCCGCGGAGAAGCGCCAGCTCGTGCTGGCCAATCGCGCACTGCGGGCGGCGGCCGCGCGACGTGAACCCGACGATCTCCCGTTCATCGGCGTCACGCCCGCCATGCAACGCATCAAGGAAACGCTGCGCCATATCGCCGATGCCGATGTGGACGTGCTGATCGAAGGAGAAACGGGTACGGGAAAGGAGGTCGTCGCCACGATGCTGCACCGGCTGAGTCGCCGCGCGACGCATCCGCTGGTGGCGATCAATTGCGGCGCGCTGCCCGAAACCGTGATCGAAAGCGAGCTGTTCGGACACGAGGCAGGCGCATTCACCGGCGCCCAACGGCGCCGCATCGGCCGCATCGAACATTCCAGCGGCGGCACGCTGTTTCTCGACGAAATCGAGAGCATGCCGCTCGCCGTGCAGGTCAAACTGCTGCGCGTCCTCGAAACGCGTCAGGTCACGCCCCTGGGCACGAACGAGGTGCGCCGCGCCGACCTGCGCGTCGTGGCCGCCACCAAGGTCGACCTGGGCGATCCCAAGCTGCGCGAGCGCTTCCGCGAAGACCTCTACTATCGGCTGAACGTCGTTACGATCCACCTGCCGCCGCTGCGCGAACGGCGCGAGGATATCCCGCTGCTGTTCGCCCACTATGTCGGCCAGGCCGCACAGCGTTTCCAGCGCGAGGTTCCCAAGATGAACGATCAGGTGCGGCGTCATCTGCGCGAGCACGACTGGCCCGGCAACATCCGCGAGCTGGCCCACTTCGCCGAACGCTTCGTGCTGGGCGTGCTCAACCCGCCGGCCCCGCCCGCCGCGGCGCCCGCGCCGGGCCCCATTCTGACGCTGCCACAACGCATGGAGCAGTACGAAGCCGCGCAGATCCGCCAGGCGCTGGCCGCGCATGGCGGCGACGTACGTGCCACGCTCGACGAGCTCGGTCTGCCGCGCAAGACCTTCTACGACAAACTGCAGCGCCACGGCATCGACCGCCAGGAATACGTGGCCGGCGCCAACGAAAACTGAGCCGCGCAACGGCGGCGCGGCGTCGCCCGACGCCGCACGGCGCTACCGCGCGCTGCGGCCGCGCCCGGCGGTCAGATCGATCACCAGCGCCAGGGCCATGGCTCCCGCGCCGATCAAATACAGCGCGCGATGGCTGCCGCCGCTGAGGTTGAACAAGGCGGAATAGCCATACCCGGCGGCCGCCTGAAAGGCCGCGAACACCGTCGTCGCGCGCGTCCAGACCAGACCCTGGACGGCCGCGTTGTCCGGCACCGCATGCGCCACGCGCGCCAGCGCCAGCGGCACCACACCGGGCGGAAAGGTGCCGAGCACGAACGTCAGCACCGCGATGATCGCGTAGCTGTCGGTCAGCACCAGACCGGCGGTCACGACCGCCTGCACGGCCAGCACCCCGCGCAAGGTCGGTCCCGATCCGTACCGGTCGGACAGCGCGCCGTAAAGCATCGGCCCCACGATCGCACCGGCGCCGTAGATGATCCAGAACAGCGCGCCGGTGTGGGCACCCGCGCCGAGACCCCGCGCCACGTAGTCCACCAGGAACGACATGACCGGCACGAAGCCCAGCGCCACCAATCCGTATTCCGCGTAGAACACCATCACCGGCCGCGCCGATTCGGAAGGCACGCTGGCCGAGCCCGTGCTGCTGGCTTGCGTGCGCGCCGGTGACGCCGGCCAGCACCGCCATCCGGTCACGGTAAGCAGCAGCGACAACACGCCGAGTCCCACCCAGGTAGCGGCGAGCCCCTGGTCGAGCAGCAATGGCACCAAGGTGCCCGAGGCCGCGATGCCGATCCCCGCGCCCAGAAAAATCGCGCCGCCGGCAAGCCCCCGGCGCCCCGCCGGCACATGCGGCAGCAAGGTGCCCGCCACCAGCACCATGATCACGCCACCGGCGATACCGGAGGCCAGCCGCCAGCCGAAGAACCAGCTCACGGACAGGGGTAACGCGCAGGCGAAGAACGCGAGCGTGACCAACAACATCATCGTGCGCAGCACGGCCACGCTGTCATAGCGCCGCGCGAGCGGTCGGCCCGCCAGCGCACCCACCAGATAGCCGGCCAGATTGGCCGCGCCCAGATACACCGTATCCGCGGGCGAGAACCAATGCGCCTCCAGCAGGGCCGGCAGCAGCGGCGTGTAGACGAAACGGGCCAGCCCGATGCTGGCCAGGCTGGCGCCGGCGCCGGCATACATGTAGCGCCAGAGCAGACGCGTATCGACAGTGTCGGCAGGCGTGGCAGGCGCGATTGCGGATGGGGTAGACATAAAGCCTCGCGGAGATCGATATCGGCACGTCGCATCTTTGACATACCAGTCAAGTTTGACATACTAGTCAAGATTGACAGCAATGACAAGAATGGCGTATAAACTGGGCTGAGGCTTTCAGAAAATATTCAGTGAGACAGAGATGGCTGGCGTAAGGCAGTTCGATGAAGACGCGGTGCTCGACCGTGCGTTGTCGGTGTTCTGGCAACAGGGCTATGCCGACGCCACGATGCAGGAGCTCGCGGCCGCCACCGGCGTGCAGCGCGGATCCCTGTACAACGCCTATGGCGACAAAGAGACGCTGTTCCTGCGCGTGTTCGACCGCTATCGTGCCCGCTTCCTGGGCGAGGCGCGCCGCGCCCTCGAGCATCCCGATCTGCGCCAGGCGCTCACGGGCTTTTTCGAGTTCCTGATCGGTTCCATGACGTTGGGTACGCCCTCGCGCGGCTGTCTCAGCACCAAGACCGCGCTGGGCGGCGGCGACCACATCGACGCCCGCATCCGCGACACCCTGGCCAGCTTGATCGACGAACAGGAACGCATGTTCCGGCAGCGTCTCGAGGCCGCGGGCCCAGCGCAGCTGGGCACCTTGCCGCCGGCGCAGGCGGCCCAGGTCCTGATCACGTTCATGCGTGGCCTGGTCGTGATCGAGCGCATCTACCAGGATCCCGAACGCCTGCGCAGCGCCGTGCAAAGCATGATCGACGCCCTGCTGGCCCCGGCCGCGTCACCGCAAGCGCGTGCGGCTTAAATCCAGCCTGCCCTCTCGCGCTGTCGCGTCCTGAGCCCGGCGCGCACCTGGTTCAGCCCGCCGGGGACTTCACCATATCGATGTGTGGAATGCCGTCGTCGTCGTACACGCCGCCGACCGGGCGAAAGCCCAGCTCACCATAAAACTTCTGCAGGTGTGCTTGCGCGCCGATCCGGATGCCGGCGCCTGGATACGTCTCTTCGGTAAACGCGATCGCCTCGGCGACCAGCGCGCGCCCCACCTTGAGATGTCTGAACGCGGGCAAGGTCATCACGCGTCCGATCGACGGTTCGTCGTACTTCAAGCCAGGCTCGACCACGCGGGCATACGCCACCAGTGTGTCGCCGGTTCGCACCGCCAGATGCCAGGCCTTGAGATCGAGGCCGTCGGCCTCCTGATACACGCACTGCTGCTCGACGATGAACACGGATTCGCGTGCCCGGAGGATGTCGTACAGCGCGAGCGCGCTGAAATCTTCCAGACGATTCCAGGTAAACGTGAGATCCATCATGTTCGTCGAGTCTCCATTGCGTGCCGTGTTCGTCGGGCGGCGCATCGACGCAGCGCCTGGCTCATGCTCCTCGAGCCGCACTCCGCACGTGTGCTGCGGGTGGCGCAGCGCATCACGTAAAGCGTCGCCCCAAAGACAAAACCCCACTGGCGTGAGCCAGTGGGGTTTTGAGCAATAAAAGCCTGACGATGACCTACTTTCACAAACGAATGTTCACTATCATCGGCGCGAAGGCGTTTCA